>JACZYA010000133.1 GCA_022571295.1 Acidobacteriota bacterium | reverse complement strand
AGTTGCTCCACTCCGGCCAGGTAGTGCTCGGTCTCCTGAACCCTTTGGGAGCGCCGGAAACCGCACAGGAACTTGCAAGCAGAGGCATTACCGCCTTTGCGCTCGAGCTGCTCCCGCGCATCAGCCGGGCACAACCCATGGACGCTTTGAGCGCAATGGCCACGATAGCCGGCTACAAAGCCGCCCTGCTGGGCGCCGGCGCGCTCCAGAAGATGTACCCCATGATGATTACCGCCGCCGGAACCATCACCCCAGCGCGCGTGTTTGTGGTGGGAGCAGGCGTGGCCGGACTCCAGGCCATTGCCACCTCCCGACGCCTGGGCGCAGTCGTGCAGGCCTACGATGTCCGACCAGCGGTGAAAGAGCAGGTGGAGAGCTTGGGGGCCAAGTTCCTTGTACTGAAGTTGGAGACCGAGAAAGCGGAAGCGTCGGGCGGGTACGCTCAGGCCATGGGCGAGGAGTTCTATCGCCGCCAGCGAGAAATGATGACGCAGGTGGTGGCCGAAAGCGACGTGGTCATTACCACCGCAGCGATTCCCGGCAAGAAAGCGCCTACGCTGCTCACGCAAGCGATGGTCGAAGGGATGCGCCCCGGGTCCGTCATCGTAGACGTGGCGGCTGAGGGAGGCGGCAACTGCGAGCTCACTCGGCCCGGAGAAGCGATAGAGGCGCACGGGGTCACCATACTGGGGCCCACCAACCTTCCCTCCACCATCCCCTACCACGCCAGCCAGATGTACGCCAAAAACGTCACCGCCTTTCTCCTAAACCTGGTGAAAAACGGCAAGCTCCGCGTTGACCTGGAAGACCAGATCATTCGGGACACCCTCCTCACACACCAGGGAGAGGTGGTCAACGCTCGGGTGCGCGAGCTGCTCGGCCTGCCCGCGTCCAGCGCGCCAACCGATGAAAGGAGTAACTCCTGATGGAAGTTTTCGTCGCGGCTCTGACCATATTTGTGTTGGCCTTGTTTGTAGGCTTTGAAGTAATCACCAAGGTGCCGCCGCTGTTGCACACACCGCTCATGTCGGGAGCGAATGCAATCTCAGGCATCACGCTGGTGGGGACGTTGGTGACGTCGGGCATGCAGTTGACTACGCTCACCACCATTCTTGGGTTCATCGCCGTGGCCATGGCGACCGCCAACGTGGTGGGAGGCTTCCTGGTGACGCACCGTATGCTGGGGATGTTCCGCGGGAAAAACTAGGGATGTCAATAGAACTCATCAACCTTTTCTACCTCGTCGCGGCAGTCCTTTTTATCCTCGGCCTCAAAGGACTGTCCCATCCCCGCACGGCGGTGCGGGGCAACTTGCTGGGGTCGGCGGGCATGCTCCTGGCGATTGTGGTTACCCTTTTGGACAAGCGCATCGTCAGCTTCGAAGTCATCGTGGCTGGCATAGTGGTGGGAGCCTTGATCGGCGCGGTCATGGCCTACCGCGCCCCCATGACCGCGATCCCACAAGTGGTCGCCATCTTCAACGGCTTCGGAGGCGGCGCCTCGGCGCTGGCAGTGGGAGCCGCCTTGGAGGAAGCCCTCCGGGGAGGATTTGTCGAAGCGATAGATTTCCAGTTTACGTTGTCGGCGGCGGGCGCTGCGTTGATCGGCGCCATCTCCTTCACCGGGAGCGGGATCGCTTTTGGCAAACTTCAGGGACTGATCAAGGAACGCCCGATCTTGCTGCCAGGCCGGCATGTGATAAACGCAATACTGGTGTTGGTCTGCCTGGGCCTGAGTGCCTGGCTGGTGGCAGATCCTACCTCTTCGCTGTCGTTCTGGATCTTGGTCGGAGTTGCTTCTCTGCTTGGGATCATGTTGGTGATACCCATCGGCGGAGCCGACATGCCGGTGGTCATTTCGCTCCTCAATGCTTATTCGGGCATTGCGGCTGCGGGTCACGGGTGGGTCCTGAACAATAGCGTGCTTATCATTGCGGGCTCACTGGTAGGCGCCGCCGGATTCATCCTCACTGCCCTGATGTGCCGGGCGATGAACCGCTCCCTGCCCAACGTCGTGTTCGCCGGGGTAGGCGCGGTGGTCGCCACGGCAACTGAGAGCGAGGATATCTACGCCGGTCGAGTGAAAGCAGCCTCAGCCGAGGAAGTGGCGATGCTGTTGGACGGTGCCCGGCGGGTGGTGATCGCCCCCGGATACGGGATGGCGGTCGCGCAGGCCCAGTACGCCATCCAGGACCTGGCCAACCTGCTTGAATCCAAGGGAGTGGAGGTGGACTTTGCGATTCATCCCGTGGCCGGGCGCATGCCGGGACACATGAATGTCCTGCTGGCGGAGGCCAACATTCCTTACGAAAAGTTGAAAGATATAGACCAGATCAATCCCACTTTCCGGCAAACGGATGTGGTGCTGGTGGTTGGAGCCAACGACGTGGTCAACCCGATGGCCCGAGATGACGACCCTTCGATTCCCATTGCCGGCATGCCGATCCTCAATGTGGATGAGGCGCGTTCGGTTGTCGTCGTCAAGCGCAGCCTCAGCCCGGGATTCGCGGGCATTCCCAATCCCCTCTTTGCGGCCGACAATACGCTTATGCTTTTTGGCGATGCAAAAAAGATGGCGCTGGACCTCGTAGCCGCCCTCAAGGAAACCTAGCAGCTTGTTGAAAAACGGTTCGATTTGTCATTCCGAGCGAAGCGAGGAATCTGCTTTTGCTCCAAAACCCAGGAAAAAACAGATTCCTCGTCGCCTTCGGCCTGCCTGCGGCAGGCAGGCTCCTCGGAATGACAACCAAACGGGTTTTTCAACAACCTGCTAGAGAACTCGCGCGCTTCCAGATGGGGAATTTTCTCCGCAGCCCGGCAGTCAGAGCGAGTTTTGAATCACGCAGGCGAGGCAGGAGAGGCGGTCAGCGCTTCACGCCGGATACTTTCCGGTGATGTAGTTCTCCAGTTGGCCGATGGTTTCCTCTTGCACTGAGATGATCCAGTGCACCAAATCACCAATGGAAACAACACCCACCACTTTTTTGCTTTCCACCACCGGAAGGTGACGTATGCGGTTGGTGGTCATAACTTTCATGCACTCGTCCACGGTATGCTCCGGCGTAACGAAAACTACCGGACTGGTCATGATTTCCTTGACCCGAGTTTGCTTGGAGGACTTTCCTTTCAGAATAACTTTGCGGGTGTAATCACGCTCAGAGATGATCCCGGCCAGCTTGCCCTCGGAGATCACCAGTAAAGCCCCCACTTGCTTGTCGGCCATCATTTCGATTGCCTCGTAGACCGAGGCAGTGGGGGTCACAGACCAGGCCGTGCCGCCCTTGTGTTTCAAGATGAGGCTGATTTTGTCAACCCGTTTCATCGCTCTTGCGGGACGTGCCGAAGCACAGGCCTTGCGCCTCCTGACGCTTGCTATTCGCTTCGTAGGTATCCCCGGTGCCGTCATCCTATCGCCGTAACAAGGGCAAGGTCAACGTAAGTTTTCACTGTATCGGAGAGGTTTTATTGTATTGCCGATTCGGCCGATGCTCTGTCCTGCCTGTCGTCGATTGCGCTGATTGCCACCGAACCATACCGCCATTCTTTTCGGTTCGGATCAAAACACGAACACCACCAATCCCAAAACCAGCAGGGCAAGAAAAAGGGTCTGGCCCACGATTAAGGTGATGGGCCGGATTCCGACTTGGGCCAGAGCCTTGAGCGATGTCTTCATGCCGAGTGCCGCGATTGCAGTCACAAGACACCAGCGCGACAGAGCCACGATCGCTAGTCGGAGCGGTTCGGGAATTGCGCCCGCACTGTTCAGACCAACAATCACCACAAAGGCAATAATGAAACCCGGCAGTGGCAGAGCGAACTTTCGACCCCCACCGATCTTTTTCCCTCGGAACACAAGTGACAAGCCCAGCACCACGGGCACCAGCATCGACACCCGCATGAGCTTGGTGACGGTTGCCACGTCGCCCGTCTGTTCAGAAACGCTGTAGCCAGCTCCAACAACCTGAGCTACGTTGTGGATCGTGCCACCGAGGAAGAGACCGGCTTCCTCCGGATTGAGAGCGAGGAGCGGGACGATCAAAGGATAGAGGACCATGGCCAGGGTGCTCAGCGAAGTCACCCCGACAACCGTGAAGATGGTGTCGCGCTCGCTTTCCTCGTGCTTCGGAAGCACCGCGGCGATGGCGAGCGCCGCCGAGGCGCCACAAATCGCGACGGCGCCCCCAGTCAGCACACCAAAACGGGTGCCGAGTCCAGTCAGGCGTCCGGCCGCTGCCCCCAGGAGAATGGTCAGGATCACGGCGCCAGCGACGGACGCAATGGGCGCGGCGCCGAGGCCTGTAATCTTTTCCACCGTGATGCGTGCGCCCAGCAATGCTACACCAACCTGCAGGACCTGTTCCGAAGCGATTTCGATCCCCGCGACGCAGCGCCCTTTTACCGACAGGAAGTTGAACAGCACACCCAGGAGCAAAGCAAGCAGCATCAGGGGTGCTCCATACTGGTCCGCAAGAAAAACTGCGGCCATGGCAATGGCCACGCTGGCGAGCAAGCCGGACAGTCCTCGGTGTAGCACCATTTTCGCTGATCCGGGGCGGTGAAGGAAGCGACGAGCTACGCCGCTCATCTTCCCCGAGGTAAAGAGTGTTTGGAGGCGCGGGTGGGATTCGAACCTACGAATGGAGGTTTTGCAGACCTTCATTCAAGCGCCACAAACCCTTTGTAATTATCACGAATCTGGCCCTTACTCAAGTTTTGTCCGCCTTTTGTCCACCTCCTGTGCTGATTTCGCCTCCAGGCGAGCGCGGGAGCGGGACAATCTACCCGCTAATCCCTTGTTGGTCCTTGGCCATCCTGTCTTTCAATGCTGCCTTTTGAGTGTGTTGCAAGCTGGGGAACAGCCTGCGATTCACAGTAGGATTCCCTTCTGGCAACCCTGAATAGGACGGGAATACAACCCGGAATGGTATTATAGAAGGGAGAGGTAAAAATGGCGCGAAAGCCCAAAGTTACCGACAAGCACAGACAGGTGGCGCGTGCTCTCAGGCGGGGAGCTACCGACCGTGAAGCTCTACTTGAGGCTGGCTACAGTGAGGCTTGCGCCGACAAGGGGATCACCAATATGCAGCGACAGGTTCCCGCTCTTGCCCAAGCCATCCACGAAGAAAGTATGCAGCAGGCACGGGAGTTGATTGCCACACAGGATCATAGTCTCAGCAAGGCAGAACTGGAGCAGTTGGTTGAGGCTGTGCTGATTCGTAACTCGCTGGACGGGGAAGGGGACAAAAAAGGGTCAAGCTACGCCGCGAAGCTGCTGGGGAGTTTGAGCCGGGTGAATCTCTTTGAGCCGGAAACATCGGTGAACCCAATCTTCATGAATATCCCTGCCGAATGGCGCGACCGATACTCTCTGCCGGATAAGGAAGTGGCGGAAATCAAGAGTCCAGCCCCTCCCGCTTTGCCTCCCGCACCTGAACCCACCAGCGAACCTCAGCAGGAGACATGAGAAAGAACGGGAACGGCAACGGATTAAACCACAAGCCCACCGGGAAGGAAGGAATCCCCATCACGAAATGCCGACCAGGGATTGCTGTCGGCGCCCTTGATAACTTCAGGACGCAGTTCGATCCACGGTTGGGATTGCTCAGAGAGTTTTTCCTTGATCCCCGAAGTAACTGCTTCCACAGCAGGAGACCGCACGAAGCATGAGGCCAGACTGACTCTCACACGCTGCTTCCAGGCGTGCGCGAAGACCTACTGCCCCCTGCCTATTCTCCTCAGAAACTGTCGGTCCAGCCCTATGCGCTCAAGAAACCAGAACGTCTGCTCCCCCTCAGCCCTCTTCGCAAGCTGGACATAGCGGCGTGGGCACGGCGGTGGGTTGTTCTTCAGGTTTGTCCGAGCGACAATAGATTCATCGTATGGCCTGCAAGAGAGCAGACTAGAAACAGGAGAACCCGAATATGGGTAAGCTACGTCTTGCCATCGTGGGATGTGGCAGCATTACTGAGCGTGGCTTGCTCCCGCACCTCATGCTCGAACGCAATCGCGTGGAGGTGGTAGCGCTCTGCGATAGATCGGAAGCACGCCTGAAGGCTCTGGCCGAAAGATTCAAAATCAAGAAAACTTTTGCCAATTTTTCTGACCTGCTTTCCGACTCCGATGCAGAGGCTGTGGCCATAGCCACACCTATACCGCTCCATCACCAACAGGCGCTCGCGGCCCTTTTGCACGGACGCCACGTCTACGTCCAGAAGACAATCACGCAGACCTTGGGGGAGGCGAAGGAACTCATCCGTGTTGCACGTGAGCGAGGCCGGGTGCTTTCCGCGTCGCCGGGGCAGATGCTTCTTCCCGCCTATCGCCGGGCACACGAGCTAGTAAACTCGGGGGTGCTGGGAAAGGTCTATATGGCAATAGGCATCAACCTGGCGCCCGGCCATGAATATGAGGCGCTGCGCGGCAAAGATCTCGATCCCTCGTGGTACTTTCGACCTGGAGGGGGAGCGCTCCGTGACATGGGAATCTACTCCATCCATGCGATCACGGGCATACTGGGTCGTGCCTGCCGGGTTACCTCTTTCACGAGTTGTCCGGTGCCGGAGCGGCAATGGAACCGCAAGAAGATTCAGGTAGAAGCGCCTGACAACGCCGTACTTGCCCTTGAACTGGAGCAGAATCGTCTGGCAGTCATCTGCACTGCTTTCTCCGCAAACCCAGAAATTCTCCATTGGGGGCACTTGGCAATATCTGGATCGGAAGGCACCCTTGAGGTACGGCGACTTCCAGATCGAAGCTCACGCTACGAACTTGTGCTGCGCCGCATTGGCGAGGCCAAGGGGCGACGTGAGGAGTTCGGTACGGGTCTCGGTGAAGAACACGACCGGCTTGACGAAGCCCACGTCGCGCGCGACCTTCTCGATTTTGTGGACGCGGTAGTGTGTGGTCGGCAGGCTGGAGCATCCGCTCAGCGTGCATTCCATGCTATGGAGGTGATTGAGGCTGCAGAACGGTCCGTGCAGCTCGGGTTGGCGGTCAAGATTTCCGAACTGAGGGCGAGCAAAGGAGAAGGGGATGTTTGAGAAACCTCTCGTTCTCGGCGTAACAGGTGCCACTGGCATGATTGGAGACGCGCTCGTGAGATTTCTTGCCAGCAAGCCAAGCATAAGCATCTTAGCTCTGGTGCGCAGGCCATCGCGCTTTGCGGGCGGTAATGTTGAGACGATTCTTGGCGACCTGTTCAACAGAGCAGCCCTTGAGCAACTTATTAGCCGAAGCGATGTTCTCATTCACCTTGCAGCGAGAAATCCGCAAACAGAAGAACGAGACCGAAAAGATCAACTCTTGTTTTTCGAGACCAACAGCCTTGGGGCGATGAACATAGCGCGGCTGAGCGCGCAGCACCAAAAACGCTTGGTTCATGTTTCCTCGGTTGCGGTGTACGAACTCAGCCGACGCACGTCCGGCACCTTCGACGAGCAAGAACAGCTTCCAGGTCGTCCAGAAACAACGGAATGGGTCCAGAAAGCACAAACATTTCTTGCGCACCTAGTTGCTGAGTGGATGAAAGAAGGA
>JACZYA010000132.1 GCA_022571295.1 Acidobacteriota bacterium | reverse complement strand
GGACTGCGCCTCAGCCAGACGGAGCAATTGTTCATCTGGCATTTGCGAGTAGGTTGTTTCGTAGCCAGTCATGGGAAGGAACCTCTCTTGGCCGCCATCCTAGCCCTCGCCCCCAAGCAAGTCAACGCGAACCAAGGAATGGTGTGGGACTGACCCTGTGGGTACTACTGTTTCGAGGACAACCGTGAGAGTGAAAGACCGAATCCCATCGCAATCACATCCAGGTTCAGGAGACTGACGTTGCGTTTGTGCCAAGCTAGCTTGGTGTGAACCAGATGTTGCACATGCAGCAAAAATTTTTGCCATTTTTTTTGGGCCTCGCGCAACCGAGTGCTTGTACAAGCCCTCCTCGAAGCCCCCTTCGGACAATGATTCGGGACAATGGCAGGGCGGAACGAGCGACGTGAGCGCGTGTGTCGTGGATTGTGTCGTAACCCTGCCATCCTAGCCCAGATAAGTGCTTGTTTCTCGGTGTGCGTCAGTATCACTTCCCGCCCTGCCGAATCGAGGCAACTCAAGTGAGACGTACCACTTGAGCTCACTCCTTCTCATCCCTTGTAACATCGGTCTCCGAACTTGCACTGCGGAGGTCAGGGGTTCGACTCCCCTCACGTCCACCACTTCATGGGAGTTGGGCAACTCAATGGTGCGAGAACGCGGGTGAAGAAGGTGGTGGCCGGCGGCAGCACTCGTAGACAGAACAGTTCCAGATATGATTCGAAGAATCAGTCACCATATCAAGAGCGAATCACCAACCCCGGGTTCGGCCGTGGAGGATACTTCGACATCGATCGTTTCAATCCCTACCAATGCTTCCGGGGGGTTCGTAGGCCAAGCATTCGGCGAAGTACTCCCTGGGTTGCTGGGAAGTTTTTTTGGATTTAGATGATGGGGTGGGTGATGGTGTATTTCCTTTTGTTGAGTTTTATGCTCGGCGGGTTCCCTCTAGCGCTTGGGTCCGGCACTACGATGTCTGTGGACGCTTCCTCGCAAGCCGACGCTGAAGAGCTTTGGGAAAAGGCCATTGCTGCCAAGGGGGGCCGGGAACGTTTGCACGCAATACGCAGCGTTCTTATTACAAAAGACTTTAAATACTGGGTTACTCCCTTCAAGCGTGCTCGTAACCTTCACGTCACACTAGTTGTTCTGCCAGACAAATCGTGGAGCTGGGACGATTATCGACCTGGGAAACTCGGTCTTAGGGTAAAGATGATAAACCCGGAACGGAATTACAACTGGCTGACATACCCAAACGATCCGAAGTCGCCGAGACGCTTGACCCATACCATAGAGCCTAATTTGCCCTTTTTTCACTTGCGTGAAATGATCGAAAGCCCCTGGCTTCAGATTGTTCCTTTCAAAGCGACTTCCCAACGAATAAAGTCGAAGACTTTCCATGTTGTTTACGTACGAGCCGGGGACTGGGTAGCCAAGTATTATCTGGACACTAAGACCTTTCTTCTTGCGCGCATTGAATTCGTGACCCTGTCCGACATGGAAAAGACGTGGGAGACCTATCAGTTCTTTGATTACGTTGAAGTTGATGGGATTCAAGTCCCAAGCAAGTATCGCGTAGGCGACAGTGCCAAAATAGCAAGAGTCTATCAATTCAATGTGGAATACGACCCCGGAATCTTCGAGCGCCCGCCTTCTGTCGAGGCCGGCCCGGATGCCTGGCGAGTTAAACGCTGAGCCGGATTGGCTGCTCTCCTAACTTCGGGGCACCATGCCCTCACTCCACACAAAGCCCAGACATGGCACCGACTTTATTCACTTGGATACGGCTAACCCGCGCACGGATCCCATCGGCGCAAACTTCCCATTTGCAAAATGATCCACTACCGGGCATTAGGTTGTCTTGACCTGACCGCTGCGCTTGTCGCGTCGGCTGGGTCTGGCTTGGTAGAATGTTAGGCGGGGGAGAACCTCGATGAATCTACTGGAACAAATGGCGGCGGACGATCACGAGCAGGTGATTGCGTTCCAGAACCGGGCCGCGGGCCTGCGCGGCTTCCTGGCGATTCACGACACCACGCTGGGGCCGGCGCTGGGCGGCACGCGGCTGTGGCGCTACGCTACGGAAGAGGAGGCGTTGGCGGACGCGCTGCGGCTTTCGCGCGCGATGACCTACAAAGCGGCGCTGGCGGAGCTGCCCTGCGGGGGCGGCAAGGCGGTCATCCTCGACCACCCGGGGTTGAAGCGCGCAGAAGCGTTCGAGGCCTACGGCCAACTGGTGGGGAGCCTGCGGGGTCGGTTCTATACCGGGACGGACGTGGGCGTGACGCCGGAGGACTTGGCGGCGGCGGGGCGGGGGTCAGACGACGAGCTCCTCTTCCATTTCGGGTTTCAGGATCAGTTTCCCTTCGGCTTCCAGCTTGCGGGCCAGGTTGACAATCTCCTGTTGAGCGGTGACGACCTCGCGCGCGCGGATGGGGCCGAGCACCTCCATATCTTCCTTGAGCATCTGGGCGGCGCGGGAGGACATGGACTTGAAGAGGTGGTTCTTTAAATCATCGGGCGCGCCCTTGAGGGCGATGGCGAGAGACTTTTTATCCACTTGGCCCAGGAGTTCGCGGATGCTGACGTCGGGCACGGTCAACAGGTCCTCGAAGATAAACATGGAGTTACGGATGGCCAAAGCCAGCTTGGGATCGGCTTGCTCGATCGACCCCAGGGTGGTCTTGCTGGTGGGAAGATCCAGCCGGTTCATGAGGTCGGCCACGGCCTCGACGCCGGCGTAGGCACGGCGGTTCTGTTCGCCCAACGACTGGAGCTTGTTGTGCAAGACGAGCGATATCATTTTGGCCGTCTCGGGAGAGAACTGCTGCATTTCGGCCAAGCGCGCCACCACCTGGGCTTGCATCTCGTGCGGCAGCAGTTTCAACAAGCCCACGGCATGCTGCACTCCCAGGTGAGCCAGCACCAGCGCGATGGTCTGCGGGTGCTCGCTCTCCATGAACTTTGCCAGTTGCTGGGGGTCGGCCCGGCGCAGGGAGTCCAAATTGCTGCTCCTGGCCTCCTGGGTTTCCTCGACCTGCGCCAGAAGTGACTTAGCCGACTCCTTTCCGAAGGTTTTGACCAGCAGTTGGGCGGCGTAGGCGGTGCCTCCCTGGGCGAGATACTCTTGTGTGAGCGACAAGCGGTGGTAGTCCTCGAGCACCTGCGAGGCCTGCTCGGGGGAGATGTAGTCCAGCTCGACGATCTCCTGCGTCAACTGCTGCACGTCTTCTTCGGGTAGTTCGCGGTAGATGGCGCCGGCGGCTTCATCCCCAAGAATGGTCAGTAGGATGGCCGCCTTGCGGAGTCCGTTCGACTCGGACTGTTTGTTCTTTTTCATTCCCTACCACGCCCGCGCATTGGGCGGGTGCGCCCCCGACGAACTGAGCTTCACTACGCCCTCTGGCCCCGCTATTAAAGATATCCTGTGACCCCTGTCCTAGCAATGGGACTAAAGTCATATTCCAAGAGAACCATCGGCTTTGGACTCACACCGGAAACTCCATATCTCTTTTATGTAGTTATACTTAAGCGAATTGTGTTTGCTTGGTCTGCCTCTTGGTCGCATCGATGAGGGGAACAGTGAGGAAACTAACAGTCAAGCAGCGGGAGCTCTCAAGGGGAAAACGGGGCGCTCCTACTCCAGCACTCTACAGGGTGCTCAGGCGGAGTGGTTTCAGGTCGGGCCAGGGAAAGCTCGCCTTTCCCTCTGCTGCGGGTGTGGGTGCAGGCCGGTCGGCGCAGCTTGGCGGCGCTGAGGCTTCCTGCCCTGTTGGCGCACGGGCGGCGGCAGCGTGTTAGCCCTGGAAGCCGGTGCGGCTGTGGGAGCCGTCGCAGAAAGGTTTCTTATTAGAAGCACCGCAGCGGCAGAGGGCCAGCTTGGGGGTCGCGCTCTCGATGGGCTTGCCCTCGGCGTCCTGCAAGGTGGTCTCCCCTTCCACCAGCAGGGGTCCGTTGGGCAGCACAGTGATTTTGACGTCGGCCATGAGAGTCTCCTTTTGAGTGTGGCCGCAACGGCAGGGCGGCTGTGCTAAGGATGCACCAAGTTCCGCTTGGGCTTCAAGTGGTTTCCGGCCGTGCGGGGCCTGTCCGCCGCCGGCGGACAGGCCCTGACAACCGCTCCGGCGTCAGGGTGCGACCTCGTTGAGTTGGCCGGTCTTGACGTCGTAGATGAAGCCCCGCACGGGAATCTGCCGGGGCACCCACGGATGCGAGCGGAGCTTCTGGATTTGCCCGCGGACGTTCTCCTCCAAGTTACTGAAAGCGTGGAAGCGCGCCGGGGACACCGCCGTGGTGCCGGTCTGCTGCTGGAGGCGGGCGTGCAACTCCTCGTCCTTGAAGGTGAGCATGCCGCAGTCGGTGTGGTTGATGATGACGAACTCCTCGGTGCCCAGCAGGTGGTGGGAGATGAGGAGCGAACGCACGGCATCTTCGGTCACGATGCCGCCGGCGTTGCGGATGATGTGGGCGTCGCCGGTCTTGAGGCCCAGCATCAGCTCCACCGTCAAGCGGGCGTCCATGCAGGCCACCACCGCCAGCTTGCGGGCGGGCGGGATGGAAAGAGTCCCGAGCGTAAAGCTGCGGGCGTAGCTTTGATTGGCTCTTACGACTTCATCGGTGATGCTCATGGTATTTTCCTCCTGTCAAACTTTTTAGGAAAGAGAACAGCGGCGCGGGCGGCGCAAGAAAACATGCCTGCTGGCCGCTCTAGGCTGCTCCCCTGGGCGGCTCAGCTTTTGTGTTCTAAGAGTTAGGTCTTAGCTAGGCGCGGCTGCCGTCGGGAGAAGGCCCGTGGGTGAAGGTGCTACATCGGCGAAGGGGTTGGGCGGGAAGTGCGGCGGTTTGAGTGTCGGTCCTGCGGGTGTCCACTGTTGCCTCCCACCGGGTTGATGGGAGGTTGGATGCAGTCCGAGCGCGTGCGGTTTCAGAAAACTTCGTTTCTTAATATGCCAAGGTGGTCCTTGCGGGGAGAGCGGCACAGGTGCTTTCGGCCGAGAAGGGACTTGTGTTTGGCGGAGGGGCTGGCCTAGACTGCCGACAGCCGCCAGTTCAGGGGCTAGCCGAGCCGGGGGAAGGAAGCGCCTGCCGGATCCGACCCGCTCGGGAGGAGAGACAATGCCGCCGAATTGGGATCGCCGCCGCCAGGGGAACGACCGGGAACGCTACCCGGCGCTGCGGCTCTACGCCAAGATGATTAACCTCACCGGTTTTGCGGGACTGGTGGTAGGCGTGATATTCGCGGTGCTGGTGCTGCTGTTTGCGGAAGAGCCGCTGCTGGATCGGGTGGCGCACAGTGCCATGGCGCTGGGGGCGGCGGGAGCCTATTTCATTGTGGTGCGAGCGGCGGCGGAGATCTTCTTCCTGCTGCTGGACGTGGCCCGCAACCTGAACGCCACCCGCGATCTGGTGGAGAAGCAGATGGCGAGCCGCCGAGGGAAACAGTCATGAGCCAGAAACATTCGTCGCGTTTTTTGACGTTGGTAGAGGAGGCGCGGCAGCGCGTCCCGGAGTTGTCGGTCGAGCAGGTCAAGCAAAAGCTGGACAAAGGCGAGGCGTTCCGCCTGCTGGACGTGCGCGAGGGTGAGGAGTTCGCGCGCGGGCGGCTGCCGGGCGCGGTCTCGCTCTGCAAGGGGATTGTGGAGCGCGACATCGAGGGTTTGGTGCCGGACTTCGAAACGCCGCTGGTGCTCTACTGCGGGGGCGGGTTCCGCTCGGCGCTGGCGGGCGACAACCTTCAGAAGATGGGCTACAAGAACGTGACCTCCATGTGGGGTGGCTGGCGCGCTTGGAACGAAGCCGGCTTCCCTACCGAAAAGTGAGTTGTGTAGTCCCTCGCGGCCGCTAGCCCACAGCCGACCAAGACGCAGACAAGAATGCCTGCCTACCGCAGGCAGGTCTGCGCCACCGGTTTGACAGGGTTTATCGGCCATGCCGGGGAATATCCGCGCCGCTGATCTTAGGGATCGAGTAGGCTGCAAACAACGATGTCTGCGCCACTAAATTGCGTGGGGCTTCTGTCACAAAAGTTTATTTCAAAAAGCCAATAGGATGGTGGGGCAGACATTCTTGTCTGCCTTCTTCACGAGAGATGACGCAACTCTTCGTGTTGCACACCGTCGGCTGCCTCACTGGAGGCTGAAGGGTTCCACCTACTTCGTGACTTTTCGTCTTGCCAAGGGCCGGTTAAGCACGAAAGAGATTTCGTTGGTGCGAGAGCACATTCTTTCCGGCGACGGGAAGTACTATGAGTTGGTGGCATTAGTGGTCATGCCTAATCATGTCCACCTCGTGCTTGCGCCGAGTGCCGGCTTCAGCTTGAGCCGGATTTTGAAAGGGATCAAAGGGGTTACCGCGCGTCAGATAAACGGGAAGCGGGGAGTAAGAGGGAGGCTCTGGCAGGACGAATCGTTCGGGATCAAGCGGAGCCACAAGAAAAGCTGGAGTATATGCTGGAGAATTCCGTGAAAGTCGGGCTGACCGTTGATCCTTGGCAATACCCGGGTTGGTACGTGAGGCGGCAATAGCCATACGTCGCAGACAAGAATGTCTGCGCCACTACAGTCAGTAGGGCAGACCTGCCTACCGCGAGCAGGCTAAAGCCCGCTAATTGACTCGGTACTTCGTTTATCAACCCTGAAGGGTTGACCCGCCGTGTGGTTCCGTCCGTGTTTCGCGGCGCGGTTTGCACCACTAAATTCAATTCAAAAGCAGATTCCTCGCTTGCCCGCCCCGCCTGCTGTAGGCAGGCGATGGCGGGGCCTTGCTCGGAATGACAAAGCGTAGGTGCGTCGGTTAGTGGAGGTGGATGACCATGAAGGTGGCGTCGTCGGCGAGTTGGCTGCGGGGGTGGCGGTCGCCGTTGTGGCTCTTTGCGGCACGGGGGGAAGTGGCGGGAGGTTGGAGGCGGGCGAGGAGCTTGTCGGCCAAGGCGGCAGCGGAGAGGTCGGGGTGATCGGCGACGAGTTTCTTCAATTGGTCGTTGCCTTCGCCCAGATGGGGGTAGAGGAACTGGAGCGAGTCGGGCAGGCCGTCGCTGTAGAAGAGCAGGCGGTCGCCGGGTCGGAGTCTGACCACGGTCTGGTCGAACTGGCAGGTGTCGAAGAGGCCGAGGGGGGTGCCGGTCAGTTTGATGGAGGTGACGCCGCCGTCGCGCAGCAGCAAGGGAAACGGAATGCCGGCGCTGGCGTAGATCAAGCAGCATTCCGCCAGATCGACGATGGCGTAGCCCAGGCAGGAGAACTTGCCGGGCAGGGAGCGGTAGCAGAGACGGCGGTTGATGAGGGTGAGGACGCTGGAGGGCGGGGCGCCGGCTTTGTGGACGCCGCGCAGGATGCCGCTGGCCACCAAGCCGTAGAGGGCGGCTTCCAGCCCTTTGCCCTGCACGTCGCCCAGGTAGAGGGCCAGATGGCGGGAGTCGAGGGGGAAGTAGTCGAAGAAGTCGCCGCCGACGTTGGCCGCGGGCAGGAAGCGCGCCGCCAGCTCCAGGCCGGGCAACTCCGCCCGCGACGGGGGCAGCAAAGACTCCTGCACCATTTGGGCCAGGCGCAGCATTTTCTCCTCCTGTCCGCGTGCAGAGGTTTGGTGGGCGCCGTTGCCGGAGGCGCGGGGGGCAGGACGCCTCTTCAGCTGGCGCGGGCGGCGGGAAGAAGCCAGTG
>JACZYA010000131.1 GCA_022571295.1 Acidobacteriota bacterium | reverse complement strand
CACGGGACTGCCTGGAGCCGGCGACGGCCTCGACCGTCCACGCCCAGCTTGGTTTATCCCCGAATACCACCATATTCGACCTCTCGAATGCGTGCCTGGGTTTCCTCAACGCGATGATCTGCCTGGCCAACATGATCGAGCTGGGGCAGATTTCCAAGGGGTTGATCGTGGCCTGCGAGAGCAGCCGTCCGCTGGTCGAGACCACGATCGCCACCTTGTTGGCGGACGCGACCCTGACCCGTCAACAGCTCAAGGGCGCGTTTGCGTCGTTGACCATCGGCTCTGGCGCCGTGGCGTTGGTGATGTCACACGAATCGGTTTCCTCCACCAATCACCGGCTGGTAGGCGGTGCCACACGTGGCCTTGCAGACAAGCTGACAAACAATGCGACCGACGATCCCAGCGACACGAGGGTCAGCGCCCACTCGTAGGGCGCATAGGCCCGATGGGCCTTGATAAAACGCCTGCGAGAGATGGTCAGAGCTTGGCCTATTGGCATGATCTCGCCACGACGCTCCGGCTCTATCCGCTCAACCCACTTTGCGTGCTCTGCCTCCGTCGCGTAAACGAGCACGGTTGACCAGGTATCCGCTCCCAGCGGCAGCCAGTCCTTGTGCGTAAGCTGGAAGGAGGCCGCGGTGACCAGTCCCATCACGGCGGCAGATCGCAAGATGGATCGAGGCTCCCACGCAGCCGACGCTAGAACGATCAAGAACGGCAGGCACATCACGACGTACCGCTCGTGAACGCGCGTCGGCAACATGACCGCCACAAGCAGCCACAATCCCGTGAAGACGACCAAACTGTCGGATGCTCCTCCGTGAGCATCACCCCGGTTCCTTAGCCTCCAAGCAACCCAGGCGGAAAGCCCCAGCCCCAGCAAGGTAAAACACAAGCCCCACGCGGATTTGGTGATGCCCGCGATGGTGGCGCTGACGTCAACTTCATAGGTTAGCAAAACGTCTACGTACCAAAGGTTGAAGGCGCGAAGTGTCGTGCGAGGCCATTCGTCCTGAAGGTTGCGCAAGAAGCACTCGCGAAACCAAGCCGATCCCGAGTCGATCCAGAAAAACAGGGCGGAGACATTGACCACCAGCATCGCCAGCGCCAGCTTGGTCAACTGCCGATCGAGTTCTTCGGGTGTGGGCGTGCTGCGCTCGTCAACTTTGTCGGGATTGTCGATCAAGTCGAACAGGTTCTCGATGTTGAAGGTGGTGATGGTGGTGTCGCCCGCAAATCCCTTGGGCGTGCTGGCCGGCAGGTTGGGCAGATTGTGAGTCTTGATATCGAAGCTGACCGGCTGGAGTTTGTAGGCGCCGAAGGTGTAGTCAACCACCCCCACTAAGCTGCGCACCCGATCACCGGGCTGAACGATGATGGGGTCGTTCAGGCTGGTGTCATCAACCAGGATGCGCTCGGGGTTGTAATCCACCGTCTCGCTGCCCAGGCTGCGGATCAGCAGGTGGCTGTTCTTGGGGAAGAAGCCGGAGCCCGGCTTGGCGTCGTTGGAGGTTGCCATGGCAAATTCACCGAAGGGAGAGGTGGCGGCCACCACGTGCGCGTTGGCCACCGCGACCAGCATGCCTTCCAAGGGCTCCCAGAAATCAATGCCTTCGGTGATGAGTTCGTTGGGCAGGTCTTCCAGGTTGACCGGGGCCGGCAGCGGGTTGGCGCTCGATAGTACCTCGATCAGGTCAACGCGACGCAGCCGCGTCAACGGGAGCGCATTGCCGAATTGCTGCTCCTGCACCTGGGCGATGATGCGGATGAAATCGCCTACGGCAGGCCGGGGCCCGGAGCGCGGGAAGCCTCCGCCCGAGACGAAGATGCCATCGGAGGTCGATGCATCGCCGTCCCCGGCTGGGTCTTGCATCCACAAGCTCGAGCCAAAGGAGTTGAACAGTGTTACCACGCCAGTGGTCTCAACGAGCTGGCCATCAAAGGGGGAGAACTGTCCGCTCCCCTGGATCTCCATGATAGTCACCTGCGGTTGGGCCGAGCAGACCGAAGGGCCTGCGAATCCCATCAGCAGAAGCAGCCCCAGCGCCCAAACCACATCCGGTTTGTAGCGGCGGAGGCTTGAGCCCCCAAACTCCCCCTGGTGAGACGATTTTCTTGCAGACAAAAATTTACAATGTGACTTGAGTTTCCAGCTTATTCCCATGGTTCCCCCTCCTCCCCGAACAACCTTGTGCGAATTCTGATTTCGCCTTTGCGCAGGACTCTACACCGGTTGCCCTCCGGTTTCAAGTTCAGATCGTGCGCACCGGGAACTGCTGGCGACCCCATCCGAACTCACGGAAGAAATTTCTGAGGCCAACTGGGAATTTTTTGATGGCGGCCTCTTCATTCTGTGGAGTGTTCGCCCCCGACTGAGGGCTTGGGAGGGCCGGTGGTGGTGAACTGGCACGCCTATTCCCATGCGCGGGCAACCAGCCTACATTCCGAGCAACTCCCCGCGCCTCTTGCCTCGCGCTGGTCGCACAGGGTAAAGTGAGCAGCGTCCAGCAAGCGTGCGCGGGGGTGGTGGTGGCCAAGAAGCGCCAGCGGGAAAAGCTCAAGGTGCTGCTGCGCCGGGCGCAGATTCGCAAGCGCGTGCGTGCGATCGCCCGGCAGATCGAGCGCGACTGCAAGGGCGAGAGCGTGCACCTGATTTGCATCCTCAAAGGCGCCTGCATATTTCTTGCCGATCTGCTGCGCGAGCTCCGCATCCCGGTCTCGGTAGATTTCATCGCCGTCTCCAGTTACGGCAAAGGCAGCCTGCCTTCGGGGGAAGTCCGCATCACCAAAGACCTCGACCGCTCCATCGAGGGCCTGCACGTTATCATCATTGAAGACATCCTCGACACCGGGCTCACCCTCAACTACCTCTACCGCCTTTTGCAGGCCCGCCGGCCGTGCTCGCTCAAGATCGCCGTCCTGCTCGACAAGCCCGACCGCCGCGTGACCGAAGTGGTGGTGGACTACATCGGCTTCAAGATTCCCGACGAGTTCGTGGTGGGCTACGGGCTCGACTACGCCGAGCTGTACCGCAACCTGCCCGACGTTTGCGTCCTGCCCACCGTCGATACTTAAAGCATGGCCCGAAGCATCCTGACTGCGGCTGACATCGAACCCCTGGCGCGGGGCGCTGAGGTGGTGGTGCCCCGCGACGCCATCGTCACCGACGAGGCCCGCGAGCGCGCCCGCGAGCGCGGCGTCCGCATTCGCGTCGAAGAATCCGTGGACGCGCCCAGCGCGGGCCGGCACCGCCCGGTAGTGCTGGGGGCCGACCACGGCGGCTACGAGCTGAAGGAATTCCTCAAGCGCTTCCTGCTGGAGTCGGGCTACGAAGCGCGCGACCTCGGCACCCACTCCACCGCCTCGGTGGACTATCCCGACTTCGCCGGCGCGGTGGCGCAGGCGGTGGCCAGCGGGGCGGCGTGGCGCGGCATCGTGATTGACAGCACCGGCATCGGATCGGCCATGGCCGCCAACAAGGTTCCGGGCGTGCGCGCGGCCCAGTGCTATGATAGGGCCACGGCGCGCAACAGCCGCGAGCACAATGACGCCAACGTTCTCAGCCTGGGCGCCCGCCTGCTCACGCCCGAGCAGGCGCGCGAAATCGTCCGCGTGTGGCTGGAGACCGACTTTGCCGGCGGACGCCATCAACGCCGCGTGGATAAAATCACCGCCATCGAGCGCGCCGCCCGCTCCTGAGCCATGACCACCAGCCCCATCGCCATGAACGAACAGCAAATCGAGCAACTGATCGAGGAGATTACCCGGCAGATTTTCTGTTACCTGGGCGACCGCCAGTTGTGCGAGCTGCGCGGGCTGGAAATTGACGAAGTCGTCTGCCCCGGCTGCGACCAGCGCTGCGTGGAGACTTGCCCCATCAAGGCCCGCCAGGTGATGGCGGCGGGTGCGGCGCGGTTGAGCGCCGGCTTAGGTGTCACAGAAATTCCGCCTGAGGTGGCGGCCCTGATTGACCATACCCTCCTCAAGCCGGAAGCCACCCGCGAGCAGGTCCTCAAGCTCTGCGAAGAAGCCAAGCAATTTGATTTCGCCAGCGTCTGCCTCAATCCCTACTGGGTGGCGCTGGCCGCCGCCTCGCTACGCGGCACGGCCGTCAAGGTCTGCACCGTGGTGGGTTTTCCGCTCGGAGCTACGCTGCCGCAGGTGAAGGCCCACGAGGCTGAGCAGGCCGTCAAGCTGGGCGCGCAGGAAATTGACATGGTCATCAACGTGGGCGCGCTTAAGTCGGGCGACGACGATCTGGTCGAGCAGGACATTCGTGGCGTGGTGGAAGCCAGCCACGCCGGCGGCGCGCTCTGCAAAGTCATCCTCGAATGCGCTGTGCTGACCGATCAGGAAAAAGTTCGCGGCTGCCAGTTGGCGTTGCTGGCGGGCGCCGACTTCGTCAAGACCTCCACCGGCTTCGGCCCCGGCGGCGCCACCGCGCAGGACGTGGAGTTGATGCGGATGGTGGTGGGTCAGGGCATGGGTGTGAAAGCTGCGGGCGGCATCCGCACCTACGAGGACTTGCAGAAGATGGTGCAGGCCGGGGCTACGCGCATCGGCGCCTCCGCCAGCGTCAAGATTGTGCAGCAGGCCGCCGGCGCCCCGGTAGAGTCAGCCGCGCCAGCCACCGCCACCCGCTACTAGAAGTTGTCTCAAGGATGGTGTGTGTGGAGGCTTCGTCAGGGCACGGCTTCAGCCGTGCCGTAGAAAGCGCTGTAGATCAGGGGCTTTAGCCCCTGAGGGAGTGCCTCGGCAAACGCAGCGGCTGGCTTTGGCCTTTATGAGATGGCTTCTAGTACATGAGGAGGTGAAACAATGGGGTACATCGATGAAAACCTTTTACCGGGGGAAACTGTGGTCTATCGCGCTGCGCTGCACTGGGTCATCTTCGTCTGGCCGGCGGTCGTGCTGCTACTCTTTCTCATGCTTGGGCTCTCTGCCCTCACACGCGATATGCCAGGCGTCGGCGTCGTGCTTCTTCTCATTGGGGTGTTACCTCTTCTGTCGGCTGTGATGACCTACAAGACTTCGGAATTTGCCGTGACAAACAGGCGTGTCGTGGTGAAGGTGGGAGTCTTCCGTCGGCGCTCATTGGAAACGCTCCTGCAAAAGATAGAAGGAATCTTAGTTGATCAAGGAATCTTTGGCAGGATCTTCGGTTACGGAACGATTATCATTAGTGGGACAGGTGGCTCGAAAGAACCCTTTCCCCGAATCAGTGCCCCGCTGGACTTTCGCAAACGTGTGCAGGAGCAGATTGGCCCTGTGACCTAGCCCTTGCTGCCAGCGCACTGGTCGCCGCCGGGCGCTACTAGGACGGAAGTGAATAGGAATGTCCGTCCTGGGTTCGAGATGTGCTTGGTGGCGCAGACCTGCCTACCGCAGGCAGGCATTCTTGTCTGCGGAGTGACGGAGGCAGATAAGAGTCTGATACTCGGGCTCCTGTCATTCTGAGCTTGCCTGCGGCAAGCAGGCGCTGCCCTGCTATTAGCGGAGCAAGCGAAGAATCCCCAGCCTGAGTTTCAGGCACAAGTGAATTAGGGAGGGAGTCATGGCATCTTCGCTGCAATTTTCACGGCGGACGTTTGCCCACATGCTGGGGCTGGGAGCGGGGGCGGCCTTGCTGGCCCCGGTGGCCGGGCGCGGCATGGAGGAGCACATTGCGCTCCGCGCTCGCGGCCGTTACTGGCCGGCGAAGCTCCTGCCCAAAGACCCCAAGAACCTCGTCCTTCTCAATTCCAATGAGAACCCCTACGGCCCCTCGCCCACCGCGCGCGAGGCCATGATTGAAGCGCACGAGGTGGCCTGCCGCTACCCGGACTTCTACGCCGACAAATTGCAGGAGAAGCTGGCGGCGTTCCACGGCTTTGCTCCGGAGAACGTGGTGGTGACCTGCGGCTCCACCGAGTTGCTCAAGATGTGCGCCGCCGCCTTCCTGGGGCCGGGCAAGCGTTTGGTGCAGGCCACGCCTACTTTTGAAGCGTTGGCGGCCTACGCCCGGCGGGGCGGGGCGGAAGTCGTCAAGGTTCCTGTGGACGGCGACTACCGCCACAACCTCGACGCCCTGGCGCGGGCGGCGCAGGAGCGTCCGGGGCTGGTGTACATCTGCAACCCCAACAATCCCACCGGCACGGTGGTTTCGCGCCCGGCGATTGAGAAGTTTCTGGACAAGGTGCCGCGCGAAACCGTGGTGCTGGTGGACGAGGCCTATCACCATTATGTAGAAGACCCCGGCTACGGCACCCTGCTGGGCGCGGTGGAGGTAGGCCGCAACGTGGTCATCGCCCGTACGTTCTCGAAAATCTACGGCATGGCCGGACTGCGGATTGGCTACGGCTTGGCGTCCCGGGCCCTGGTAAAGAAGTTGCGGCGCGAGGTGGTTTTCTCCAGCGCCAACGTGTTGGGGTGCGTGGCCGCCTACGCCAGCCTGGAGGACGAAGGCTTTGTCCGGCAGAACCAGCAGCGCAATCAAGACGCCCGCAACTTTCTGGTGCAGTCCATGCGCGCGCGCGGACGCTCGGTGATTCCTTCCCACACCAATTTCGTTTGCGTGCACGTGGCCCGGCCGGTGCGGCCGGTCATTCGGGCGTTCCGGGAGCAGGGCATCCGAGTCGGGCGGCCCTTTGCGGGTTTGCCGGAGCACATCCGGGTTTCCCTGGGCCTGCCGGAGGAGATGGAAAAGTTCGTGGCGGCCTTCGACCGGGTTTTCGCTGCCGCCACCCGCGCCGCCTGAGTGCGCTAGCGGCGTTGTTGTTTGGCCACCTCTTCAATCATGCCGTTCAGCGCCGCGCAGCACCCGTCGAGGCGAAATTTCTCTCCCCTCGCTCCATTTGCGTTGTCGGCCCGGTGCGCCCTGGTCTAAGATGGTTGCTGGTCAGGAGAAGGTGGGCGGCCTTTTATGAATGCTCTCCTTTTATCGCCACGCCTTCGATACCGCCATTACCCTGGCTGTCATGGGCTACCACTTCCAGACCTTGACCCGGATGGTCTGCCAGTCTGACTAGCGCGCAGTGTCCTAATTTGAGCTATTCCGAACTCTGCCCCAATTCACGCCGAGCCCTGCGGCCCCCGCTGCAGGGATTTCTGCTTCCCCCAGGCAGGGGCCTGGAGGCTCGGTGTGAAATTAGGTGGTGGGATAGTTTCACAATGTTGACTTTACCGCTGAGCCCGGCGGCACCTGCCGCCGGGTGGAAAAAACGGTACGACCGCCCCGTGGCAGGTGCCACGGGGCTCGGCGCGAGCTTCCCATTTGCAAAACGACCCGCTATCTGCAATTAAGACACTACTGATTAGCGCGTTAGATTTTGGTATCCTGTTTGGCTTGGTCTTTGTTGATTTGGCGCAACTATTGCCCGGCGAATGTAATCAAATGAACAGATGGTGAGTCGCACATGGAAAAAGTGATAAGAGACAAATTGGCCGACACACAAGAAATCGTCCGCACGCCGGAGAGCCAAACCGATGAAGCGGCCGCGATGGGCTTCCTGGTTCGGGTGGCCGAAGACCTGAACTCGACCCCGGAGCTGGACGCCGTCCTCCGCAAAGTGGCCGAGCGGGTCAAGGAGCAGGTCGAGTACGACACCTTCAGCATCCTGCTGCTGGACGACCTCGGCCGCGAGGTGTATTTCCGCTTTACCATTGGGTTTCCCG
>JACZYA010000021.1 GCA_022571295.1 Acidobacteriota bacterium | reverse complement strand
GCCCAGTGGCAATCCCAATCAAAGGAGGCCAAGTGTCACTAATCTACTGGACGAGTACAACGCATTGACTTTCGCTGGGCCAGGGTCGCCGCTCCCTGCCATCCTTCTATGTGACGGCCATCACTGACAAGCCAGCACTAGAGGAGTAAAAGAGCTTCAATTCTGTTTCCCCGGTTGGGGTGCAGAACTACTTGTGATGCTATACCGGCGACCAACACAATTGGCGGTGCAGGCAAGCCTGCTACTGGCGTTGGAACCAGAGGGAAGCTTGTACCGGGTGGGCGATTTGGCTGACACGCTGGGGGTGGGCGCTCCCTATCTTGCCAAGGTCTTACAAAGCCTGACCCGCGCAGGTGTCTTACGCGCCGTGCGCGGGCCCGGCGGCGGAGTCCGGTTTGCCCGCTCCCCGCGCGAGATTCACCTGTGGGACATTCTGTCGGCGGTTGAGCCAGCAAACGAGTTCGAGCGCTGCTTTCTGGGCCTGAAACCATGTAGCGATCTCAACTCGTGCCCGCTGCACGAGGACTGGGCTCCCATCCGCGCCAAGATTCGCCGTTTGCTGCAGACAAAGAACCTGTGGGAATTCGCCGCCGAGGCCAGAAATCGGGGGGTGCTGTGCCGGGAACCGGCGAACCGCAACGCGAACAGACAGCGGAGTCCCTGCGCTGAAGGCCAACCATGAAGCCTAATCCTGCAGTGGTGGAAACGAGTTCTGTGGGCGTGTGTGGGAGGCCGGAAGAGTTTTTGATGGGGAATCCAACCAAGGTGCGGCAATCAGCACGGGGCCCAAGGAGACCACCATGACCATAACTTCCAAGTGGGAAGCAGCTAAGATTCTTCGCGGGGAAGCCGAGAACATTCGCCGCCACGGATTGACCAACGCATTCAACCTCAGTTTCAATTGCGTGCAGGCACAAGTTCTCCGAACGGAGAAGTGCGAAGGTTGTCTGCTGGGTGACTATGTGCGTGAAGCGTATGCCCAGGAAGCGTTTCCCTGCCAGTTCATTGAGCCGGATGCTTGGGAGAGGATTGATGCCGATGCCGGATTGCGGGAAAGAATCGCCGCCCGGTTCGAGCAAATCGCAGAGGAGCTGGAGACCAGCGCGCAAGCCGAGGAGTCCGTGTGCGGGCGATAAAAACCCTCCTAGCGTAGCAACACCGTCGGGCCTCCGAAGAGGATACAGCACCATGCCGACCAGCGTTACTGTCACACAAATTAGTTCTTCCGCGCACCCTGTGCACCGGTTGGGATCGCGCGCCCGGGTGTTATTGACCAGCGTGTTCGGGCCCTATGCCCAGGACGATGAGTACGGCAGTCGGGCAATCAATCCTATGGAGCTGTATCACAACCAGGTGACCCGGGTGCAGCGGGCCTTTTCCCTTCGGATGTTCCACCGCTCCTGGGGCATCATGCTGATTCAGTCCAATCTCAACGCCCCCTGCACGCTGTTGGATTTCCCCACGCTGGATCGCTTTGTCGAGGAGATTACCACTCACCGCTACGATGTGGTCGGGATCAGCGCCATCATACCGAACCTCGAAAAGGTGCAGAAGATGTGCGAGCTGATCCGCACGCATCTGCCGCAGGCCACCATCGTCGTCGGCGGGCACGTTGCGAACCTGCCGGGCGTGGCTGAACGGATGGACGCCGACCACATCGTGCACGGGGAGGGGGTGCGCTGGATGCGCCGGTTCCTCTGCCAAGACGAAAGCCAGCCGATCCGCCATCCCAAGATTCTTTCCGGCGTCAGCGCGCGCTGCCTGGGCGTAGCCATGCGGACGAAGGCGGGCGATGTCGCCGCGACCATAATCCCTTCGGTGGGATGCCCGATGGGGTGCAACTTTTGTTCGACCTCGTCCATGTTCGGCGGCAAAGGCAAGTCCGTCCATTTCTACCAGACCGGCGACGAATTATTCCAGGTCATGTGCGAGATCGAAAAGGCCTTGCGGGTCCGGTCATTCTTCATCATGGACGAGAATTTTCTGCTGCACCGAAAGCGGGCGCTGCGGCTGTTGGACTTGATGGTTGAGCACAACAAACCCTGGATGCTCTTTGTCTTCAGCTCGGCGCATGTGTTGCGTCTCTACACCATGGAACAACTTGTCGGGTTGGGTATCTCATGGATCTGGATGGGGCTGGAAGGCAAAGACGCCCGCTATGCCAAGCTCAACGGGATTGACACCCGCGAGCTGGTGCGCACGCTCCAGTCCCATGGGATTCGCGTGCTGGGCTCGACCATCATCGGGCTGGAGGAGCACACGCCGCAGAACATTGATGCGGTCATTGATTACGCCGTCAGTCACGAAACCGAGTTTCATCAGTTCATGCTGTACACGGCCGTCCCCGGCACGCCCCTGCACGCCGAGCACCGGGCCCGGGGCACGTTGTTGGATCCCAGCGAATGCTCGGAGGCCGACGCCCACGGGCAGTTCAAGTTCAACTTCAGGCATCCGCACATCAAGAACGGCCAGGAGACCGAGTTTCTTCTCCGAGCGTTTCACCGCGACTTTGCGGTGAACGGGCCGAGCGTCATTCGGGTGGCACAGACAATCCTCCAGGGCTGGCAGCGGTACAAGAATCACTCGGACCGGCGGATTCGCAACCGCTATGCTCGGGAAGCGCGCAACCTTCCGGTCACCTATGCGGGGGCCCTGTGGGCGACTCGGAACTGGTTCCGTTCCGATCCTGTGCTGTCGGCGAAGACTTCGCGGATTCTAACGGACATTCATCACGAGTTCGGATTGAAGTCGCGCCTGGTGGCACCGCTGCTGGGCCGCTACCTTCGATTCACGCTCGGGCGCGAGGACCGTCGGCTGCGTCGCGGTTGGACCTACGAGCCGCCGACCTTTTACGAAACCAACCAGATGGCAGGGTAGTTCCCTAGGTCTTACTGGGTTCAGCCGCAATTCCAGACATCCCTGCACTTGCCTGCCCGAGGCAGACTTGCAGGTGCGCGCTCCCTTTGAAGAAACAAGCAACCGCTTAGACTGTATTATCGCCGTCAATTTCCGAAGCTAGCGGCGAGCATGAATAGCGAGCGGCTTAAGGCCGGCATCCGGCCCGCTCTCCACCACTTCCAGCAAGCGGTCCGCTGGCAGATTTTCAAACACCTGCCGCACGCCGCTGGGCCAGAGCAACTCCAACCGGTCGATGGCCTCGCGGGTGCCGAGTCCAACCTGCAGCTCGCTGAAGCTCTGGGAAAGATAGGAGCCGCCGGTTCCCACTTCCTGGTACAACTGGAGCTCACCCGCAGTGATCCAAACCTTGGTCCCAATGCCCTGCCGGTTGCTTTCCACGCCTCGCAGCCGCAGCTTGAACCAGTGGTTCCGGTTGCCGCCCTGGTTGCGGAGCAGAAGGACCGGGCCACGGTTGGTGGTGACCAGAAAATCCACGTCCCCGTCGTTGTCATAATCGGCGGCAGCGAGCCCACGGCCGTTCCAAGCCCGGCTCAGCGCCGGGCCGGAGACCGGCGCTAAATCGAAGAAGCCCGCCTCGCCCTGATTCCAAAACAGGCGCGGCTTTTGTGGTTGCAGCAGCTTGCGGTTGGCGGCTTCTTCGAGCGTGTTGCCGGTGATGACAATTAAGTCCCGGCGGCCATCGTTGTCGTAGTCCACAAAAGCTGTGCCCCAACTGACATCGTTCATCGAGACCGAGCCAATGCCGACCATGTCGGCCGCGTCAGCAAAAAAGAGGCTGGTGGCCCGGCCTTCCCCCAGGTCGTTGTACAAGTTCTGGTAGAGAGCATTGGCCTGCGCCAGCCAGTGGGTGAGGAAAAAATCCATGTCACCGTCGTCGTCGAAGTCGCCCACTGCGATGCCCATCGTGCCCCGGTACTCCTCGGTGGCGGTGGAAGCGCTGAGGTCGGCGAAGCGGCCGTTGCCCAGGTTGCGGAAGAAGCTGTTGGCGGAGATGTCGTTGCCGACGTAGAGGTCGGGCCAGCCATCCAGGTCAAAATCGGCAAAGGTCACCACCAGGCTGCGGCCTTGGGCGTCGGCTACGCCCGCGCGCCGCGTGACGTCGCGGAACGTGCCGTCACCCTGGTTGCGGTAGAGGCGATTGGACTGAGCGGCAAAGGAGGCTGGGTTTAGCGTGAAGGGTACGTTGACGCCGTACTGCCGCGAGGCGCGGTCGCCGGGAAGACTCGCGAGGTCGAATTCAACGTAGTTGCAGACGTAGAGGTCGAGCCAACCGTCGCGGTTGTAGTCAAACCAAACAGCGCCGGTGGCCCAGCGGTTGTTGGCCACGCCGGCCCGGTCGGCCACGTCGGTGAACGTCCCGTCGCAGTTGTTGTGATAGAGAAGACTCTTGCCATAGTTGGTGACGTAGAGGTCGAGGCAGCCGTCGTTGTCGTAGTCGCCCCAGAAAGCGCCCATGCCAAAGCCACGGTGCCCGACGCCGGCCGCCGCCGTAACGTCCACGAAGGTGCCGTCGCCCTGATTGCGGTAGAGCTTGTTGCCGGGCGCGTCCGCGGCCGGCCGGGCAAGCTCAGCCAGGGGACCGATTTGGTTCACCAGATACAGGTCAGGATAGCCGTCGTTGTCATAGTCGCCCCAGGCCGCGCCCGAGCCCATGTCTTCCGGCAGCACGCTGCTGCGCTCGCCGCGCGAGTGGACAAACGTGAGGCCGCTCTGTTGCGCAACCTCAATGAAGGTAACCGCCGGGCGGTTAGAGGGCAGGGTACGCGCCAGACTGTCGAACACGCCTTCGGGCAGCCCGCCGGGCTGGGCAGGCTCGTCCCGCTTGCATGCCGTCAGCAGCAGAATGACAGCGAGAAGGCTTGCAAGGGGGAGCCGCCGGTGCGCCAACTACCCTCCTGCGGTGCGACCGCGAGCAGGGGGCGCGGTGATGAGAACGGTGCCGGTGTCCTCCGACATGTCGGTAATGGGAGCGGTGAAAGCCCCTTCGCCCATGACCTTGTCGATGAAGGATTGGTTGAGTTTGCGGTAGCGCAAACGAGCCGACAGATGCAAGCGTGACCCGACCGTGCGCGGGACGGTGAACTCGTACTCGACCGTGTCGGTATAGCCGGGGAAGATGGAGCGCTTGTAGCGGGCGCCGATCATATCCCAAAGATTGTGGCGATCAATCAAGTTGCCGTATTGGTCGATGCCCTCAGCCGTGAAGGTGAACGAACCCGGCTCGACGTACAGCTTCTCATCCAGCAGCCCGGAGTGATAAATCACGCGCCCCGATTCATCCTTGGCTACAAACTCAATCCAGCTTTCGATTAAATCCATCGGCCCGGTGGGGAAGCTGTGGCCTACCTTGTTGTTAGTGACGATGACACGTACCAGCAGGCGCTGGCCGGAATGGGCTTCCGCGGGGGCAACAATGGTGACCGGCACCGCCGGCCCTTTTGCCCACTTGCCCTCAATCTCCGGTATGTGAGTCTCACCGCGTAGCCACTCCTCTACTAACTTGACGTGCTCCTCGGCTCCCTCCAGTTCGAGCGCCAGCGGCATGAACTGGTTGGAAGCCAGAATGCGATGATTGCGGTGCTTATTGTCGTTGCCGCGCAGAGGATCGTCGGGGTTGCCGCGCCCCGGGTCGTTTGACTCCATCAGCTGCATGTGGCACTGCTGGCAGGTCAGCATCCGTTCCGGATCCCCGTCACGGTACCAATGGCTCGACTTCCATTCGTCGTACTGGTTCTGGAGCTGCACCCACCCGAACTTGTTTACTTCCTTGTCAATGAACTGCTTGTGGCAGGCGCCGCAGAACTCCGGCTTGCGTGACAACGTCAAGTCGAAGTCCTGGTTGTGCTGGTCGGGGTAGGCTCGGATCAGGAACTCGCTCAGAAAGGCCGCCGTCACGCCCGCCTTGTTCTCAAAGGCGTAGCGTTCGGGCGCGTGCCAGACGTAGTTGCCGTTGCCCTGGATGTCCACCTCACGGATGCCGTGGCAGAGCAAACAAGTGCTGCCCTCGTCGTAGCCGGGAGCGTTCAATCCTCTGCCTGCGTCCTTGTAGCCGGACAGCAACGAGACTGGGTCATGGCAGCCGGCGCAGTAGCGGGTGGCGTGCGCGCCCTCTTCCTTCGCCATGATTCCCTCCACGGCTCGGTAGAGCTGGTCGGTCGCCGACCAGCGATGCGCGCCCACCGCCCACTCGTCGTAAATCTCAACGTGGCACCGGGCGGTGCCGCAGGACTTAGAGTTGTTCAAGGCCACCGGCGCCACCGGTTGGCCGCTCTCGGTCACCGCCAGGCTAGGAGCAAAGGGGTTGTCGCCATAGGCAAAGACGTAATCTTCCGGCAAGGGAAAGTCTAGATAATTCACCGGCGCATAGAGCATCGCCGCGCCGTAGGTCAGCACCACCAGGACCAGGGGTACCCACAGGAGTTCCCGCCGCCAGGGCACCGGCGCAAGACCGGCGGGAATCTTCCCCCACGCCCTCGCCAGCTTGCGCGCCAGTGGTGTCACATGGACAATCACAATCGGGATCACGGCCAGGCCGCTGACCAGGTGAATGTAATGCCACAGGGAGCTGATCTTTATTCCCAGCGCCGCCTGATAGGTCAGCACCAAGCCAGAGACACCGACCAACGCTACGGCTGCGCAGCCCGCGACCCCCAGCCACTTCTGAAAACGATCCGGCTTCGCCCAACCCACCGGGAAGTGTTGGAACTGCGAGAGCACAAACGGGAAGATGAACAAAACACCGACAGCGGTGTGGACAAGCACCATGAATTGCGTAGACACGCTGAAGGGCAGCAGCCACATGATCAATCCGCTGATGGCTTCGAAGACAAACAAGCCCGCGACTTGCCGAAGCAGCCGTTGTTTCCAAGAAGGCGGGCCTGCCAAAGGCGCTATAGGAAGTTGGCTGGTTGTCATGTTCCTCCCGCGGCTCTTCCCCTGGGGCTAGGGGGCACAGGTCTCAACAGGATAAGTGCTACCGGGCCAAGTGTATGTGATGGTCGTCACACCCAGCGGCGCTAGCCGGCAACTTGCTGGAATTTCAGGGGGTGACCCGCCGGCGATCGCAACGCCCGCTGGCCGGTGACTGCCGTCACAAATGCGTTGGAACTGAAAGAGGATTCAGGTGAGAAGTTCTTCGAGTTCTTGGGGATTGGGGAGGGCTATGGTGGTCCCTTGCGTTTGGATCAAACCTTTGCTGCGGAAGTCGGTCAAGAGGCGAGTGATGGTTTCGCGGGAACTGCCAATCAGCGCACCAATCTCCTCGTGGGTCAATTGCAACTCGAACTGAGCGCCCTCCCGCGGCGGCTGGCCGCTCGCCCCGGCCCACTCCAGCAGCAACCCGGCCAGCTTGGCCTGGGCAGTGGGAGCCAGGGCGATTCGAGTCACCTGGCGATAGGCCCGGCGCAGTTCCATGCTCAAATGCTGGACCACGCGCAGCGATACGTCTCCATGTTTTTGCAAGAAGTGGAGAAAATTAGATCGCGGGATGAAGTTCACCTGCACCGGTTCCAGGGTCACGGCGCTGACCTCGTAGGGCTGGTCCGACAGCACGGCGCTCAGGCCCAGCACCTCCCCGCCCTGGGCCACCCGCACAATCATGGTGCGGCCCGCTACAGAATTGGCTGTCAGCTTCGCCCGCCCCGAGCAGAGAATAAAAAGCCCCTGCGACGGCTGCCCTTCTGCGAACAACACGGTCCCTTTAGGGTGGACGCTGGTTTGGCGCATTGCGTTCAGTTCCGCCAACGCCTCATCTCCCAATTGGCAGAAGAGACTGTCCTCCCGCACCGGGCAGGAAAGGCAGCTTGGGATGTTCTCCAACCTGAGGGGATCCCGGCTTTTCTCCATAACACGCTTGAGTATGAGCTTTCTGGAAACACCGTACAAGCGCGCCCTGAAGCTGCGATTGCTTCTGACGTCTCCCCGCCCCCCTGCTTTCGGCCTCTTCTGGTCGCAGCGGCGTTCGCAAAGCGATGGTTGGATTGCAATCAACGTTTGCCGGAGCGGAGCCCTACCACCGGGCCGATTTCCACTGAACCTGATGAAGGCAGCCAGGACTCCGAAGTGGGTGTTTTCACAATCAGGGGAGAAATATCGCCCAGGTTTGTGTTACCGCAGGGGAACAACCCGCCGGGCTGTGCCCCAGTCAAGTAACTGGAAATGCAACAGATAACTGACGCTTGGTGTTTCCTTCCACACAGGTAGTCGCCGTGCTCTCTTCTCCTGCATGGAGCGCAGGAGAGGGACGGCCCAGGGAAATCCTTGCCTGCTGTTAGAGCCGATGTGCGGCAGGTACCGGAACCGGTGCCCCACTCTTCTGTTTCCTCCTGAGAAAAGAGTCGCTTGCGATTTTACCCGGAGCATCCGGCACACGACTCTGTGAAAAACGGTTAGAGGGTGGACGAAAAGGAGAAGTCACCGTGCCTGTTATCCGCGGCGCCTACGGTTACCGGCTGATTGCGCCGGGTCAGCCTCTGGAGCGACATGACCTCCCGCCCTTGGAGCCAAGCCCCGACGAGGTCGTGGTGGAAGTCGCCGGCTGTGGCGTCTGCCATACCGACCTCGGCTTTGCGGTCGAGGGGGTTCCAACGCGCCACCCGCTGCCTTTGATTTTGGGCCACGAAATCGCCGGCCGCGTGGTTGCCGCTGGGGAGCAGGCCGCCGACTGGAACGGCCGCGCGGTGATTGTCCCTGCGGTCATCCCTTGCGGCGCGTGTCCGGCCTGTGCCGCTGGTCGGCCCACCATTTGCCGCCGGCAGTTCATGCCCGGCAACGACGGCGACGGCGGCTTTGCCACCCATGTTCGGGTGCCGGCGCGCGGCCTCTGCCCCGTTCCCGACCGTCTGCCGAAAGACGTCTCGCTTGCCCTGCTCTCGGTCGTGGCCGACGCCGTCACCACTCCCTACGAAGCTATTCACCGCTCCGAGCTTTCCGCTGACGACGTGGCCGTGTTTGTGGGCGTGGGGGGAATCGGCGGGTTCGGCGTGCAGATCGCTGCGGCCTTAGGAGCAGCGGTGGTAGCGATAGACATTGATCCTCACCGCCTGGAGTTGTCCTCCCAACACGGGGCCGGTTTGATTCTGGATGCCGGTCGCTTCACGGCCAAAGAGCTGAAGGCGGCAGTCCGATCGTTTGCCAAAGAAAGCGGCCGCAAAGGAATCGGACTGAAAATCTTTGAAACCAGCGGAACCACGCAGGGCCAGTCCACCGCTTTCGGGCTGCTCGACCACGGCGGCCACCTGGCAGTGGTCGGTTTCACTCCGAAAAAGGTGGAGCTGCGCCTCTCCAACCTGATGGCCTTCGACGCCACCGCGCGCGGCAACTGGGGTTGTCCCCCGCAACGCTACCCGGAGGCGCTGGCGCTGGTCCTCGAAGGTAAAGTAGCTCTGGGTCCTTTTGCGGAGGAGCACCCGCTGGACGACGCGCCTGCCGTGCTGGAAGCTGTGGCCGCCCACACAGTGCAACGCCGTCCCGTGCTCGTGCCCCGGCCCCACGGCAAAGACAGTTCGTAGCGCTGGGAGAGATTATGCAGCGCAGGAGAAAACAGCATGAAAGATCACAATCTGGTTGAGACGTTCTCCCCGCAGAACTTGCTGGTCGAGCGACGCCCGGTGCGCGACCGCGCCGGCGCCCCGGTCGAAGGACTGCACAACCTTTGGATTACTCTCAACAACCCCGACCAGCTCAACGCCTACACCACTGAGATGATTAAGGGAATCATCCTGACGTTACGCGCGGCCAGCAACGACCGCGCCGCAGTGGCGGTGGTCCTGACCGGCGCCGGCAACAAGGCTTTCTGCACCGGGGGGAATACGCACGAGTACGCAGAACTCTACGCCGGCGCTCCAGGCGAGTACCGACAGTACATGCGCCTGTTCAACGACATGGTCACCGCCGTCCTGCACTGCGACAAGCCGGTCGTCTGCCGGGTGAACGGCATGCGCGTGGCCGGCGGGCAAGAGATTGGCATGGCCTGCGATTTCTCCCTTGCCAGCGACCTGGCGGTCTTCGGGCAGGCCGGCCCCAAGCACGGGTCGGCGCCCGACGGCGGCAGCACCGATTTTCTTCCGCTGTTCGTCGGCATCGAACGCGCCCTGGCGAGCGGAACGCTGTGCGAGATGTGGAGCGCGCACCGCTTCCACCAACTGGGCGGGCTCACCGGCATCGTCCCGGCCCTGAAGGTGGACGGGCGCTGGGTGGCCAATCCGCTGGTGGTCACCGACCGCCTGCTGGACGAGTTCGGCCGCATGGTGCTGGGCGAGTGGAAGACCGGGAAGGAGCGGGAGGCAGGCAAGGCCCTGCTCGCGCGGGGAACGGTGGACCTCTCCCTGCTGGATGCGGAGGTGGAGAAGCTTTGCACCACGCTGCTCTATACCATGCCCGACTGCCTCACCAAGACCATCGAGAGCCTGCGCAAGCACAAACTCCAGCACTGGGACCGCAACCGCGAAACCAATCGCGCCTGGCTGGCGCTCAACATGGTCACCGAGGCCAACGCCGGCTTCCGCGCCTTCGACCGCGGAACCAAAAAGCAGCGTGAAGTGGACTTCGTGCTGCTGCGCCGCCGCCTGGCGGAAGGAGCGCGCTGGAGCGAAGACCTTATCCGCGAAATCGCGCCCTGGGTGGCCGACCCGGAAAAAGCAGCAAAGTGAGTCGAAGAGGAAAAGCGGCGTGAAACCGGAACTCGAACAACTGGTTCACCGGGCTCAGCAATTGTACGAAGACCTCGACCTGGCGGCGGTGCGAACCTGGAAGCAAGCCGCGCCGGGGCGCAAGGCCATCGGGTACATGCCCATCTACGTCCCGCGGGAACTGATGCACGCCGCCGGGATACTGCCGGTGGGAATCCTGGGCGGGGGCGACCGGCTGGAAATCATTCGCGGCGACGCCTACTTCCAGAGCTACATCTGCCACATCCCGCGCAGCACGGTGGAGCTGGCGCTCTCCGGCCGGCTGGACGTGCTGGACGGAATGCTCTTCCCCTCCATCGGCGACGTGATTCGCAACCTTTCCGGAATGTGGACCATGCTTTTCCCCGGCCGCTACGTCCGCTACGTGGACGTGCCGCAGAACTTCGACCCCAAAGTCGGCGGCGCCTACTGGCGGCGCGAGTTGGAGACGCTGCAGGGCGACCTGACCCGCCTGGCTGGCCGGGCCATCAAGGACGACGACCTGCGCCATAGCATCGCCATCTACAACCAGAACCGGCAAGCGATCCGCGAACTCTACCAAGCCCGCAGCTGGCAGCCCTGGGTCTACCCCACTTCTGAACTGTATCTATTTCTGCGCGCGGGCAACGTCCTGCCACCGGAGGAGCACACCGAGTTGTTGCGGCAGTACCTGAAGCTGGCGCCGCTGGAAGAAGACCGGAAGGAAAAAGACCACAGCCGCGTGGTGCTGGTGGGGATGTTCTGCGAGCAGCCGCCCCTGGGACTGTTGCTCACGCTGGAGCGAGCCGGCTGCTGGATTGTGGACGACGACTTACTGCTGGGGATGCGCTGGCTCACCGGCGAAGTCGAAGTGGAGGGCGATCCGCTCGCCAACCTGGTCACCGCCTTCCTGGAGCAGAGCACCGCCACCGCCTCGCGCTACCAGCCCGAAGGCGACCGCGGGCGCGCGCTGGTGGAATCGGTTCAACACAACGTCGCCGAGGGGGTCATCTTCTGCGCGCCCAGTTTCTGCGACCCCGCCTTGCTGGATCAACCGATGCTCATCGCCGCCCTCGACCGCGAAAGCATCCAGCACACCCAGTTCAAGTACTCCGAAGACACCGGCCAGTTTGCCGTCATCCGCGAGCAAGCGGGCACCTTTTCCGATTCCATTCGTCTCTGGAGCGAGGCATGAGCGAGCACAGCGTAGAAAAAGAACAGAGTATGCTGCTGCAAAAGCAGATGATTGCCGGGCACTATCAAGCGCTGGCCCGCGCGCCCGAAGAAGGCCGCAAAACTGTCTACACCTTCGTCCCCGGTAACCTGACCGAATTGCTGCGCTCGTTCGACTTGCTGCCCGTCCTGCCGGAGATCAACGCGCTCCAGTCAGGCATGCGCAAGCTCTCGGCCGGCTACATCGCCGAGGCCGAAAAGTACGGCCACAGCGAGGACGTCTGCACCTACGTCAAGTGCGACATCGGCATGCTCAAGAAGGGCAACATCAGTCCCACCGGCACCCAGCTTCCCAACCCCGACCTGCTGCTGCTCTCCTACACCGGCTGCTTCACCTTTATGAAGTGGTTCGAGCTGCTGCGGCAGGAGTACGACTGCCCGGTAGCCATGCTGCACGTTCCCTACCAGGCCGACGGCAAGATTCACCCCCACCACCGCGACTACGTGGTGGAGCAGTTGCGCAGCGAAGTGATCCCGATGCTTGAGAAGATCAGCGGCCGCCGCTACGACGAGGACCGGCTGCGCGCGAGCCTTGCCCTTTCGGTTTACGCCGAGGACGACCTGGTCTGGGTGCTGGAAAGCGCCAAGAACACTCCCTCTCCCATCGATGCCTATTTCGGCGGGGTGTACTACATTGGCCCCATTTTTTCGGCTTTCCGCGGCACGCCGGAAGGGGTGGAGTACTACCGCACGCTGCGGCAAGAGATTGAAGCGCGGCTGCGCGACGGCCTGGGCCCCATCACCCCGGAAGGTTCGATGGGGCGGGAACGCTACCGCCTGGTGGTGGAAGGCCCGCCCAACTGGACCAGCTTCCGCGAGTTCTGGAAGATGTTTTACGATGAAGGCGCGGTGGTGGTCGCCAGCAGCTACACCAAAGTCGGCGGGCTCTACGACCGCGGCTTCCGGCACGACCCCGATCGCCCGCTCGAAAGCCTGGCCGAGTATTGCATGGGCTGCTACACCAATCTCGGACTGCCCTCGCGGGTGGAACTGCTGGAGAGCTACATTCGCGAATACCACGCCGACGGCTTCATGATCAACAGCGTCAAGAGTTGCAACTCCTTCAGCGCCGGGCAACTACTGATGCTGCGCCAGCTCGAGGAGCGCACCGGCATCCCCGGCGGCTTTATCGAAAGCGATTTGGTTGACCCACGCTACTTCTCCAGCGCCAATATCAAGAACCGGATCGAAAGCTACCTCCAGATGCTGGAGCAGAAGCGCGGCACCAAGGTGGGCGCATGAGCGCAACCAAAATCTACGTTGGCATCGACCTGGGCTCGACCACCACCAAGGCCATCATCCTGAATGGGGCGGGCGATGTGCTCGGGCGCGGGATCACCAACAGCCGCAGCAACTACGACGTTGCCTGCGCGGTGGCGCGCCAGGAAGCGTTTGTCCGGGCACGCTTCGCGCTCATCCGTACAGTGTTGGGCCGGGAGGCGGCACTGGCAGCCGTAGCCAAAGGTTTCCTGCCCGCGCTGGAGCGCACCTTCCACCTCCAGCAGCACCTCGACCAGCTCGACCGGCTCCGCCAAGCCTTGCGCCAAGCCGCCGCCGCGCCCCGCCACCGCGACTGCCGCGAGCAGTTGCACGACCGGGTCGAAAGCATCGTCGCCGCCATGCGGGAAAAAGCCCCGGCTCTCTATGGAGAGCTGGCCGTGCGCAAGAGCGACTTCTTCCGCGACCTCGCCGCCGCCGACTACATGCACCTGGCCGAGCAGCACAGCGATCCCAAGCGAGTCACCTTTGACACCCTGTGCGGGCTCTTCGACGCCGCCATCCTTTCGGTGGAGAACTCGACCGGCGACGGATCGTTCGAACACCACATCAGCGCAGCGCTCGACCGCACTCTGGCCAGCAGGCCGGCGTGGAAGCAAAGCGCCGAGCAGTTGCGCGCGGCGGTGGAGACAGCCCGTTTGATTGAGTTGAAGGAGACCGGCACAGTCGGCACCGGCTACGGCCGCCAGCGCTTGCCCTTCCCCAAAGAGCAAATCCGCAGCGAGATCCTCTGCCACGGGCTGGGGGCGCACGCCCTGTTCCCGCGCACGGCCACGGTGCTGGACATCGGCGGGCAGGACACCAAAGCCATCCAGGTTGACGCGAACGGGATTGTCACCAGTTTTCAGATGAACGACCGCTGCGCGGCTGGTTGCGGCCGCTACCTGGGCTACATCGCCGACGAAATGAACCTGGGACTGCACGAGCTGGGCCCGCTGGCCCAGCAGAGCCGGCGCCGAGTCAAGATCAACAGCACCTGCACGGTCTTTGCCGGCGCGGAACTGCGCGACCGGCTCTCGTTGGGGCAACGGCGCGAAGACATCCTGGCCGGTCTGCACCGGGCCATTATTCTGCGGGCCATGTCACTGCTGGCGCGCTCCGGCGGGGTTCGGCAAGAATTCACTTTCACCGGGGGCGTGGCGCGAAACCCGGCGGCGGTGGACGCGTTGCGTGGGCTGATCAAAGAAAACTACGGCCAGCAGACTCTCAACATCTCGCCTGACTCGATCTACACCGGCGCTTTGGGCGCCGCGCTCTTCGCCTTGCGGGGCGACCGGGAGGCGGCGTGACGACTGCGACCTCCACAGCCAAAGCAAGCGTTGCCTCCGGTTTGATTACTGCCGGCGTGGACGTGGGCGCGAGCGCGGTCAAGATTGCCGTGTTGCGGATAGGCGACGACCAGGACGTTTCCGTTCTCGCCCTGCGCGCCGACCGCATCCGCCGCCGCGACTTGCGCAGCGTGATCCGGGAAGGCTACGCGCTTGCGCTCGAAGAAGCTACCGTCGCTCCCGAAGAGGTGGCCTACGCGGCCAGCACGGGCGAGGGCGAGATGGTGGATTTCCGCCGCGGCCATTTCTACGGGATGACCGCCCACGCGCGCGGGGCCATCTTCCTGCTGCCGGAGGTGCGGGCGGTGGTGGACGTGGGCGCGCTCCACGCCCGCGCCATGCGCATTGACGAGCGCAGCCGCGTGCTGGGTTACCGGATGACCAGCCAATGCGCTTCCGGCTCCGGCCAATTCCTTGAAAACGTGGCGCGCTACCTGGGCGTAGCCCTGGAAGAAGTGGGGCCTCTCTCCTGCCGCTCCGCCCATCCGCAACAGGTCAGCAGCATTTGCGCCGTGCTGGCCGAGACCGACGTCATCAACATGGTCAGCCGGGGCATCACGACAGCGGATATCCTCAAGGGCATCCACCTCTCCATGGCCGGGCGTTTCGTCAAACTGCTGCGCGCCACCGGAGCTGAGGGGCAGGTAGCCCTCACCGGCGGCTTGGCGGCGGACGTGGGCTTGGCCCGCGCGCTACAGGAAAAGGTGAACGAGGAGGGGCTGGCGATGGAAATCCACACGCACCCGCGCTCGATTTACGCCGGCGCCTTGGGCGCGGCCTTGTGGGGAGGGTATCGCCACCGGGTGCTGGCTCGGCGCGCCGGGGTGCCCGCATGAGCGCTGGCGGCGAGCTGGCGGGACAAGTCGCACTGGTGAGCGGCGGCTCGGGCGGAATCGGGCTGGCGATCATCCACGCGCTCGGGCAGGCCGGCGCCGAGGCCGTGAGCCTCGACTTGGCCGCACCGGGGGAGAAAGGTATCGCCTGGGTAAAAGGGGACGTGCGGGACGACGCCTCGGTTGCGGCTGCGGTCGAAGAAGTTTTCCGGCGGCACGGCCGGCTCGACCTGGTGATTCACGCGGCCGGGGTGACGCGCGATGCCGTTCTCTGGAAGCTTCCGGTGGCCGACTGGGACCTGGTGCAGGCGGTCAACCTGCGCGGCGCGTTTCTACTGCTGCGGCACGCGGTACCCGCCCTGCGGCGCGGCAAGGGCGGACGGATCGTGCTGATCGGATCCATCAACGGCTCGCGGGGAAAATTCGGCCTGACGGCTTACGCCGCCAGCAAGGCGGGACTGATTGGGCTGGCCAAGAGCGCCGCGCGGGAGACAGCGCGCTTTGGAATTCTGGTGAATGTGGTGGAACCGGGGATGGTTCGCACGCCCATGACCGATGCTCTTCCGCAAAAGGTGCGGGACGCAGCCGCGGCGGAGAGCCTGCTGGGCGGGCTGCTGGAACCGGCGGACGTAGCGGCAGCGGTGCTGTTCCTGTGCGGGCCGGGCGCGAGCCAAATCACCGGCCAAATCCTCCGCGTTGATGGCGGGCAGTTTTTGGGCGGTTCGTGAGGACAGTCAGGAGAAAAACAATGGCAATCCAACCGACGGAAGAGCCGGGCACGCTCGAAACCGACTCCGTCCTCGTGCGCACAATGCGCGAGGACGACCTGGAAGCGGTGGTTTCAATCGACGCGGCCGCCACCGGGCGACGCCGCCCCCGGTACTTCGAGCTGATGCTCCAGCGTGCTCTCAAGCAAGCGGCCCTGCAAGTCTCGCTCAGCGCCGAGATGGAGGGGCGGGTGGTGGGTTTCGTGATTGGATCGCTCTACTACGGAGAGTTCGGCGTGGCGGAACCCTCGGCCTCGATTGACGCCATCGGTGTGGACCCCCGCTACCGCGGGCAGCACGTCGGCAAAGCTCTGATGCGGCAGCTCCGCCTCAACCTGGGCGCGCTCCGCATCACGACGCTGCGTACGGAAGTGACCTGGGACGATTTCGAGTTGCTGGCATTCTTCAAGAGCGAGGGATTCTCTCCGGCGAACCGCGTCTGTCTCGAGCGTCGGTTGGATCCCACCACCCCGGGAGAATGAGAGGGTTGGCGGGATCGGGCGGGTTGGTCCGTACGGGCCCGTCGGGGAATCACCGACCGACGGTCTCCACAATTTCGAAGGTTGACCTGTCGGTGTGGCAGCTTTCGGTGTCGAAACCGATCCGGGCTTCCCGGGTTCACAGTGACCGAAAAACCATGCAGCTTGTTACTGCAATGCTGCTGCCGGCGCGGCTTTGGAACCGCGAAGGCCAACTCAATCGAGCCAAAAGCGATACGTCAGGCACGAATGCACCCCAAGCCACGATCTCTATTGGAAAGCGCCAAACCATAGAGGAATAAAGACATTTTCACCAGAACTCTTGTACTCCAGCAGCAGCAGAGTGGTACAATCCCGGGGATTAGAGACTCCCAGTTTTGCAGGAGGGGGGCTAGATACAGGACTGGGTGGCGCGGAAAGTTGTCTGCAAGCACCGGCAAGGGTGTGAGTTCTCGGCCCGGCTGAGTTGCCAGCAGCGCAGTGCGGCACGCACAGATGTCGCAAACGACAGAGGAGAGGGAAACATTGTTCGCAGCCGCCTAGGAAGTGGATAGACCGTTGGGCGAAACGATGAGATTCAACCGGTTTTCTGAAGACAGGCGAGGAACATGAGATGAGCCGTCTAGCATTCCGGCCCGCCGTAGCTTTTGCCGTTGTCCTCCTGGCAGCTCTGCTGGGATTATTCATGGTCGCTCTCCCGGATGCACCGTGGCAGTTGGGGCCCTTTGTCCGGTACGAGCAGAATCCCATCCTGGAACCGCGCGGGGAGACCTGGGAAGCCAAAGACATATTCAATCCCTCCGTCTGGACGGACGGTGAAACCATCTGGATGCTCTACCGGGCCGAGGACACCACCGGCCGGGGCGCCTGGAACGGCACCTCCCGCATCGGACTCGCCACCAGCCGCGACGGCCTCCACTTCCAGCGCGAGCCGGAGCCGGTGCTGGAGCCGTCGGAAGAGTGGGAAATCCCCGGCGGGGTGGAAGACCCGCGCATGGTGAAGGTGGGCGACGCCTTCTACCTCACCTACACCGCCTACGACGGCAAGACCGCCCGCCTGGCCCTGGCGACTTCAAAGGACCTCCACCACTGGAAGAAGCATGGCCTGGTGTTTCCCGAGCGCGGCTGGACGAAAGCCGGCGCCATTCTGGCGACTCCAATCAACGGAAAATATTGGATGTATTTTGGCGATGAAGACATCCGGGCGGCCACCTCGACCGACCTGATCCACTGGACCGTGATTGAAAAACCGGTGCTGCACCGCCGCGCGGGGACAGACAAGTTCGACAGCCGGCTGGTCGAGCCGGGTCCCCCGCCGCTCCTCACAGAGGCGGGAATCCTGTTGCTCTACAACGGCGCCAACAGCCAGAACGTGTACGCCTCCGGGCAGGCGCTCTTCGACCGGAACGACCCCACCAAGCTGATCGCGCGCACCGATGCCCCTTTTTTCGAGCCCGCCACCGAGCAGGAGATAGAAGGACAGGTTCCGAACGTGGTGTTCATTGAAGGATTGGTGCAATTTCAGCAGCAATGGTTCCTGTACTACGGCATGGCCGACTCGGGCATTGGAGTTGCCGTATACACTCCCGGAGGCGAAGATGCGCGATAGTAGGAGCAGGAAATAACTCATGGTTGAGCTTACGCTTCTCGACTGGTTCTGGCTGCTGGCTTTCCTGGGCCTGATGGTCGCTTCTGGAGTGTTGTTCTATCGCCTGGGCAAGCGCTCCCAAGCCGACTTCTTCCTGGCAGGACGAGGGCTGCCGTGGTGGCTGCCCGCCTCTTCCGTCTATGCCACCCACACCGCCACCGACACGCCCATGTGGATCACCGGCATTGTCTACCAGCATGGCCTGCGCGGCATCTGGTACGCCTTTTTCTCCGCTTGGTGCGCCATCAGCGCTTTTGTTTCCACCCGCATCTTTCGCCGCTCCCTGGCCTACACCCAGGCGGAATGGCAGAGCCTGCGCTTCAGCGGGCTGGGCAGCGAGCTGCTGCGCGGCTGGATGGCGGGCTGGAGCGTGTTCATGAACATGTTCGTGCTGGGCTGGGTCGGCATCGCGATGGGGAAGATTTGCAATGTCTTCTTCAACTGGCCGGAATGGGTGGGGCTGATTGTTTTCTCTTCCGTCTGCGCCATTTATGTGCTGGCGGCGGGTTACTGGGGCGTGGTCATGGCCGACTTCCAGCAGGGCGTGATCGCGCTGGCCGTCATTGTGATCACTTCTCTCTGGGGCATCGCTGCCGCCGGGGGGCCGAGCGGGATTGTGAGCCGGTTAGATGCCATGGGGGAGTCGTGGCGGCTGAATCCTTTTGCCTTTACGGGCCTTTTCACCGGGGATTTCCCGGTGGCGTGGTTCATCACCATGATGGTCATTGCCATCGTGGGCGGGGTGGGCATGGGAACCTCAATTGACTGGTATCCCGAAGCCCAGCGCATCCAATCCGCCAAGACCGTGCGGGATGCCAGCTACGCCATCTGGGCTGGAACCATTCTGGTGCTGCTGCGGAACTCCCTCTGGGCGGTGGCCATTCTAGGATTCTACGTTCTCTACCCCAACATTAAGTCGGCTGCCGAGTACGAGATGGGGTGGTACCGGCTGGGGTTTGAGTACTTGCCCATCGGGATGGTGGGCTGTTTTTTTGCCGCCATCCTGGCGATTCATCTCTCCACCATCTCCACCCATTTGAACCTGGGCGCCGTCTATGCCACCCGCGACCTCTACCATCACTATGTGAATCCGCAGGCGTCGGAGGCGAAATTGGTATGGGTGGGCCGCTTCTCCACCTTCTTGTTGTTGGTGGGGTCGTTCATCTACGGCCTGATGATGGAAGATATTACCAGTTGGCTCATCTTTGCGCTCTGGATCATGATGGCCGGCGTCTGGCTGCCCAACATCCTGCAAGTGGTTTGGTGGCGCTTCAATGCCTGGGGCTATCTGGCTTCCTGGATAGCCAATCTGGGCATGAGCTGGCTGGTGGTTTGGATTCTTCCCCATTATGGGTTGATTCCTGAGATGCCGGATTATCTCCAGTTTTGGGCGCTGATGGCTCTGGGCACGTTAATTTTCCTGCCTGTCACCTACCTGACGCCGCCCGATGACATGGATCACCTGGTGAAGTACTACATAATGGCGCGCCCCCTGGGTTGGTGGGGGCCGGTGCGCCAGGCGGCCATCGAACGGGGTCTGATGCAACCAACGGCCCAGCCTGGTTCAGATTAGTAGGAGAGGAGAACAATATGGCGTGGATACGACGGAAGTGGACGCCGGAGGCGGCGGAAGAATGGACGCGGGAAGACCTGATCGCGTGTATTCTCTCGCCCTTGGCCTATTTTTTGCTCAGCCTGGGGCTTCTGCACGCGCTCTTGTTGCAAACGTGGGGCTATTTTCTCCTGATCCTGGGAGTCTTGATCAGCTACGCCATGTACGTGGTCATTGACCCCAAGCTCCGCACCATCTCAGAGGAATTCGAAAAAAAGCAAGCGAAGCACCTGGAAGAGTTGGAACGCATCCAGCGCTGGGAGGAATAACTGTGGACCAAGGCCTGATGGTAGTCATTGGGATGTCAATCGCTTACTTCGCTTCCTTTCTCGGCATGCTTCTGGCCTATCTGTCCTACCGGAAGCGTCGACGGAATCCCACCACCAAGGACAACCGACCGTGAGCCTGCTAAGCATCATCGCCCCTGAGCGTCTGGGAAGCCCGATCTGGGGCGTCATCATCCCCGCCCTGATCTTTCTGGTGGCTTTTTCCCTCACCTACTGGCTCTACCGCCGTTTTTCTCGCGGCATGGACGAACAACAGGACCAAACCGACGCGAGCAATACAAAGCGCGACGACAGTTCCGGAAAAGACGCGCAGCGATAAGTGCTACGAGCCAACAACCGCCCCCCAGGCCTCCAGCAGGCCTAACCGGGGTTGCTCAGGGCTTCGGGTTCTGCGCTGCCCGGAGTTGCTGCGCGAGCCTGAGCTCGCGTTCCGCCTCTTCGGTCTGGCCCAGTTCTCGATAGGTCTGCCCCAGCAATTGGTGGCCCATCACGTTGTTGGGGTCCATCTGCAAGGCCCGTTGCAGCGCCCGCAGCGCGAGTTGCGCCTCCCCTTTTTTCAGCAGCACTTTCCCCATCAGGACGTAGGGGCCGCTGGCGGTGGAGTCCAGCCAGATCGAGCGCTGCAGCAGCCGCTGGGCCTGCTCAAACTTCATGATGCGCGAGTAGGCATCCGCCAGCTTGTAGTAGGTGGCCGCGTGCGAGGGGTTGACCGCCAGCTCTTTCTCAAATTCCTCGATCGCTTCCGGGATTCTCGACTTGTACATGTAGAGCTCGCCCAGCAGGAAGTGCGCCAGGGGAAGGTTCGGGTTGAGTTCGGCCGCTTTCCGAGCCTGCTCTTCCGCCAGTGGGTCATATTCCTGTCGCAGCAGCATCCGCGCCAAAAACAAGTGGCTGGCGGCGGAATCCGGCGGCACATCGTACATGCTTGCGAAAGCTTTGCGGGCCTGTTCGTAATCCTTGGTTTGAATGTAGCAAAGGCCCAGCACGTAGGAAGCATCCACATTGGCCACCGCATACCACGACTGCACTCGCTCCAGCAGTGGGATGGCTTGGGCCGGCTTGCCGGTCAGGTAGTACGACAAGCCCAACAATTGCACCACTTCCTTGTCCTCAGGGTTTTCTTCCAGGGCGCGCTTCAGGCGGGGGACCGCTTGTGCGTGCAAGCTTTTCCTGTAATAGGCGACGCCCAGTTCGCGCGCTACTCCTTTCGCCTTGGGATAGCGGCGCGCAAACTCCTCCAGTTGCGCGATGCCCTCGTCAAGCTGGCCCGCTTCGATTAGCGCCCGGGCGTCGGCCAACTCTTGGCCTTGGCCCTGCGGTGCGGCGTTGGGGGCCAATCCAAAACCGAGCAAGAGTACCCAACCCAAGAAAAACAAGCTCCTGGCTACCATGTGATCCTACCTGTCAGCGAGATATTGATTTACCGCTGAGCCCGGCGGCCTGCCTGCGGTAGGCAGGCACCTGCCGCCGGGCGGAAAAACAACACAAGCGCCCCGTGGCAGGTGCCACGGGGCTCGGTGTGAGCTCCGCATTTTCAAAATGCCCCGGCTACCCGGCGGGGGCATCTCCTCATCCTCCTCAACCTCATCCCGATGCGGGTAGGGTATCAGGTGTGCCTCTAAATACAAAAGAGGGAGTCCTTGCGGACTCCCTCTTTGAGTTGTTCCTGTGGCCAGACGGTTAGAAGGCGACCTTCAGGCCGAACTGCCACCACCTCATCTGTGAGCCCGGAGCCGTGCCGAAGATCCTGGCGTCGGTGGCCGTATCGCAATCGATACAAGAGCCGGGGTTGCCGAGGTTGACGTGGTTGAAGATGTTGAACGCTTCCGCGCGGAATTCCACGCTGACCTGCTCACCCGTCAAGACCTTCTTCATGATCGACACGTCGGCCTGCCAAAAGCTCGGGCCGCGCAGCGAGTTCAGTCCAGCGGTCCCGAAAGCACCCGGTTGAGGTATCTGCCACGGACCGGCTGTGTCCCCGGGCTGGAGGCCGGTAGTGCCCGAAGTCTCGAACCACTGGCCCCCACTGCCGGAGCCGACACTTCCTACCAGGTTGGGCCGGCACGGTCCGGTATCTCGGGTCAAACCACAGTTCTGGAAGGTGGGCGAGAAAGGCAAACCACTTTGTATGTTGACGATGGTGTTGAGCTGCCAGCCTCCCAGGATGTGGTTCACAATTGGGGAAGCGTCGCTCAGAGCCGCTTTGCCGCGACCCACCGGAAGCTCCCACAGGCCGCTCAATACGAACACATGGGTGCGATCCCAGTCGCGAGGCCCCTTGTTGAGATTGGAGTCGTAAGTAAAGTAATCGTTGTTTTCGCCCTCCGCCAACTGCCAGGTGTAATGGGCCAGAAATTGGAGGCCGTTGGAGAGCCGCTTGTTGAGCTTCATTTGCAACGAGTTGTAGTGGTTGTCGGCATCGAGCAGGTAAAAGGCAATCCCCTGCGTCCACCCGAAGCTGTTAAAGAAAGGTTTCCGGAGGTTGGGCGCCACATCATCAGCGGTTCCCCGGATGCCATCGGCGCCCAGGAACCCGGTGAGGATGGGATTATTGCCCGAGTAGCCTGGGCCGTCTCCAGCGAAGACGTGGGTGCCCTTGTTGCCCACGTAGGCAACCTCGATCGACATGGTGGGGGTAATTTGATGTTGAACCGTGACGTTCCACGAATCCACCGTCAGCATCTTCTGCGGCGACGGCCGGACGCGGCTGAAGATGCCGTCGGGCAGCGGGCAGGTGCCGGTAGCCTGGAAATCGCACTGCACACTGATGTCAAACACCGGAGGACCACTATTGAAAGTAAAGGCCTCCAGAAAGGCAACATCGCCGGCGCTGCGTACCTCTTGCGTGCCCAGCACCGGCAGGTTCTGGGTGACGGCATGGCCGAAGTGGCTGCCAAAGGTCCCGACGTCAAAGCTGCGCCCATAGCCCATGCGGATGACGGTCTTCTGGCTGAGCTGATAGGCCAGGCCCAGACGGGGAGCAAACTGGTTGTAGGAGTTCTCCACATCGCCATTGAGGCCGATGCCGCCCACACCGCCGACATTGATCAACCCGGTTTCGATGTCGAGCCAGCCCCCGGCCCCTGCTTTGTTCACATACTCGGGGAAGTAAATCTCCCAGCGCACTCCGTAGTTGAAGGTCCATTTGGCGTTGATGCGCCAGGTATCCTGGCCGTAGAAGAACATGCGGTTCTGGCGTTCGGCCGCATCCAGGGTGTTGCTGACGTAGCGCGACATGAAGGTCACGTCGCCGAGGAGGAATGTGGCCAGCCCCAAGCCGCCGCCTGCCACCGTGTCCCCCGTCCGTCCAGTATTGAAGAACAACTCCCCGGCGCGATGGCGGTCGCTGGGCACGCGCAGGTTGCGGGCATGGCGAATGTCGGCGCCGAACTTGAAGCTGTGGTCGCCTTGAATGACGGTCCAGTTGTTGACGAACTGAATCTGGGTCTCCTCCTGCTGGAGGGGACAGTTGCAGCGGTTGACACCCAAGCTGTACCCAAACTGGAAGCCCCCGACACCCTGAATCTCCATGAAGGGCATGCCTGAGGTAAAGAAATTGTCTAGGTTCAGGCCGGGAATGCCGGCATCGCCGGCGGGACTTGTCCCAATGCCGTTGGGCAGCACGGCCACGTCGTAGCTGAACCAGCCCAGGCGGAAGTCGGTGAGCAGGTTGGGGTTGAGCACGTAGTCGAAGCCCGCCGCCAGACTCTGGTTGGTGGTAAGCGAGGAGCCGGCAAAGCCGTTGCCACCGTCTCCCAACCCGGGGCCGCCTACGATGTCGCCAAAGGCGGCAGCAGCGGTCTTGGAGAAGTCGGCCCAAGTGAAGCGCCCGAAGAAGTTCAGGTTTTCGGTGGCTTTGTAGTCGGACCGGATGGTGATGATGTCGTCGTCAAAAATCTCGGGCCCACTGACAGCATAGTTATTTGAGACCCCGGCTCCCGTTATGTTGGGCGCCGGCAACAGGCTCAGGAGGGTTATCGCCTGCGACGAGAGTTGTCCCGCGGGAATGATGTTGCCTGCATACTGCGTGCGTCCCGCGCCGGTGGCGGGATCGCCGGTGGCGGGGTTGAAAATCTGAGGGCTGTATTCGCTCAAATCGCAGTCCAGGCCCGCCAGGCAGGTCGAGCGCACCAGGGCGGTGGGCACAGAGGTCAGCACTGACCCGCCCAACTTGCGCCGTGTGCCCTGGTAGTCTGCGAAAATGAAGGCTTTGTCTTTGACAATCGGCCCGCCGATGGAGCCGCCGAACTGGTTCCACAAGGACTCGGGCAAGGAGTCGCGCGTCGGCTGCGTAAAGGGATTGCGAGCCAGGGTGGGGTCGCTGCGCCGGAACCAGAGGGCGCTGCCGTGCCAGTCGTTGGTGCCCGACTTGGTCTGGGCCGTCACCACGCCCGCGGCCGCCATGCCGAATTCCGCGTCAAAGTTCTGGTTGGTGACTTTGCTGTGGGTAATGGACGAAAGCGGGGGGTTGATGACGATGATGCCCAGGATGGGGTCGCGGTTGTCGGTGCCGTCCAACTGGAAGGAGGTCCCGCTGAAATGCTGGCCGTTGACCATGGTCTGGATGCTGCCCTGCGGGTTCTCGCTGGAGGCGTGTGACCAGTGCAATTTGGCGGTGCCGGGGCTCAAAAGCACAAACTGGGTAAAGTTGCGGTCGAAGATGGGGAGCTCACTGGTCGCCTTCTCCGTGAACAGGGTGGCGACGTCGGCGCGGTCGGTCTTCAGCAGGGGAATGTCCTCCGCCGTCACCGTTACCGTCTCGGCCACCGAACCCACCTGGAGTTCTATGTCCACGTGGTTGTTGACGTCGGCAAACACCGAGATGTCAGTGGCCTCATAGGCTTTGAAGCCCGAGGCCTCCGCCCGGATGTTGTAGAAGCCGGAGATCAAGCGCGTCACGGTGTAGTTGCCGGCCGCATTGGTGGTGACTTCCGTGGACGTGCCTCGCCCGACCGAGGTGATGGTTACCTTTGCCCCGGGCACAGCTGCGCCGGTGGGGTCTGTAACCGTTCCGAAGATGCCGCCGTACACCGCTTGGCTAAGCCCTGCGGTGGGCGCGAAAGCTACAAAAGCCAAGCACAACACACACGTAACCGCTGTGAGCCATCGTCTGGTCATCGCGTTTCCCCTATGCATTTGGAGTTTGCTCCCAAAAACTGAGCTGGTTGGAATTCCTTGTCAACAAAAAGATGAAAAATTCCACGCGTGTACCGCCTCTTTCGGGCATACACTTCCACACCGCTGCTTGAGTTGCTCGCAGTTACAGACTTCTCGCCTGTGATACAGCAAGATTGGTTCCAATAAGCTTCTTATTATTAACAGCTTTGTTATCTAAGCAGTGGAAGATAACCGATGGTACTCTTTCTTACGTTCGCTTCCATAATTTGAAGATGCGCAGCCTCGTTCTACACTTTTCCATAAAACCGATTGTGGACTTCCAGTGCATGTATTTAGGAAATTTCACGCCACCCTTTGGAGATTCCAGACTACACCTGAATGTTCTGTGGGCGCCCTTTCCAGGGCAGAGGCGGGCTGGACGTCTCCCCTGACTCAATGCTCGGGTCGCATAAATCGGGGATCCAACTCTTCCGCTTTCTGAAACTCTCTCTCGGCTTCCGCGTGCTGCCCTTTTTTCTCCAGCGCCAATGCCAGATGGTAGTGAGCGGGGGCATACGTGGGAACCAGCTTGATGGCAGCCCGAAACTGGGCGAGGGCTCCTTCAATCTCGCCCTCCTCGAAAAGCCTCTTGCCGGCACTGGTGGCGAAGATGGCCGCCTGCCGGTTGGTTGCAGCTTTGCTAAGTTCCTCTGCAACACGCCTTTCTTCCGCCGCTCCAGCCGTGTCGCCGAGTTGGCGCAGAACAGAAGCCAATGTGCTGTGCGCGCCGGCCAGATCGGGCTGCAAGCGAATCGCTTGGCGCAAAGCGGTAGCGGCGTCCGGCCATTCTCCCAACTGTTTCAATACCGTCCCCAGGGTATAGTGCGCTTCGACGTAGTCGGGCTTCCCTCGGATCGCCGCACGCAACTCCGCGGCCGCTCGGTCGAACTCCCCTTGCTGCCAGAGAATGACACCCAGCGTGTAGTGCGCATCGAAAAGGCTGGGGTCCGCTTCCAGGGCCCGCTCGAACTCCACGATCGCTTCCGGCAGTTGGTCCTTCAACTTCAGCGCCAGGCCGAGGTTGTAGTGAAGCTGCGCGTCCTGGGGCGCCAATTCCAGGGCGGCGCGATACTCGGCCATAGCGGCGTCGAAGTCGGACTTTTGCAGGAAGGCAATCCCAAGGTTGTTGCGGAACCCCGTATCGTCGGGTCGCAGCCGGATGGCCGCGTGAAAGGTCTCGATGGCAGCGTCCGCGTCGCCCTGTTGCACAAGCGCCAGGCCCAGGTTGTTGTGAGCCTCGGCGTTCTCCGGTTCCAACTCCAGCACCCGCTCGAAGGCCGCCTGCGCCTTCCCCGCCTCGCCCGACCGCTGCCAAAGAAGTCCCAGCCGATTGTGCGCGTCCGCATGATCAGGTCTCAATTCCACCGCAGTCTGCAAAGAGCGAATCGCCTCAGCGCTCCCCCCTTTTTCTTCCAGCGCCCTCCCCAGGTAGTAATAGGTCTCCCCGTGCTCCGGACGCAATCGGACGGCTGCTTGCAGCTCCGCAATTGCCGCATCCAGTGCGCCGTTGCGCCAATGCACTACGCCCAAATGAAAGCGGGCGTCAGCGAATTCCGGCTGCAAGCGCACGGCTTCAGAAAATTCTTCTGCTGCCTCGTCCAGACGAAGCTGTTGCGCCAACAGGGAGCCGAGTTCGTCATGCAGCTCAGCACGCTCGGGCGCCAGTTGGACCGCGGCGCGAAGCTCGGCAACGGCCCCTTCCGCATTTCCGTGAGCCAGCAGTACCCGCCCAAGTGCATGGCGCCACTGCGCGTTGGAGGGAACCAGGTCTAAGGCTCGTCGAAAATGAACAATCGACTCTTCCAGCTCCCCTCGCTGGGCAAGAGCCTGCGCGAGGTTGGCGTGCGCCTGTTGGAAGTCCGACTTCAGTTCGATGGCCGTGCGCAAATGGGTGACAGCGCCTTCGAGCTCTCCTTGCAACAAGAGCACCCAGCCCAGAGAGTTGTGTGCTTCGGGGCTCTGCCGACTGAGCTTGACGGCTTCCTCAAAAGCCGTCCGCGCCCCTGCCAAGTCGCGCTGCTGCAGGGCCATGTAGCCGCGCTGGTAAATGGCTTGCACGTGCGAAGCATCCGCCGCCTGCTGGCTTCTCACTGGGAAAGCCATGAAAGCCAAAGGGAACAAACCGGCAACCAATATCGCTAGCCTCAGGCTCAATTGGCGTTGCATCCGCGCAGCCTTCACGATGGCAAAACCGTACTGTGTGTTGGCACTGGATCGAACCATTACCACCCGCCAACTCCGTGTGTCAATCTTACTTCACTGCGGGCAGGGGCGCAGGTAAAGCTGCTCGCCTTGACGGGCAACCAGCAGCTTCCTAGTATGGCGGCGGAGAGTCTCCTGGGAAGGAAACTCGTGCGGTCAAGGGAATCAGCATTGACGCTGTTGCAGCTAATCGGTTCAGTCCCACTACACGCGGCGTTGTGCTTGCTCGCGGCGACTTTGGTTCCATCCCTCTTCGCGTATTTCCCCGGCGAGAAGGCTGCAGAGGATTCCCCCGCCATTGCTTCCTTTGTGGATGTCGCGGCGGAAGCCGGCTTGACGATGAGAAACGTCTTTGGCGGCCAGGAGAAAAAGACATACATCATCGAGACCACAGGCACGGGCGTGGCCATCTTTGATTACGACAACGACGGCTGGCCCGACATCTTCCTGGTGAACGGCACCACCCTGGAAGGTTTCCCCGCCGGGGAAGGCCCCACCAATCGCCTTTATCGCAACCATCGCGACGGCACCTTCGCCGACGTAACCGACCGGGTCGGCTTGCGCGCCACCGGTTGGGGGCAAGGAGTTTGCGTGGGCGACTACGACAACGACGGTTGGCAGGACCTCTACATCACCTATTACGGCAAGAACCGCCTGTATCACAACCAAGGCGACGGCACTTTTACGGAGGTGGCGGAGACGGCCGGAGTGGCCGGAAGCGGAAAGGCCTGGGGCGCGGGCTGTGCGTTCCTAGACTAT
>JACZYA010000130.1 GCA_022571295.1 Acidobacteriota bacterium | reverse complement strand
ACCGGGTGCAGGTTGTCGGGGGTGATTTTTCTTCCGCGGCGCAGGTGGTGGCTGAGGTGCAGGTGATGGGCGAGGTGCGGCGCGGGCGGGCGCTGCTGCGCTCGGGAGCGCGGCCCGGCCAGGCGATCTTTGTCAGCGGGCGACTGGGAACATCGGCGTTGGGCGCTTTGTGTGTGCGCGCGCGGCTTGGGTCGAAAGCTCTGCCGGTGCGGCGCGCGCTGCGGGCGCACTTCTATCCTCAGCCACGCCTCAAGCTGGCCGAGGCGCTGGCGCGACGCGGTGCCTCCGCTCTGATCGACCTGAGCGACGGGCTTTCCACCGACCTGCATCACTTGTGCGAAGCCAGCGGGGTGGGCGCGCGCCTCTACGTCGAGCGCATCCCGACGGTGAAGCTGCCCGGCCCGCTCGCGCGCCGCTTGCGCACGAACGCGCTCGAGCTTGCCCTGCACGGTGGCGAGGACTACGAGCTACTCTTTACGTTGCCCGCGACGAAAGCCGCCCGCTTGCCTCGTTCGTTGGCAGGCGTTCCGTTGACGCGAATCGGGGAGACGACCAAGGAGCGCGGAGTGGTTTTGGTCGAGCACGGGCACAGGAGGCGACTGGAAGCGCGCGGCTGGGATCACTTCCGCCGCCGGGCTTGAAGTCTCTCTGTTGGCAGTGAAGACGCCGCCATCTGCGGGTGCAGAGCCTGCCTGCGCCTGCCTGCGGTAGGCAGGGCAGACAGGCACCTCTTCCGGACAGAGGTGGGTACCTATTGGCCAGTTTGCGAAGGGCTTGAACCAATCAGCCGGTCAACCATTCAACTGGTCAGCCATCCAGCGGTTCGTAGTAGCGTTCGCCGGCGCAGGCGCGGCAGAGCAGGCGACCGTCGCGCTGCACTTCCCGTTTGAAGTTGATGCCCTCGCCGCACTGGGCGCAGACCACGCGCGGCGCGCGGTAGCCGGGCATGTCTTCTTCCGGCAGCACCACCCGCACCCACTGGCGGGTGAAGAGGTCCTCATCGGAAAGCTGGCGGTAAGCGCGGCGCTGGCCTTCTTCTTTTTCGAGTTCGGGAAACAGTTCACGGGCTTTCTGTTTTGATTCCTCGCGCGCCACGATGCGGATGGCGCGGCCGGTCTTCAGATCCATGAAGGTCGCGGCCACTTTGCCGAAGTCTTTGAACTTCAGCGCGCGCTTGCCCAACCGGCAGCCGGTGACGAGTTGGACGGCGTCGGTGGCGCAGCGGTCGATTTCGACGATGGTGATCAGCCGCTTGCGCTCCTTGATGGGGTCGTCGATGCCGAGCTCCTTCAGACCGAGCAGCGACAGCCGGATTCCCAGAATCTGCCCGGCGCAGGTGTGCCCGTGGGCCACGTTCGCGCGCTCGATGTATTCCTCCAGTGTCTGCATTCCTGGTCTGCCGCTAGATCGAATACCTCATTTGTATTGTAGAGCCTTCTCCTCGTGGAGGGAAAGGGTGCTGTGGTTCAGAGCGCGGTGCGGAGGAGCTTGACGGTGGCGACCAGCAGCACCGCGCCCAGCAGGCGGCGCAGCCAAAGCCCGCGAAAGCGGCGCGCGCCCAGGTAAGAGCCAATCAGACCGCCGGCGAAAGCTACTCCTATCAACCACACCAGCGCCGACCAGTCCACCGACTTGCGCATCAGGTGGCCGTAGAGGCCGGCGGCGGAGTTGATCCAGATGAAGGCGGCCGAGGCGGCGGCGGTGCGCTTGACGTCGGCCCAGCGGAGCAGAATCAGCAGCGGGCTCAGAAAGATTCCGCCGCCCACGCCGATCATGCCGGAAACAAAACCGATGCCCGCGCCCACCGGCAGCGCAACTTTGAGCGGCGGCGGCTGGACGAAATGTTCCTCGTGCTTGGGCGGGACGACCACCAGCAGGCGGAAGGCGGCAAACACCAGTACCGCGGCGAGCAAGCCCATGTAGAGTTGGGGCGAAATCCCGGTCAGGCCGCCGAGAAAAGCAAAGGGAATGGAAGTGAGCAGAAAGGGCCACAGCAGCCGGAAGTCGAAGTGCCCGCCGCGCCGGTAGGCGGCGAACGCGAGGCCCGCCACCAATAAGTTGAGGCACAGCGCGCTGGGTGCCATGGCCGCTGGTGCCAAGCCAAAGAAGCTCAGCACGGCCAGGTAGCCGGAGGCGCCGCCGTGGCCTACCGAGGAGTAGGCCAGCGCCACCAGGAACACCAGCGCCAGCAGCAGGATCAGCAGTTCGAGTTGCGTGGGGAGCATGGGTTCCCATCAAAACACAAATACTTGTTTCCTGCATTCGGTTTTGGCGCGTAAGCCCAAGTGGTGCGAGTGAGGGAGAGAGTGAGCCCTGGCAACTCCGGTGCCGAGTTCGAGGCTTACCGGTGCCGCACCTGGCGTCTGCTGCCTTTTGTCTACTGAGCTTACTGAAATTCCTGTGTGGTCCGTCTAGAATCTTCTCCCTAGCCGCAGTGTCTAGGTAGTGGGTCTTTTTGAAAATGGGAAGCTCACGCCGAGCCCCGTGGCACCTGCCACGGGGCGCTCGTACCGCTTTTCCGCCCGGCGGCAGGTGCCGCCGGGCTCAGCGCCAAATCAACATTGTGAAACTGACCCACTACCCAGTGTCCATCCTGTATTGACAAGAACTCACTCATATCCTATAATCATTAGCGACTAATATATTTGGCCGGAATTAACGTTACAATGTTCGTTTTCAGTAGGTTAGGAAGATTCGTAAAAAGTTGAGTTCTGCGCACTAATTCTGGATTGCATATTGCATTTAGGAGGAAAGGCAATGGGGAAGATCATTGGAATTGACCTGGGGACGACCAACTCAGTGGTCGCGGTGATGCAGGGGGGCGAGCCGGTGGTAGTGACCAACCAGGAGGGCAGTCGGCTGACGCCCTCAGTGGTGGGCTTTGCCAAGTCGGGGGAGCGGCTGGTGGGACAGGTGGCCAAGCGGCAATCCATCACCAACCCGGAGAACACGGTCTATTCGATTAAGCGCTTCATGGGCCGCCGCTACGAGGAGGTAAGCAACGAGATCAAGGAAGTTCCTTACAACGTCGTGCGGGCGCAGAACGGCGACGCGCGCGTGGACGTGATGGGCAAGCAGTACCCGCCGCCGGAAATCTCGGCCGTGGTGCTGCAAAAGCTGAAGCAGGCGGCGGAGGACTTCCTGGGCGAGAAGGTGACGCAGGCGGTCATCACCGTGCCGGCTTACTTCAACGACAGCCAGCGGCAGGCCACCAAGGACGCCGGGCAGATTGCCGGGCTGGAAGTGATGCGCATCATCAACGAGCCTACGGCGGCGGCGCTGGCCTACGGGCTGGATAAGAAGAAGGAAGAGACCATCGCCGTTTATGACTTCGGCGGCGGCACCTTCGACATCTCCATCCTGGAGGTGGGCGAGGGCGTCACCGAAGTCAAAGCCACCAGCGGCGACACCCACCTGGGCGGCGACGACATTGACCAGAAGATCATCGAGTGGATCATCGACGAGTTCCGCAAGGATCAGGGGATTGACCTCTCCAAAGACCGCATGGCCTTGCAGCGGTTGAAGGAAGCGGCCGAGAAGGCCAAGGTCGAGCTCTCGCAGTTGCAGGAGACTGAAATCAACCTGCCCTTCATCACCGCCGACCAGAGCGGCCCCAAGCACCTGCAATTGAAGCTGCCCCGGGCCAAGCTGGAGCAGTTGATGGAAGACCTGATCCAGCGCACCGTCGGGCCGTGCAAGCAGGCGCTGGAAGACGCCGGGCTCAAGCCCAGCCAGATTGACGAAGTGGTGCTGGTGGGCGGCTCCACCCGCATCCCACGGGTGCAGCAGGTGGTGCAGGAGCTCTTCGAGCGCGAGCCGCACAAGGGCGTCAACGCCGACGAAGTGGTGGGGGTGGGCGCGGCGGTGCAGGCGGGCGTGCTGGCGGGCGAAGTGAAGGACGTGCTGCTGCTCGACGTCACCCCGCTCTCGCTCGGCATCGAGACGCTGGGCGGCGTGATGACCACGCTGATCGCGCGCAACACCACCATCCCCACCCGCAAGAGCGAGGTTTTCTCCACCGCCGCCGACAGCCAGACCTCGGTGGAGGTGCACGTCTTGCAGGGCGAGCGCCCGATGGCGGGCGACAACCGCACGCTGGGCAAGTTCCACCTGGTCGGCATTCCGCCGGCGCCGCGCGGCGTGCCGCAGGTTGAAGTCACCTTCGACATCGACGCCAACGGCATCCTGCACGTGCAGGCCAAGGACTCGGCCACCAACAAGGAGCAGAAGATCACCATCACCGCCTCCAGCGGCATGGCCAAAGAAGAAGTGGATCAGATGCAGAAGGAGGCCTCGTCCCACGCCGAGGAAGACCGCAAGCGGCTGGCTGAGGTCGAGGCCCGCAACAAGCTCGACACCATGATCTACTCGGTGGAGAAGCTGATTCGGGAGAACAAAGACAAGCTCGACAGCGCCGAGATTCAGCCGGTGGAGTCAGCGCTGGAAGACGCCCGCAAGGCGCTCAACGAGGGTGGCCTGGATCGCCTCAACTCCGCCAGTGAAAGCCTGACCGCCGCCAGCCATAAGCTGGCCGAGGCCCTCTACCAGAAGACCGGTGCTGCTCCGGGGAGTGCTCCGGGCGCTGGACCGGAACCGGCCCCCGGCGGTCCGGAAGCGGCTGCCGAAGCCGGCAAGGGCGACGAGGGCAAAGGCAAAGAGGAAAAGGAAGCCGAGGTCATCGACGCCGAGTACGTCGACGTGGATGAGAAAAAGTCTAACTAGGCGCAAGGACGAGTGAAAGACGGCGTGGAACTTCTCAACGGCTGCATGCGCTACCGGCAAAAACGCAAGACGAGTGTGCGCGCAACGAGGTCGGCCAATCAACCGATCAACCAATAAACCGATAAACCAATAGACCAAATGGCAACCGCAGCCAAAGGCGACTACTACAACCTGCTGGGGGTGAAGCGCGGGGTCTCGACCGCGGACGTGCGCAAGGCCTACAAGCGGCTGGCGCGCAAGTTCCACCCCGACGTTAACCCGGGCGACGCCTCGGCCGAGGAGCGCTTCAAGCAGATACAGGAAGCCCACGACGTGCTGAGCGACGCCAAGAAGAGGAAGATGTACGACCAGCACGGCTTCTACTCCGACCACTTCCAGCCCGCCGCCGGGGCGGGCGGCGCTGGCTATGGCGGCTTCGACTTCGGCGGCTTTGATTTCTCCGAGGTCACCCCCAGGGGCAACAGCTTCCGCGACATCTTCAGCGACTTCTTCACGCGCTTTGGGGGCGGTGGCGCGGCGGAGGGCGCGCCTGGACCGCAGCGCGGCAGCGACCTGGAGTACCAGGTGGAGATTGATTTCTGGGAGGCCATCGGCGGCACGGTACGCAAGCTGACGATTTCGCGCCAGGAAGCCTGCGCCGTCTGTCGCGGACGGGGCACCAGCGGCGGTCCGGCTCCCTGCGCGGCCTGCGGCGGCAAAGGCAAGGTGACGCAAGTGGCCGGCCCGATGCGCTTCAACATCACCTGCACCCAGTGCGGCGGCGTGGGGCGGCTGCGCACAATTTGCCGGCACTGCAACGGCGAGGGGCGGCAGCCACAGGCGCAGAAGTTGGAGGTGCGCATTCCCGCCGGAGTCAGCGACGGCTCGCGGGTGCGGGTGGCGGCCAAGGGCAACGCCGGCATCTACGGTGGAGCCAGCGGCGACCTCTACATCATCACCCAGGTGCGGCCGCACCCGTTCTTCGAGCGGCGCGGCGACGACATCTATACCGTGGTGCCCATCACCGTCAGCGAGGCGGCCTTGGGGGCGCGGATCGAGGTGCCCACCATTGACGGCCGCGCGCTGTTGAAGGTGCCGACCGGAACGCAGTCGGGTCAGCGCTTCCGGCTGCGGGAGAAGGGCGCGGCCTCGCTGCGCACCGGCACGCGCGGCGACCAGTACGTTGAGGTGCGCATCGTCCTGCCCAAGGTGCTGGACGAGCGGCAGAAGGAGATGCTGAAAGATTTTGCCCGTTTGACCCGCGACGACCCGCGGGCGGAGATTTACGACGCAGCAGCGCACTAGAGCGAAACCGATGGCGAAAAAGAAAAAGGCGGAGAAGGTCGGCTACATGATCAGCGCGGTGGCGGAGAAGTACAGCCTCCACCCGCAGACGCTGCGGCTCTACGAGCGGGTGGGGCTGCTGCGGCCGTCGCGCTCGGAAGGCAATACCCGCCTCTACACCGAAGAAGACCTGGAGCGGCTGGAAGTGGTGTTGGCCATGACGCGCGAGCTGGGCGTCAACCTGGCCGGGGTGGAAGTGATCCTCAACATGCGCGAGAAGATGGAACGACTGCAAGAGCAGGTGGAAGACTTTGTCGGCTTCGTCAACGCTGAGTTGGAGCGGATGCGTGACCGCTCCATGCAGGAACGCTTCCGCAATGCGCTGGTGCGGGTCGGCCCGCGTGCGCGTCCCCCGGCTCCTGGCGAAGAAACAACCTCCCAAGCAAACGTAAAAGCGTAGCTCGGCTCTGGGGACGAGTGGTTGTCAATGGCGGCCTGCTCGACTATGCTGTCGGGGAGTCGGCCCATGGAAACTTCTACCAAAGCTTGTCCGCAGTGCGGCGACACCGGTTGGAAGCCGGTGGAAAGCACTGAGAGCGTCGACCCCGCCGGTGGCCCCGCTGTTGACGGGGCAGGCAGGGCGGGGGGCGTACGCCGGGTGGTGCGCTGCGACTGTGTGGCGCAGGGGGGAGCGGAACGCCGGTTGCGGACGACCCGCATCCCCGCGCGCTACCAGCACTGCGACTTCGAGAGCTTCTCGACCAACATCCACGAGAACTCGGCCTTCAACCAGTCGCTCAGCAAGGCGCGCGTCATGGCCGAGAGCTTCGTGCGGGCCTATCCCATCCACGCCGACCTGGGCCTGTTGTTCATGGGGCCGTGCGGGGTGGGCAAGACCCACCTGGGGGTGGGGCTGCTGCGGGCGCTGGTGGAGAAGGGCGCCGACTGCCTCTTCTACGACTTCCGCGAATTGCTGAAGGAAATTCAGGCCAGCTACAACCCGGTGGTGCAGACCACGGAGATGCAGGTGTTGGCGCCGGTGCTGGAGACCGAAGTCCTGCTGCTGGACGACCTGGGGGCCAGCAAACCCTCGGTTTGGGTGATGGACACGGTGGCGCACATCCTCAACACCCGCTACAACGAGAAGCGTGTCACCCTGATTACCACCAACTATCTGGACACGCCCACGCGCCGTGGGTCAATGCGGGAAGACACCCTGGCCGACCGCATCGGCGAGCGCATGCGCTCCCGCCTGTACGAAATGTGCAAGGTGGTGCACATCGAAGCCGAAGACTTCCGCCGTTTGGTGGGGCTGGGGCGGGCGCAGACCTTCCGGTAGTTTCTCCGATTTCAGCTTCGCTGGCAGCGTTGACAGTGGCGGGCGGCGTCCGATATAGTTCCAACGTTCGGGGGCCGATGGCAGGCCATCCGGGCAAGGTTGCTGCGCATCTCACGGGGAGAAGGTTTTGAGGCAGCAGCAGCGAGGGGCGCAGCGGGAAAGCGGTTCGCTCCGAACCCTCCGGTAGAGTTCTTACATCACTGGCCGCGGGGGAAGACAGCGCCTCTGAAGAGCTACTGATACTGGGACGAGAATGATGCCACAGTTGCCACATGATTCGGTGGTGCCGCCGGACGCCGCCGAACTCCCGGCTGAGTCCGGGGCCGGCGGGGACACACCGCAGCCCC
>JACZYA010000129.1 GCA_022571295.1 Acidobacteriota bacterium | reverse complement strand
CAATGACGGCATGGGTCGCCACGCTCTCATGTCGGGAGTAGACAAGCCAACCCACACCCATACCTGCGACATCTGCCAGGGTGAGTTTCCCTGTTGGGAACAGGACTGTCCCATCGCAGAGAGATTCGTCTGTGACGATTGCGCGGATGATGCCCTAGACGAAACGGGTAGTGCCGCTACTCGCTAGCCGGTGGCCCGTCGGAGTTCCAGATGTCGGCAACTATTTTCCAAGTGCCTTGAGGCTCCTTCTTCCAGACCACCACATGCTTGGCGTTCTGAGTAACAGGATTTCCCTCGGCATCATTCACTGTCAGTTCGAACGTATCCCACGTGTAGGCCAAGTCGCCCGCACCGGATACCTCAATTTGGGGCGGCTGCCGGCTCATGGAATAGCCCGGCGTTGCAAAGAGCTGAGACATGTACTCGCGCACTGCCTGCTTGCCTCTGACCATAGGGGCGTTTGGCGGGAACATTATGTCTTCGTCGGCGCAAAGCGCAATGAACTTGTCGACATCCTTCGCTATCACCGCGTTCCACGCCTCGCCAAGAGCCGTGCGGACGGCGGCGCGTTCGGCATCAATGTCCACCTGCGGCGCGCACCCGCTAATTGCCAGCACGAGTAGGGTTGCTACAATCGGAAATAGTTTCTTCATGATTACCCCCCTAACCTGTTGTAAGAGTGAAACCGAAAGGAGCCCCAACTTCGAGACCACCCTACTCCTGCCAGTTGGAAGGTGTCAACGAGAACTGTTGGAAGCAGCCTACTCCGGGAAGTTCATGCGGCGGAGGAGGGATTGGAAGCGGGCTGTAGGTGGGAATTGAGGCATGAGACGCAAGTTAGTTGGCTTGAGTGTCCTCTACAGTGCCGGTGAGCCCAACTCCAAGTTGATCTCCCCAACACCCCCTTTGATGTCAATCCGCAGCGTCACATCTGACTCTCCATAGGCATCGTTCACGTAGGCGCCGCCGTCCCTCTTTAGGCCAGTAGCATTGATCCTGCCTATGCCCGCCTTGGCATCGACCCGCACACCCACGTCACGAGGAAGCAGTACGGTGGTTCGGCCCACGCCGCCCTTGATATTGGCCGACAGATCGGTTTTCCAGTCACCGGTCAAGTCCAGAATGGTTTCGCCCGCTCCTATCTTGATATCAAGATTGGTCAGCGAGAGGGAACCAAGGATGAGGTCAGCACGGCCAGCACCTAGTACGACGCTCAGCTCCAAGGGAACGTCGTCATTCAGACGCAAGTCCCACTCATATCGGGCACCGCCCAAAGTGCTCCCTGTCCCACTGGGCTGCCGAACGGTGAGCCGACCGCGATCGCCTATTATCCTGTACTCCACTTCGGGCTTCCAGTCGGCAACGTTGTAGGCAAAGTCAGCTTCCAGGAGTTGCGCGGCACCCCCCGATACCCTCAGCTCCCCGGCTCCCATCCTAATCTCGGCCATAACTGACTCGACATCTGTCAGCTCAATCGAGCGGGATTCAACCTGCAACTCACCTAACTGTGTGCAAGCGGAGCCACAAAGAAGGAGTGTCAACGTCGCCAGTGAGACAACTCTTGTGATTCTCATCTCTATCCTCAGCAGAAAACTCTGGAAATTAGAGTAAACCCCACCCGCAGGCAAGTCAACGCGAAGGGTCAGTTGACACAAGAGCCAAACGGTCTCTCATGCTGTGATCTCTGCGGTGGGCGAGGCGGAGGGCGTGGCGGCTGGCGATTCCCATTGAGCAAATGGCGGGCGACCAGAGGTCATTCTGCACCGACAAATCTTTGATGGACTACTTCTTGTGATCGTGTCGTCTTCCCGTAGCTACCCCCGAAGCAAGAGACAAATTGTCATTCAACTCCCAACCGCCTAAGGAATACCTCAATTTCCTTCATCGTTTGCAAGTCACCATTTTGCTTGGCGACCTCTAGACCTTTTCGATAGGTACTGGCTGCCTCCTGATTCTGGTCGAGTTTTTCTAGTACCTTCCCCAATTCACGGTAGGCAGCCGAGTAGTCGGGCTTTAACTCTGTTGTTCGGCGGAACTCTTCCGCTGCCGCGACAAAGTCTCCCAGCCTCTGGTACTCCATTCCCAAGCCGTAATGCAAGACGGGATCATTCGGCTCCATTTCAATTAGTTGCTTGAATTGATCAACTTTGCTTCTGTCAGGCACCGTCATTATTCCTACGCGGGACGCTTACTCTTGACATATCAGCGGAATGAAACACCTTGCTAACACACCATCCTACATCTCACCCCAAGCCAAGTGAACGCGTGGGCCCTACTCGGCGAAGTTCATGCTGCGGAGCGGCTAAGTTCGATCAACACCAGACCAATTTACTTCTTGGTTAGGCTTGCATAGCAATCTTCTGGAGCACTCTCTCTGGTTGTGGGAAGGCCGCGAGGTGCCCAGCCCGGGAACGTCACGCGCCCCAACTCATCGGTTTCACCGCCGAATCCACCGCGCATGTCCAGAACATTGCCAAAGCCAGCGGACAACAGCAGCTCAGCCGACTTCAGCGATCGACCCCCTTTCTGGCAGCCCGTGATGAGTTTCACGTCCTTACCAAAACTAGTCTCCACGATCTCAACAAATCGCCGATTCATCCGCATATGCCCAAACGCGTCTGGTTCCAACACGGGAACATTTTTGGCTCCTGGAACGTGTCCCGCCTCAAACTCTGGTACGGTTCGGACATCCAGATAGACATAGCCTGACTTTGAATCGAGAAGTTCCTTGGCTTGCTCTGGTGTGATCCGTTTGATTTCCATGCTCCCCCCGGGACTTGTTTCTTGATGGGATTCGTTGGCGATGGCAGGCCCTCGCCCCTCAAACTCAGAAATCGATGGGATGAACCCGTGCCTTCCTGCTAGATTTCGACTTCCAGGTCATTTCCTGCAACTCGAATGGGAAAGCTCTGCACTCCCTGGGGAGCCGGCGGGCTGAGTACTTCCCCACTGGTGACTTTGAACTTCGCGCCGTGCCACGGGCAGGTGACCTCATCGCCCTCCAACTCCCCCTCGGAAAGTGGACCCCCACGGTGCGTACAGGTGTTATCGATGGCGTAGTACCTGCCCTCTAGGTTGAAAAGGGCAATTTTCTTTCCTTGGACCTCCACCAGCTTTCCTTGGTTGGGTGGGATGTCGTCCGTTACTGCTACTTTGACATATTCGGGCATGCTCGCCTCCTGCACCGTCGCCAGTCCGGTTGTACCTTATCCTGCCGGCTCCTTGAAGTAATCGGCGTTAATCGGTGTGAAGTTCGCCCACTTCTCGGGTAAGTCTTCTAGGGCGAAAATCGCAGTTACTGGGCACACCGGCACACACGCGCCACAGTCAATGCACTCGTCTGGATGGATGTAGAGCTGTGGAACTTCGTCGAAGTTCTTTCCTCCCTGGTTTGCTGGCCCACCGTGGTAATCCCTATCTTTGGCCGGATGAATGCAATCTACTGGACACACATCGACGCAAGCGGTGTCTTTCGTGCCGATGCAAGGTTCAGCAATAATGTAGGCCATTGCCCCGCCTCAGGAGCCAGCCCTCTTGCTAAATGGAGAACGCCCCCATTAAAAGCTAAGCCTACGCTGCCGGTGTCAGCAGTAAAGTATTTTGCAGCCAATGGCGGAAAATGCAGGTTGACTGGCAGCAAGCGTGAGGCGTGGTCGTCGCGACAAAGTCGAAGCTGGAGTCCGGCGACGGTGCTCCACCAGGTAAATCCGCCCGTCGGGCAGCCTAGGCGTGATCTTGCTCAGTCAAGCGCCGGAACTGTTCTTCCAGATGCGCGAAGTCGGGGTCGGTCGGCCTTACTAGCCGCACACGAGTCTGTGCGAAGGGTGTTTCTTGCGGAAGTCGGTTTAACCAACGCTCATAAGCGAATTTCTCATGCTCGCCGAACGCCAAACGGACGATCAATTTTGCACTCTGTCCTTGTTTTTGCTCCGCTGCCTTCAGTTGACCAAAGGCAATTCGAAAGGTTTTTACCCATTCGTCAATCCTAGCCCTCGCTTGCCCAACTAGTTCTGCCTCTTCGAACTCGAACACCATGTACGTCTCTTCCACCGTCATCAAAAGCAAGCCTAAACTCAGGGTTTGCGTTCCTCCTAGCTACTGCTGAGATGTCAGGATGGAAAGTAAATTCGACCGTGTGTGCGGCCGAGGCGTGAAGGGATGGGAAGTAATCTGTCTCTTGAGGGAGCGATCCCACCGTCCAGGAACACTGCTGCCACAGGACGGACAGCAACCATTCGGAGTCAGGTAGTAGCGCTTAATGAGGTAGCCGTAGCGTTCAATCAGAAGCTCACTGCAGTTCGCGCAGCGAGTGTTCTCTAGGTCGTCCACTTCGCCGGGCAAATTCCCCGCATAGATGTAATGCAAACCCACCTTCTTGCCAATCTCGGCTGCACGCAACAAAGTTTCTGCACTGGTATTGTCTGGATCGGTCATCTTGTAATCTTTGTGAAAGGCAGTCACATGCCAGGGAATGTCTGGCGACACGCTCGCCAAGAACTCCGCCAGCCGCAGCAGTTCGTCGTCCGAGTCGTTGAAACCCGGAATGACCAGAGTGACGACCTCTAGCCAGAAGTCCATTTCATGCAAGCGGCGAATGGTATCCAGGATAGGCTGCAAGCGCCCGCCCAGTTGACGATAGTGGCGGTCATCGAAACTCTTCAGATCAACTTTATACAGATCGACCCACGGGCGCAGGTACTCCAGGACCTGAGGGGTTCCATTTCCATTGGAAACAAAAGCCGTCACCAGTCCGGCCGCGCGGGCTTCCTTGAAGACGGCCACCGCCCATTCGCTCGTAATCAGCGGCTCGTTGTAAGTGCTGACGATGACTTTGGCCCCTAGACTGAGGGCTTCGCGAACCAGGCCCTCCGGTGTGACTTGCAGCGGTGGAGCAACGGCGGCAGGATCACGAAGTGCCTGGGAGGTTACCCAATTCTGACAATAACCACAGTGTAGATCACAACCGAGCATCCCAAAGCTATAGGCCAATGCGCCCGGAAAAGCATGGAAGAACGGCTTCTTCTCAATCGGGTCGCATTGCACGCCGCCGACGTAGCCCCAGGGGACGTAGAGCGTTCCGCCCTGGTTGTAGCGAACCTTACACACCCCAGGTTGGCCGTCCGGGATCGGGCAGCAATGGCCACAGGCGAAGCAGCGTACCCTCTTGTGGTCGAGCGCCTCGTACAGCTCCCCCTCCCGAATACTCTCGTGTAGAACGTCTCGCAGGGTAGCCATTCCTCTCCTCTGCTTTCCCTTATGGGTCGGGCAGGTACGTCTCGTCTCTCCCATTCTACGCCTTTGTGTTCGTGTCATTCCACATGAAGGTACAGTATGAGTGAACGGAACGTACCCGAGGGTTGACGCTGCTAGCAAGAACGCGACAAGAGGAAGGCGCCAAACACACTACTTCGCTACTGCTTCTTGGCTGCTCTGCCCATTTTTTTCTCTACGGATTCCACCGCTGCTGTTAAACGCCCGCTTCGCTCTGCGTAATCATCCACTTTCATCAACGTGATCACCCGTTCAGTCTTCTTCCGCATCTCGCTGTGGCATTTCATGGCTATATCCATCACCTGATCCCAAGTTCCTTCGATAATTGTGCCCGCAGCAGTCAGGCGGTAGTCCAGACCACTGGCATCGATTAGCTTCATCAGATCGGCTAGGTCAGCACTTATAGACCGCTCTCGCCCCAACGGAATCACGCTCAGTTCCAGCAACATAAAGCCCTCCCACCCTTGGGCTGTGCCACTGCATGAATTATACGCGGGAGACTCTGACCCCGTGCATAGGCAGGTGGGAAGGACGGTGGCGAAGTACCCATTCGAGAAGTTCATGCCTGCCTGCCGCAGGCAGGCGGCGGAGGGGATATTTGAAACGCTGCCTTTGACTAGAATCGGCAGTGAGCTTGCCCGCGCTTTTCAAGGTACTGCTGGTGGTATTCTTCGGCGCGGTAAAACTCCGAAGTGGGCGTGATTTCGGTCACGATTGGCCGCTGATAACGACCGCTGGCCTCCAGGTTTTCTTTGGAAGCTCTGGCTGCCGCTTCCTGCTTGGGCGTATGGAAGAAGATGGCAGACCGGTACTGGGTACCCGCATTCGGTCCCTGTTGGTTGAGCGTGGTCGGGTCGTGGACCTCCCAAAACACGTCGAGCAAGTCTTGGTAGGAAACCTCCGCCTGATCATAGCTCACTTGGACCACCTCAGCGTGTCCCGTAAGCCCGGTGCAGACGCCCTCGTAGGTGGGATTCTTGAGAGTGCCTCCTGAGTAACCCACCGCCGTGGTTTTTGCACCCTTCACATTGCGAAAGGCGGCTTCAACTCCCCAGAAACATCCTGCACCAAATGTGGCTTTCTCCATCTTCTCGATCCTGTGAAACGATAAAGAAGTGTCCAAAGTAGCAAACGCAGGCACCACGAGCAAGCTTCTCCCGGTCTGGCAAATTCATGTGGTAGAGCAAGGATTGGAAGCGGTGTCGGAGGGCAGGAAGAACTGACTTTTGGTACGCCTTAGATAAGGCACGCTACCAAGCGGCCAGCCTATACGAACGAGGGGGAGGGTCGGGAAGTCTCGGTAGGGTTTCCATCTACACCCGCGGTCAGGCCTACCTGCGCATGGGCAGGGGTGAGGAGGCCGCCGCCGAGTTCCAAAAAATCCTCGACCACGCCGGTTTGGCTGCGCTCGGCCCACTCCGTCCGCTGGCGCATCTTGGGCTGGCGCGCGCCGGGCCTATCAGGATTTCCTCGCGCTCTGGAAAGTCGCCGACCCTGACATTCCCATCCTCCAGCAAGCCAAAGCTGAGTACGCTAAGCTGAATTAGTCCCGCTACACACCAACGCCTGCGTTCGTCAGCTTTTCCCGGTGGTGAAGGCCAGGGTGAGCAGCGTCTTCTGCTCCAGCTCGTGCGCTTTGGCCGAACCCGTCGCCGGGCTGGCGCTGGCCGAGCGCTTCACCGACCGCACCGGCCGCCCCCGCGCCACCTGCTCCAGCCGCGGCACCGCGTAGAACAGCGCCCCCATGTTGGCTGGCTCCTCCTGCACCCACACAACCTCCCGCGCCGCCCCATGCCGCTCCAACTCCGCCGCCAACTCCGCCTCCGGGAAGGGATAAAGCTGCTCCAGAAAAACAATCGCGGTCGCCGCCTCCCCGCGCGTCTTGCGCTCCCGCCGCAGCTCGTGGCCAATCTTGCCGGTGCAGACCAGCACCCGGCTCGCACTTTCAATCACCTGCTCTGGCACCACCGGTAGGAAGCGTGCCCGCGAAAACTCCGCCACCGGCGAGGCCGCCGCCGGGTGCCGCAGCATGCTCTTGGGCGTGAACACCACCAACGGCTTGCGCCAGCGCCGCAGCGCCTGCCGCCGCAGTAAATGAAAATACTGCGCTGCGGTCGAAGGTTGACAGACCTGAATGTTGTCCTCCGCCGCCAATTGCAGGAAGCGCTCGATGCGCGCGCTGGAATGCTCCGGCCCCTGCCCCTCGTAGCCGTGCGGCAGCAGCAGCACCACCCCCGACAGCAGCCCCCACTTGTCCTCTCCCGCGCTGATGAACTGGTCAATAATTGCCTGCGCATTGTTGACAAAGTCGCCGAACTGCGCCTCCCACAGCACCAGCGTTTCTGGGTAGTCGCGGCTGTAGCCGTACTCGAAACCCAGTACTGCCGCTTCTGACAGGACCGAGTTGTAGATTTCAAACCGCGCCTGCCCCGAGTCCAGGTGCG
>JACZYA010000020.1 GCA_022571295.1 Acidobacteriota bacterium | reverse complement strand
GTCCACTTTTCGGCCATCGAGGGGGATGGGTACCGGAGCCTGGAAGATGGCGTAGCGGTGGAGTTCGAGGTGGTGAAGGGCCCCAAGGGTCTGCAAGCCGCCAACGTCGTACGCCTCTAAACCAACCAAAGCATCCCACACCGGGCCGGCCTAACCGCTGGCCCGGTTTTTTTCTGCCAAGCCGCCCCGACCGAAGCGCTCCTTCTCTTATCAATACCAACCTGAGGGAAATTAATGGTGGGCCCGGGTGGATTCGAACCACCGACCGACGGATTATGAGTCCGCTGCTCTAACCGCTGAGCTACGGGCCCCTTCCTGCCCTGCATCATACTACTATCCAAAGAAGCCCGCGCTGGGACACGTCCCCCCTTGCCTAACACCTTCCCTGCGCCCTGGGGAGCGGCGTAAACCGAGGTTAGCCGGAAGTTCCTTTTCGGCCTCCAGCCGAGCAAGGTTTCCCTGGCATTTTCGTCTTGACTGGGCCTCCTCCGAGGGGCACAATCTCCGCAGGTTCTTTAGCGCACGTTCAACTTCCATCACTTATTTCGGTCGCAAGTGCCTCTAGAGCAAAGTCATCTGGTGGCGGAGCGAACCCAGAATACGTCAGCCCGGGTTAGGGTTCGCGCATTTTTGGGAGAAGCGTTATGACCAAGTGGTTGCGTAAGCCGGGGCTTTCTTGGGGATTGTTTTTCCTCCTAGCCGGGGCGGGCGGCGGTCTCGCGCAAGACTCCGCCGACCCGCTCGAAGTCCACTTCATCGATGTCGGGCAGGCCGACGCCATCCTGGTCTGGTGCCCCGACGGCGAACACTAACTGCTGATCGATTCCGGCGACACGCGTTACCCGAAAAGCTCCGCCAACTTCAAGGCCTATCTGGACGCGGAATTCGAGGGACGGCCCCGGAGGATTGCGGTCGCGGTCGCCTCGCACCCGCATGCTGATCACATTGGTAGCATGCTGTGGGTGCTGGAGACTTTTGACGTCGAGACCTATGTGGACAACGGGCAGAAATACGACAGCGCCACGTTCGGAAAGCTGAACCAAAAACGACGCCAGCAAGTCGAGGCAGGCGAACTCGCCTACGTGAACGGCAAGGAAGAACCCTTCGCCGAATTGGATTTTTGCCCGAACCCGCTCGTCCATGTCCAGATACTGGTTCCCTGGGCTCTCCAGAGTCTTTCCGACACCAACGACCGGTCGGTGGTGGTGCACTTGGCCTACGGCAACACCTCGTTTCTGTTCGTGGGAGATGCCGAAGCCCACGCCGAAGAGGTGCTGTTGAACGGCTTGCCGGCGGACCAGCGCGAGAAGGTGAACGTCAATGTGCTCAAAGTAGGCCACCACGGTTCCGACACCTCCAGCACGATGGAATTTGTGATGGGGGTGAGTCCCAGCCTCGCGGTGGTGTCCAGCGGGCGTAAAGGGGTGGGCACCAACACGCGCTATAAGCACCCGCGTCTCTCCACCCTGCAAACCTACGCAACTTGGTTCCGGAACCTCGATCGGGACAAGCCCGCCGACGAGCAGGAGCATCCCCCGGATGGGCGCGTGTGGGCCTTCAACGCCAACAAGGCGCGCTGGAGCCGCCACCGGCGCCGCGTGGGGCTTTGGCTGACTCCCAAGGATGGCACCGTGATCGTGTGCTCGGACGGGACGAGTGTGACACGGGATTGTCCCAGCAACACCAACTGAGGGAGACGGCGCGAGGGAGGCGACTCATGACAGAAAGGGAACTACAGCGCAAGAGGCGGGAGATTGAATCCGGGGTGGTGGGGCTTCGGGTCCGCATCCGCCGTTACACTCTTGATCCGCGTCTCCGCGAGGAAGACCAAGGAGCGTTGCGCAAGCAGGCCGATGAAGCGTGGAAAAAATGGCTGGCCGTGCGCAGTAGTTTCTACGCCTTGCCCGAGCCAGCGCCGCCCGAGGAATTGTTGGGGGTGGAGAAGGAACTGCTCCAAGTGAGCCGAGAAGCTGACCTGATCCAGCGCGAGTTGATCTCAGAGGAAAGTTTCAACGCTGGCATTCGGACGGTGACTTGGCTGAGCGTGGCGCTGGTGGGGTTGGTGTTTCTCTACTTGGCGACCCACGGTGTGCGCGGGCTGAACTTCGCCGCCTTCGAGCCGCTGCCGGAGTGGGGGCCGCTCAAGTACGTGGAGGTAGCCTTTTGGAGCACCTTCGGCGTTCTGTGCTGGCTGCTGTTTCTCTCCACTCGCTACCTGGCGCGGCGCGACTTCGACCGCTGGTACCAGCCCTGGTATGTTTCAACCGTGCTCCGGGCGCCGTTTCTGAGCATGATTCTGATGATGGTGGTGCTGGAGTTCGTCGAGTGGTACGGTGAGGGCAAGTGGATCGAGAATTACCTGCTGGAAGAAGGGAACAAGTTCTATTTCATTGTTTTCATGAGTTTCTCGTTGGGGCTGATGAGCGAGGAAACCAGCGCCATCATGCGCGAGTTGGCCGAAGGTGTGGTGAAATTTGTCCGGAACGTGGTCGGGCGCGTCTCGGATCGGCTCAGTTCCGCCGTGACGCGGGCCGATATAACCCGCAAATAAGCAGGCAGCCAGGATAAAGTCTCTAGCTGTTTTCTGAATTACCTTCTCTGAACCGTGTTCCCTCTTTTCTTCGCCATTTCCGCAGCAATTGTTTGCGTCGGCTCAGAAGGACTTCTTCGCCATCGGCACGGCGGCGATGGTGGCGTCGGGGAAAACGTCGCGGATGCGCCGCGTCCACTTGTCAGCTTCCGCCGGCGGGATGTGCATGGCGATGATGTGCTTGGGGTGGATGTATTTCTTTACGAGTGTGGCGCTTTCAAGGTCGGTGAGGTACCAGAAAGGGAGCAAGGCGACGTCAATGCTTTCCTTCGCCAACTGCAAGCGCCGGAAGTCTTCGGCGGTGGCTTCAGAGTCGCCGATGTGAAGAACTTTCTTGCCGCCCAGGGTGACAATCTGGCCCAGGTTTTGGATGGAAGCGCGGCTCGCTCCATGCGTCACGTGCATTACTTCCAGCCCGATCCTGCCCACCGTCTGCCGGATTCTTTCCGAGCCCTGCGGCGCGACCGTCCGGATGCGCCTTTGGACGTCGGGCTTGTCCAGGAAAGCGGCCAGGACTCGCTCGGTCACTTGCGGGGAGGAGATTAGCACGGCGTCGGGATTGTTCTCTAGATGGCGCGCCACCGACTGCGGATCAAGGTGGTCGGCGTGGAAGTGCGAGACCAGGATGAGGTCCACCCCGTCAAACGGAGCTTGCGCAATTTCCAGTTTGTCCCGCCAGGTTGGGGGCACAGTGGCGTAGCCGGCAACCCCTTCGCGGAAGAGCGCGTCAATCAAAACCTTCTGATCGCCCGATTGAATCAGAAAGCCCTCGTTGGCAACGTAGGTAATCTCCAGCGGCAGGTGGTCGGCGTCCACTTGGGCTTGGCCGCCGTGTGCAAAGAGAGTTGCTGCCAGAGTTAAGCCTGCCAGCAATAGGTTTGAGCGGGTCGAGATTTTCTTCACCACAGCCTCCCGTTAAAAACAGTCGCTGCTTGCGCCCATTTCAGTCAGTCGATTGTATATGTGCATAGATGGCGGATGCGCGGGCCAACGTTGCCCGGCGCAGCCTCCGGGAGTGGGAAAGGGTTTGACCTGCACGGGCTGGGCGGGCTAAGTTGCCCCCGTCGCAAAGACTTGGTTTTAGAGTTTTGTTGGTCTGCCCCGCCGGAGTGCCGCGGGGTCTGCTATTAATAGTTGATGCGCGGGGGGAACCATGCAGAAGTCCGGTAGCGTTGTGCTCAGTTTGGTGGCGCTGGTGTGCTTGTGGCTGGCCGTGCCGGGCCAAGCGCAAGACAAAGAGAAAAAGTCCGTCCCCAAGGCGCCGCCGCGCGCGGAAGGCGAAGGGCCCTTCGACCGGCTCATCCTGCGCGGCGCCACTCTGATTGACGGCACCGGCGCGCCCGCCATCGGGCCGGTGGACATCGTGGTGGAGCGGAACCGCATCGTCGAGATCAAGAGCGTCGGCCACCCCGGCGTGCCTATCGAGGAAAAGAAGCGCCCGAAAGCGAAGCGCGGCGACAAGGAGCTCGACCTCGCAGGGATGTACGTGCTGCCCGGCTTTGTGGACATGCACGCGCACATCGGCGGCGTAGCGCAGGGCACGCCCGCCGAGTACGTCTTCAAGCTCTGGATGGGCCACGGCATCACCACCATCCGCGACCCCGGCAGCGGCAACGGCCTGGAGTGGGTGTTGGAGCACAAAGCCAAGAGCGCCAAAAACCGGATTACCGCGCCGCGCATTTTAGCCTACACCAGGTACGACGCCGACCAACGCGGTCGGCTTTCGACGCCGGAGCAGGCGCGCGCGTGGGTGGCGGAGGTAGCGAAGAAAGGAGCGGACGGGCTGAAGCTCACTTCGTTCCGGCCCGACCTGATGGCAGCGATCATCGACGAGGCCAAGAAGCAGGGCCTCCGCACCGCCGCGCACTTGGCACAGATGGGCGTGGCGCGCCTGAACGTGCTGGACGCCGCGCGGCTGGGCCTGACCACCATGGAACACTGGTACGGTTTGCCGGAAGCGCTTTTCGCCGGCCGCACGGTGCAGGACTTCCCGCTCGACTACAACTACAACAATGAGCAGCACCGCTTCGGGCAGGCGGGCCGGCTGTGGAAGCAGGCCGCGCCGCCTTTCAGCCCGCACTGGGAAAAGGTCATGGACGAGTTGCTCAAGCTGGACTTCACCCTCGATCCCACCTTCACCATCTACGAGGCCAGCCGCGATTTGATGCGGGCGCGCCGCGCCGAGTGGCATGAGACCTACACCCTGCCCTCGCTCTGGCGCTTCTACACCCCCAGCCGCAAAGCGCACGGCTCCTACTGGTTCTTCTGGTCCACCGAGGACGAGGTGGCGTGGCGGAACAACTATCGCCTCTGGATGACCTTCGTCAACGAGTACAAGAACCGCGGCGGGCGCGTGACCACCGGCTCGGACTCGGGCTACATCTACAAACTCTACGGCTTCGGCTACATCCGCGAGTTGGAGCTGCTGCGCGAAGCCGGCTTCCACCCGTTGGAGGTGATTCGCGCCGCCACCCTCAAGGGCGCGGAAGCCCTGGGCCTCGACAGCGAAATCGGCACAGTAGAGGTGGGCAAGCTGGCCGACTTCGTTGTGGTGGAAGAGAATCCGCTGGCGAATCTCAAAGTGCTCTACGGCACCGGCGCCATCAAACTGGATGAGAACAACAAGCCCGTGCGCGCCGGCGGGGTGCGCTACACCATCAAGGACGGCATCATCTTTGACGCCAAGAAGCTGCTCGAAGACGTCCGCCGCATCGTCCGCCAGGCCAAGGAAAAAGAGAAGTTCAAAATCACCCAGCCGGGAACTCGTTGATAGCACGGCAAAGTGCCGCCTGGGCCAATGAGACGGTTTTTTCTCTGCGTACTCTGTGCCTCTGCGGTTCGGACGTGCTCACCGCAGAGACGCGGAGGGCGCAGAGGGGAAGAGAAAGTGATGCGAGGTAGAGTTGCGGTTGCGTTGCTGGTTGCGACGATGCTGGCGGCGGGGAGCGCGCTGGCGGCGCAGGGCCAGCAGGCGGCCGGCAAGAAGAAGCTGACGCTGGAGCGGCTCTACCAGTACCCGCGCTTGGAAGGGACACCGCCCTCCGGCGCCAAGTGGTCGCCCGACAGCCGCAAAGTCGCCTTCCTGTGGAACGACGCAGGCATGCGCTTCCGCGACCTGTGGGTCTATGACGCCGAGAGCGGTCAGCTCACCCGCCTGACCGAGCTCGACCACGAGCCGGACGAGTGGACCACGCCGCCCTCGCGCAAGGACCCCAAGCTCAAGCAATATCTTCCGCCCGAAGCTGGCCTGCGGAGTTTCGAGTGGGCGCCCGACTCCGAAAAGCTGGCGTTTGCGTTTCGCGGCGAACTCTACGTGGTGCCGGCGGACGGCAGCCAGCAGGAACGGCTGACCAAGAGCAAGCAGGCGGAAGCGCGCCCCAAGTTTTCTCCCGACTCGCACAAGCTGGCCTTCACCAGCGGCGGGGAGTTATGGGTGCTCGACCTCCGCAACGGACAACGAGTCCAACTCACCAGTGGCGGTGGCGAGGACGTCCTCAACGGTGCGCCGCCCGCGCCGGAGCGATCGCCGGGAACCTTCAAGTGGTCGCCCGACGGGCAGTGGATCGCCTTCCAACAGATTGACCGGCGCGGCACCCGCACCCGGCTGATCCCCAACTACTCCGGGGTTGAGGTGAAGACCCGCAAGCAGCGGCGCACCTTCGCCAAAGATAAAACCTTCAAGGTCCGCTTGGGCGTAGTGCCGGCTGCCGGCGGCGCAGTGGTCTGGCTGACCAAGGCCGAGCGGCAGTACTACCGGGACTGGGAGTGGTCACCCGACGGCACGCGCATTGCGATTAATCGGGTGGGGGAGAAACAAAAGAAACGGCACCTGGATATTGTGAATGTCAGCGCGGCGCTTGAGGAAGCAAAGGAAGCAGGCGAGGCAAACGAGACAAAGGGAAGAAAACGAACTACAGAGAGTGCGGAGAACGCAGAGAAAAAGACGGAGAAAAAGCTGGCGTGGGTGCGGACGATTTACAGCGAAAGTGACGACAAGTGGATTTGCACCCTTTGCAATTTCGTCGAGTGGTCGCCGGACAGCAAGCAAGTGCTCTTCAGCAGCGAGCGCGGCGGCTGGAACCACCTCTACTTGATTGCAGCCGACGCTGAGCCGGGGGTCGAGCCACGGCAATTGACGCGCGGCCCATGGGAAGTCGAAGTGCGTGGCGCCGCCGTGAGGCTGACCCCGCGCTTTTCCCGCGACGGCAAGAGCATCTACTTCACCGCCAACAAAGAGGACCTCAGCCGTCGGGACCTCTATGCAGTCGCGATCAACGGCGGCGAGCCGACGCGGTTGACCGAGCGGGAAGGCTACAACGCCGCCGTGGTTTCGCCCGACTCCAAGCACATCGCCCTGCTGTTTCCCAGTTTCGCTCAGCCGTGGGACCTGTACGTGGGCTTGAACACGGATGGGCGGCCCATGAAAGTGGGAGAAACCTGGCAGCGCGTCACCACTTCGCCGCTGCCGGAGTTTGCCGACTACGACTGGCCGCAGCCCGAGATGGTGGAGTTCCCTGCCCGGGACGGCAAGACGCTGCGGGCGCTGCTGTTCCAGCCCACGGAGTTGGCGGTGCAAATCCGCATGTACAGCCGCCTGCCCGGTCGCACTCGGCGCGGGCGCGGCAAAGGCCGCGGGCCGCAGGTGAAGAAAGTGCCGGTGGTGAACTTTGTCCACGGCGCGGGTTACGCGCAAGCGGTGCTGAACCGCTGGGGCGGCTACAACACCGACCGCTTCCACTTCAACCAATTCCTGGCGCAGCACGGCTACGCCGTCATTGACGTGGACTACCGCGGCAGCTCCGGCTACGGGCGCGACTGGCGCACCGACGTTTATCTGCACTTGGGCGGGCTCGACCTCCAAGATGAATTGGCGGCGATGGACTACCTCAAGCGCGTGCCCTACGTAGACACCGCGCGGGCAGGCATTTGGGGCGTCAGCTACGGCGGCTTCATGACGCTGATGGCGCTCTTCCACGCGCCCGACGTTTTCCAGGCCGGCTCGGCCTGGGCGGCGGTGACCGATTGGGAGAACTACCAGCGCCACTACACCCAGCAGCGTCTGCGCACGCCGGAGGAGGAACCGGAGGCCTACCGGCGCAGCTCGCCCCTCCACCACGTCGCCGGGCTGAAGAACCACCTCCAGATTCAGCACGGCATGGCCGACAGCAACGTCCACTTCCAGGATGCGGTGCAGTTGATGGACGCGCTGGTGGCGGCGGGCAAGCCCTTCGATTTGGTCCTCTACCCGCAGTCGAGCCACGGCTGGTCGCGGCCGGAGGTTTGGCTGCACTCCACCCGCGCCGCCTTCGAGTTCTTTGAAACCCATCTGAAAAAACAGTAACGCACCAGGTTGAAGGTCTGGCGGGCAACCTTTGCGCGCGGGAGCCGTCTAACTAAGTAGAGGGTATGAAAAGAAAACTGATGAGATCGGCACCCTGGCAGCGAGGAGCGGTGGGTCATGCTGTTGCGGTTGGACGTCAATCTAGCCATCGACAACCTGCGGGATCACCCGCTGGAGACGGTCGAGAAGCTGCGTCAACTGCTGGCCGAAGGTGCGCTGGTGCACGCTGACCCGCAGCGCGACGGTTTCTACGAGCTGCATGCCGACGATTCGGTTTTCTACCTCCACGTTTCGCCCTACAGCGGCAAGGTGCTGCTGCTGGCCCACTGGCCCAAAAACGGGCGGGCCCAGACGGCTGAGAGGAACGCCGCCGTCGTCCAGTAATGGAACCCCTTTCGCGCCAAGCGGTTGGCTCTCGGGGGGGCAGCGAAAAATCGTTGCTGACCTTTTCCCGGTGGGCACGTCTAAAAGAGGGTAGGCAAGCAAAGACGATGCTGAGGCTCAAGGCAAATTCGATCCGGTGGAAGCTGCGAGGCTACACGGCTGACGCGGTGGAGAAGTTGCGCCGCCTGCTGTGGCCCCGCCCGGCCCGGCTGGCTCCGGTGCTGGCGACCGCGCTGTTGTCGTTGGCGCTGCTCCCTGCCGCGGCCACTGTGTCGGCGGGCAGCTTCGACGCCACCAGTTTGAGCCCGGCCGGAATCTACCAGGTGCTGGGTTCATCCGCCCAGCAGGTGTATTCCTTTGGCGCAAGCTTGGCGAGTGACCTGCGGTTGATTTACCAGCTTCACTCCCGCCTGGGAGCGCAGGCGGCCGCCACGGCGCAAGGCGGCAGCGTTTCGCCGCAGGGCGAAATCATCAACTGCACTGCCTCCGCACCCGCTGCCAAGACCCCCCAGCAGCAGCAAATCTAACCTTCACCTTTCATTCCTTCACAGCTACTGACATACCCCTAGCTGTTATCTTTGGACAATTCCGAGAGAGAATTCCGCTAGCGGGTGCCCCCCGCTGTAAAGCGCGGGGCAGGCCGCCGAGGACAGGGTAAACTCCGCCTGCCTGCGGTAGGCAGGGTAGGCAGGCACCGCTTCCGGACTGCTGTGGGTGGTTTCGGGTTGCGCGGAGTGGGGCGGGCGGCTTAGGATAGATGTCTTTCCAGCCGGGCGAATGGAGGAGGGCGAGATGCGCAGACCTATTTATAGGAGCAGGGCGTTGTTAGTGGCGGTGGCTCTACTGCTAGCGGGGTTGGCGGGCTGCCAGCGCGAGGCGGAAGTTCCAGCGGAGTGGCCGCAGCTTCCTGGCTACGAGGCGATGGCGATTCCCGCCGACAACCCGATGACGCCCGCCAAGGTCGCGCTGGGCAAGCAGCTTTTCTACGACGCGCGGCTCAGCGGCGACGGCTCGCGCTCCTGCTACTCCTGCCACGTGAAAGAGCACGGCCTCACCGACGGGCGCGCGACCGCCATCGGAGCTTACGAAAAGCCATTGCCGCGCTCCAGCCCCACGCTCTGGAACATCGGCTACCACTCGCAATTTTACTGGGACGGCCGCAGCGGCTCCATGGAAGCGCAGGTCAAAGGCGCGTGGCGCGGAGGCAACATGGGCGCCAGCGGCACCGACGGCCACCCCAGCATGGAAGAGATCTGCGCGCAGTTGAACGAGATTGTAGGCTACCGGCAGCAGTTCCAGGACGTCTTCGGCGCCGCCGCCTCGCCCGACAACGTCGCGCAGGCCATCGCTTCCTTCGAGCGCACCATCGTCGCCAACGACTCGGCCTGGGCTCGTTTCCAGCAGGGCGATGAGGCGGCTTTCAGTGAAGCGGCGCGCCGCGGTTGGCAACTCTTCAGCGGCAAAACCAATTGCACCAACTGCCACGACGGGCGGTTGCTGACCGACTTGCAGTACCACAACGTCGGCATCGGGATGAAAGACGCCGAGCCCGACCTGGGCCGCTACAAGGTGACCGAGGAGGACAAAGACCGCGGCGCCTTCAAGACGCCGACCCTGCTCGACATCAGCAAGTCAGCGCCCTACTTCCACAACGGCAGCGTGGCCACGCTGGAAGAGGCGGTGGAGATGATGCTGGGCGGCGGGCTCGACAATGAGAATCTCGACCGCACCAACCTGGAACCGGTCACGCTGACCGAGGAAGAGAAAACTGATCTGTTGGCGTTCCTGCGCGCGCTGGAAGTGGACTACACCATCACCGAGCCGGCGCTGCCGGAGTAGGAATCAGTCTGGACCATGTGCTTTGAAACACCAATCCCCTTAGTGGAGAAGCAATGATGAGAGAAGCAGACGGCATTTATCAGAACGACAAGCTGGTGGCGCGGGTGCGCGAACCGGAAGTGAAGGAGGAAAACAAGCAGGTGCACTTCGCCGAAGTGTACGACAGCGATTTCCTCTCGCTTCCGGACGAGTGCGAGTTCGGGAAGTACACCTTGATCGTCCGCACCATCGACACCGCCGCCAAGGTGGGCGCCAACCACGAGGCCGCACCGCGCAAGCTCACCGACGTGACCGCTGAGATCGTCGGCTACCGGGAGCACTAAGAAGGAAAAGAGAAGCCTAACCGGCGGTCTCGCCGACGGATTGCCTGACAAGGCGGGCCGGCGGGGTGGGCAACGGTTCGGAGGCGAGCTGGTCGGCGGTAACTTCTCGCCAGGCGGTACGGGTGCGGAGCAGTTTGAGCAGCAGAGCGATGTGGAGCGCGTGCCCGGCGCGCTCGGCCACTACGCGACCCACCAGCGGGCGGCCCAGCAGGGCGAGGTCGCCGATCAGATCCAGCGCCTTGTGCCGGCAGAATTCGTCGGGGTAGCGCAATCCGCCTTGGTTGATTAGACCGTCGGCGGTGAGCACCAGAGCGCAGTCGAGCGAGCCGCCGCGAATCAGTCCCATCTCCCGCAACTGTTCCACCTCGTTCTGGAAGCAAAAAGTGCGGGCGCGGCTGAGCAGCCGGGTGAAGGAGTCGGCGTTGAGCTCGAAGCTCAACTGCTGCCGGCCGATGAGCGGATGGGGAAACTCGATGGTGGTGTCCACTTCCAGCCGCCGCTCGCGGCCGTTGGACGGATAGAGGCCGATGCGGCGCAGCTTGCCGCCGCCGGTCCTGCCGTTGAGGGGCGTGGGCGCGGCTTCGGTGACTTCAATCGGTTCCAGAATTTGCAGGTAGCGCCGCCGCCGGCGCTGGCGCTTGCGCCCTGCTGCCTGCACCAGCTCCACAAAGGGCGCCGCGCTGCCGTCCAGGATGGGCAGCTCCAGGTTGTCGAGTTCCACCGCTACGTTGTCAATCCCGTAGGCATAGAGCGCCGCCAGCAGGTGCTCGGTGGTGGAGATCAGCACACCTTTTTTCATCAAGCTGGTGGCGTAGCTTACCCGGGCAATGTTGGCGGCGCGGGCTTCGACCTCAAACCCGTCCAGGTCTACCCGGTGGAACACCACCCCGGTGCCCGCCGCTGCCGGGCAGAGCCGCAGGCGGCAGCCCACTCCCGTATGCAGCCCCGTCCCCGCCACTTCCACCGGACGCGCTACGGTGTGCTCGTACTGGGTTTCGACTTTCATTGCAGCCTTCGTATAGTGCACCAAGAGTACCAGATGAGATTATATTTTGTAACACCTTGTTGTTCATATACATAGAATAAATCACATAATATTTTTCTCACCCCTAGTGTGGCAGATATGCAACAGTTTTAAGTCCAACCTGTGTCTCCCCAGCAACAATCAGAGCAGGGTGAGAAGCGCCCCACCCTGAAACTTGGCCTGACTGTTCCGCCCCGCCTCCTGCCTGTCCGCGCCCTGGGTTATACTTTCCGTTTCCATGGCCCGCCGCGAAACCACCCGCAAGCGTCTGTTCCTGATCGACGCCATGAGCTACATCTTCCGCGCCTACTACGCTCCCACCCCGCAGCGTTTTGCGAACGCCCAAGGCATTCCCACCCAGGCGGTGTTCCTGTTCAACAACATGCTGCGCAAGCTGGTGCGCGAACAGCAGCCCGACTACGTGGCGGCGGTGTTCGAGTCGGTCGGGCCCACCGTGCGGGACGAGCTCTTCAAAGACTACAAAGCCCAGCGCCCGCCCACGCCCGAGGATCTGAAGGTGCAAATTCCCTACATCTTCCGGCTGTGCGAGGCGCTGCGCCTGCCCATCTTGCAACATGAAGGTTACGAGGCCGACGACGTCATCGGCACGCTGGCCCGCCGCGCCACCGACGCCGACCTCGACACCATCGTCGTCACCTCCGACAAAGACATGCTGCAACTGGTTCACACCGATGCCTCCGGGCAGCGGCCCTCGGTGCGCGTCTTCAGCCCCACCAAGAATCTCCTCTATGACGAAGCTGAGGTGGAAAACTACTTCGGCGTCCCGCCCGAGAAAGTGACCGACGTGGTGGCACTGATGGGCGACGCCATCGACAACATTCCCGGCGCCAAGGGCATCGGCGAGAAAGGCGCGCGCCAGCTCATCGCCGCCTACGGCTCGGCGGAGGCCGCCATGGAGCGCCACGCCGAAGTGAAACAGAAAACATACCGCGAAGCCCTGCGCGACCAGCAGGACCAAATCCGCCTCTCCAAGCAGCTCGCCACCCTCCACACCGACCTGCCGGTCCTCTTCGACCTCCAGCAACTGGCCCGGCAGGAGCCTGACTCCGAGCAGCTAGTGGCGCTCTACTCTGAGCTCGGCTTCACTTCTTTGTTGAAAGAGCAACTGCCCGCTCGTACTGAGCAGCCCGGGAAAGTCAACTACCGCGAGCTCCAGAGCGCAGATGAGCTGCGCGAGTTCCTCGACGGCTCCTTCGCTGCGCCGCTGGCGTTTTGGTGCGAGACCACCGGCGAGCCACCCCTTGAGCTTGACCTCACCGCCCTGGCTTTTTCGCCACGCTCGGGCGAGGCCGTTGTCCTCCCGGTTCCGCCGCGCGGAGCCGAGCGGCAGGCGGCGCTCGACGCCGTGCGAGCATTCCTCCAAGACCCGCGCCGGCCCAAGACTGTGCATAACGCCAAGGCAACCTGCCTGGCGTTGGCCACGGCTGGCATCGAACTGCGTGGCGTGGAGCACGACACCGCGCTCTACTCCTACCTGCTCCACCCCACCACCGCCAAGCACAGCCTGGAAGACGTGGCTGCGCGCCGCCTGAGCCTGGCGCTGTCGGGCGCGGTGGCGGAGAAGGCTGATTTCGTCGCGCGGATGCGTGAGCCGCTGCGGAAAGAAATGGAAGCGCAGGACCTGATCAAACTCTACGAAGAGATCGAGCGCCCGCTCAGCCCCGTGCTGGCCGCCGTGGAGCGCGTCGGCATTCGCCTCGACCCCGAAGCGCTGCACAGCATGTCTGCTACGTTCGAGAAGAAAATCGCCTCGCTTACCGCTCGCATCTACGAGTTGGCGGGGACGGAGTTCAACCTCAACTCGCCCAAGCAACTGGGCCACATCCTCTACGAGAAGTTGCAGCTCCCCGTGCCGGGCAAGCGGGGGAAAACCAAAGCGCCTTCCACCGCCGCCGACGTGCTGGGGGAGTTGGCCGCACAGCACGAGCTGCCCAAGCGGGTGCTGGAGTATCGCGAGCTCGCCAAGCTCAAGTCCACCTACATTGATGTTCTGCCCGCCGCCATCAACCCGCGCACCGGCCGCCTGCACACGCGCCTGCATCAGACCGGCACCGCCACCGGGCGGCTCTCCTCCTCCGATCCCAATTTGCAGAACATTCCCATCCGCACCGAAATGGGCAACCGCATCCGCGCCGCCTTCGTGGCCGACCCGGGCTGGCAACTGGTGGGCGCTGACTACTCGCAAATTGAGCTGCGGGTGCTGGCCCACATGTCGGAGGACAAGGCGTTGGTTGAAGCATTCCGGCGCGGCGAGGACATTCATGCCCGCACCGCGCAGGAAATCCTGAACGTGCCGCCGTTGATGCAGACCGGCGAGCACCGCCGCGTGGCCAAGATGATCAACTTCGGCATCATCTACGGCCTGACCGCCTACGGGCTGGCGCAGCGGCTGGGCATTGATGCCGGCGAGGCGCAGCGCTACATCGACGCCTACTTCCAGCGTTATGCCGGCGTCAAAGCATTCCGTGAGCGGCTGTTGCAGGAAACCCGCCAGCGGGGTTTCACCTGCACGCTCTTCGGACGCCGCCGCCCGATTCCGGAGATCAACGCCCGCAACGCCAACCAGCGCAACTTCGCCGAGCGCACCGCGCTCAACTCGCCCCTGCAAGGTACCGCCGCCGACCTCATCAAGCTGGCTATGATTGCCATTCACCAGCGCCTGCGCGAAGGAAAACTGCGCACGCGCATGCTGCTGCAAGTGCACGACGAGTTGCTGTTTGAAGTGCCGGAAGACGAGCTCGACGCCGCCCGTGCGCTCGTCAAGTCGGCCATGGAGCAAGTCCACTCCCTGCGCGTCCCGCTGCTGGTAGATCTGCACACCGGCCCCAACTGGTCGCTGCTCAAGTAAGAAGGCCCGCTCGGCCGCAAGATGCATCGAAAAAAGTAGCGATGGCTATAGTTGGAAGAAAACCGATGTTCTTGTTGGCAGCGCTTTTGCTCCTGCTCAACGTAGCACAGGCGCAGGAGTCTTGGCGCGAGAAGCCGCCGCCGCAGTGGACGCAGGAAGAAGCGGTCGAAGTGCTGAATGACTCGCCCTGGGCGCAGCAGGTCCGCCTGTGGCAGTTCAGCGGCCGGCAGTTGGCACGCCTGCGGAACGGCCGCACCGTGGTCTATCGGGACGCCCCCAATCGCCCGCCCCGCCAGTATTCCGTACCGGTCGGCTCTCCCGAACCCGAGCGGTTGGAAGCGGTGTACGGCGTGCGCTGGAGTTCCGCCACGATCGTGCAGCAGGCTCTGGAGCGGTTGCGCACAGTGGCGCCGGTGCTGCGGGAGATGCAGGCCCCGCCGCCGGAGCTTTCCGCCGACCACTACGTCCTCACCGTCCGCGTGGTCAAGCCGCCAACGGAATCAGGCCACGAGCGGTTCGCCCGCGCCATTGTGTACGATCAATCGGGCCGGCCGATGCGCGACGAACCTCCACGCGTGCCCGACATCTTCGCCGGCCTCAGCGAAGAGGAACTGAGCGACCGCGCCGAGCTGCGCACCAATCGCAAACAGCGCCTGAAGCCAGACCGCGTCCTTCGCCACGGGCTGGGCACCAGCGAAGGCGTCTCCTTTTTCTTTCTTCGTCAGTACGACGGCCAAGCCGTCCTGTCCGAGGGCACCAAGTGGGTGGAGTTTTCTTTCCGCAGCAAGAAAGGCGACAAATTGAAAGCCCGCTTCAAGCTGGCCGGCATGCAGCTCGACGCCCAACCCGACTACTAACGTCGAGCATATCTGACGCCGTGTTTCGTTCTCAACCCGGACCTCTTTGTCATTCTGAGCGCAGCTCCGTCAACGGCGGGGCGTAGCTTAGAATCTCCCCCATCCTTGTCATTCCGAGCGGAGCGAGGAATCTGCTTTAGTTAGAATCAACTGCCAAGCAGATTCCTCGTCGCCCGCCTGCCTGCCGCAGGCAGGCCTAAGGCGGACTCCTCGGAATGATAGAGGACGAAACGTCACTGCTCAGGCGGAGCTGAGCAGCAGCGGCGTGCCCAGTTTGGCGGCGTAGTGGGGGCGGTAGCGCTGGGCGTTGTAGAGCGCGGCCACGTCCACCGTGCGCGGGCCCAGGGCGGGGTCGGGCAGCGGCACGTGGTCATAGTTGCCGTTGCGGATGGCCGTCATGCGGCCGCTGACGCCGTCGGCGATCAGGTCAAGCGCCACGTTGGCGAAGGTGATGGCGACCATGTGGTCGAGCGAGTCGGGGTGGCCGCTGCGCAGGTCGTAGGTGAGGTCGCTGGTCATGGTCTCCTCGCCCGTGCGCCGCCGGATCTCTTCCGCCAGCGCGTGCCCGATGTCTACCTTCTTGCGGTGGCCGTAGGCGTCGGCCTCGCCGAACTCCGCCACCTGCTGTCCCCGCCACACCGCCCCTTCCGAGGCCACCACCATGGAATAGTTGCTGGGGTTGTTGCGCTTGTCTTCCATCAGCAACTCGCACAGGTGATCGAGGTCGAAGGGATACTCGGGAATCAGGCAGCGGGCGGAGGTGACGTAGCCGGTGTAGAGCGCTGTGAAGCCGGCGTCGCGCCCGAAAATGCGGAAGATGCCGATGCGCTCGTGCGAACCCAGCGTGGTGCGCTGCCGCGTGATCAGGTCTTTGGCGCGGGTGATGGCGGTGGAAAAGCCGATGCAGTACTCGGTGCCGCGCACGTCGTTGTCCATGGTCTTGGGGATGCCGATCAGCGGCACGCCCTCCTGCTGGAGCCGGGCGGCGAAGCTGAGCGTGTCGTCGCCGCCGATCACGATCAGCGTGCCGATTTGCAAGCGCTCCAGGTTGCGCAGCACCACCGAGGTCAGGTCATAGGTCTCGCCCGTGCACGGGAACTTTGAGATTTCCGCCGGCGTCAGGTGCGACGGCAGCTTGGACTTCTTCAACTTCTGCGGATTGGTGCGCGAGGTGTGGAGCGTGGTGCCGCCGGTGCGGTCGATGGCGCGGGTGTTCTCGCGGTTGAGTGGGCGGATGCAGGCCGGGTCGTTCTTCTGCTTGGGGTCCATGTGGGTCAGGCCTTCCCAGCCCTTACGGATGCCGATCACCTCGCGGCCCATCTCGCTGGCGCGATAGACCGCCGACTTGATCACCGAGTTCAGCCCCGGCACATCCCCGCCCCCGGTTAGTATTCCGATTTTGTTCGCCGCCATTGCCTGCGCCTTTCTACGGTGGAGTTACAAACAACTAAGATGCAGCCTCTCCCCCGCTGCGGTCAAGCCCGCTAGGGGGAGAGGAAGTCGAGGGCGTTCGAGAGGTAGCTCTTCAAGTCCTTGCGGGGGACGATGGCATCCAGGAAACCCTTGTCCAGCAGGAACTCGCTGCGCTGGAAGCCTTCGGGCAGCTTCTGGCCGATGGTCTGCTCGATCACGCGCGGCCCGGCGAAGCCGATCAGCGCGCCCGGCTCGGCGATGTTGAGGTCGCCCTGCATGGCGTAGCAGGCGGTGACGCCGCCGGTGGTGGGGTCGGTCAACAGGCTGATGTAAGGCACGCGCGCATCGTCCAGCCGCGCCAGCGCCGCGCTGATCTTCGCCATCTGCATCAAGCTGACCACGCCCTCCATCATGCGCGCGCCGCCCGAGCAGGAAACGATCACCAGCGGCAGCTTCGCTTCCAGCGAGCGCTCCGCCGCCCGCGTCACCTTTTCGCCCACCACCGCTCCCATTGAGCCGCCGATGAAGGCGAACTCCATCGCGCCGATCTGCACCGGCCGGCCGGCCAGCTTACCTTCGCCGAACAGGATGGCATCCTGCATTCCGGTTTTCTTCTTCGCTGCTTTCAGGCGCTGGTCGTAGGGCTTGGTATCCACGAACTTGAGCGGGTCGGTGGAGGCCAGTCCGGCGTCGTGCTCGGTGTAGCCGCCCGCGTCGAAGAGCAGCTCCAGCCGCTGATGGGCGTTGATGCGGTAGTGGTGCTGGCAGCGCGGGCAGACGCTCAGGTTGGCGTCCAGGTCTTTCTTCCAGACGATCTGGCGACAGCCGTCGCACTTCTTCCACAGGCCCTCGGTGCGAACCTTGCTTTCCTCCGAGGCCGCGCGCTCAATGCCTTTCTTCTGTCGTCGGAACCACGCCATTTTTGGTTTATCCGTTAATCAGTTTATTGGTTTATTGGAAGACGTGATGCGCCGGGCTTTTCTTCGCCCGATCAACCAATGAACCAATCAACCGATCAATCCTCATCAGTATTCAATCCCGCGCTGGGCGTCGATGCCTTTCTGGTAGGGATGCTTGACCTCGCGCATCTCGGTCACCAGGTCAGCCAGCTCCACCACCTGCGCGTGGGCGTTGCGCCCGGTCAGCACCACGTGCAGGTCCTCGGGTTTCCCCTTCAGCGTTTCCACCACCGCTTCCACCTTGAGCAGGCGGTAGCTGATAGCGTAGTTGATCTCATCGAGGATAATCATATCGTACTGGCCGGAGAAAATCTTCTCGCGCGCAAACGCCCAGGCTTCTTCAGCCGCCTGGCGGTGCTTGGGGTCAACCTCGCCGCCCAGCTTGACGAAGCCTTTGCCCATGGGACGGATTTCAAACTTGTCTTTGCCGAGAAGCTCGGCGGTGTCGAGCTCGCCGTAGTGCCAGGAGCCTTTGATGAACTGCACCATCAGCACCCGCAGCCCGCTGCCGATGGCGCGGAAGGCCAGCCCCAGCGCGGCCGTGGTCTTTCCCTTGCCCGGCCCGGTGTGGACGATGATCAGTCCCTTTTTGCCTGCTTCGCTCATTGTGGCTGCCGGTGCAGTCCCACTCCCTGCCCCAAGCCTGTTCTTGGGGAGGGAGGCACTTTACTTGTGGTTGGGGGGTGCGCGCAAGAGCGCCGCTGTCGTGCATGGAGAGGATGGCGCAATTCTTGCCGCGGGCAGATTAGCGAGCCTGGGACGCCCGGTGGGTCTGGAAGTTTTCTTGGCACTTGATGCCGGCGGGCGGCGGGGCAAGGCTTGGAAGCGCGGGTCGGAGCGCGATGTTGTGCGCAGAGCTAGCTCTAAGCAGGCGAGGGATGGTGTTTACTACGGCTACTTCCCGTTTCTGGCATCCAGCACTGCGCGCACCTTGTGCGCCAGGGCATCGAGGGTAAAAGGTTTTTGGAGAAAAGCTATATCTTGCTCGAGGAGTCCGTGATGGACAATGGCGTCGTCGGTGTAGCCCGACATGTAGAGCACTTTCATCTCGGGCCGCAGGGGCACCAGGCTGTGGGCCAGCTCACGGCCGCTCATCTGCGGCATCACCACGTCGGTCAGCAGCAAGTGGATGGGGCCTTTGTGCTGATTTGAGATCCGCAGGGCCTCGCACCCTTCAATCGCTTCCAGTACCCGATAGCCGTTTTCTTCCAAGAACTGGCGAGTGAGTCTCCGAACAGACATTTCGTCTTCAACCACCAGAACGGTTTCCGAGCCGCGCGCTGGCGGGGCGATGGCTTCCTCCAGCTTGGCTTTCTCGTCGGTCTCTTCAATGCGCGGCAGATAGATTTTGAAGGTCGTTCCCTGGCCGGGCTCGCTGTACACCCAGATGTAGCCGCCGCTCTGCTTGACAATCCCATAGACGGTCGCCAAGCCCAGCCCGGTGCCCTTCCCGTTTTCCTTGGTCGTAAAGAAGGGCTCGAAGATGCGGGTTTGGGTCTCCTGGTCGATGCCGGCGCCGCTGTCGCTCACCGCCAGCATCACGTAGGAACCGGGTGTTACCATGGGGTGACTGCTGACGTAGCCTTCGTCCAGCTCAACGTTTGAGGTTTCAACGATGAGCTTGCCACCTTTCGGCATGGCGTCTCGGGCATTGACAGCCAGGTTCATGATGATCTGTTCGATCTGTCCCTGGTCCGCTTTCACCCGTCCCAAGCCTGGTTTCAGCAAGGTGACCCGCTCGATGTCCTCGCGGATCACGCGCCGGAGCAGTTTGTCCATATCGGCCACGACGGCGTTGAGGTCGAGCACTTGGGGCTGGACTACTTGTTTGCGGCTGAGAGCCAAGAGTTGTTGGGTGAGAGCGGTGGCGCGGTCGGCGGCTTTCTGGATCTCCTTGGCGCTCGCGCTTAGGGAATCGGATTGATCGGCGCGGCTCAGAAGCAGTTCGGTATAACCTCGAATGACCATCAGCAGGTTGTTGAAGTCGTGGGCCACCCCGCCGGCCAGCCGTCCCACCGCCTCCATTTTTTCCGCTTGGCGAATCTGGGCTTCCAACCGATTGAGCTCCTGCTGGGTCTTGCCGGTGAGCTTGTCGGTCAGGAGTGCTTGGTCCACACGTTCGAGGATTTGCTTCGGTCCATCATCAGGTTGACAAGCGGCCCAGCCGGCGGAAAAGGCGAAGGGAATCTTCCGTCCGTGGTGTTCCACTTCCAGCCCATGCAACCGGGACAGCACGCTCAGCACTTGCTCAGGACGACATTCGGGCAGGAGCACGAGAAATTCGTCGCCCCCCATGCGTATCGGAATGTCGCTGCTGCGAATGGCTTTTCTTATGTGAATAGCAAAGTGGGTGAGCACCAGGTCGCCGGCGGAATGGCCGTAACAGTCATTGATCTGCTTGAAGTCGTTGAGGTCAAGCATCAACACCGAGAGCAGGTAATCTTGCCGTCGGGACCGGGCAATCTCGACCACCAAGTGCTGCTCCAGAAAGCGCCGGTTGTAGAGGCCGGTGAGGGGATCGGTCAGGACCAGCTGGCGGAGTTGCTCCGTTCGGAGTTCTTGCCGGGCGATGATTTCCAACTGGCGTGCCAGTTGACGCCGCAGCCGGCGAACCAAAATTAGTTGGTAGATGACATGAATGCTGAAAAGGAGCACTAGCCCCAGCAGGCCCTGCACGGCTTGGTCCAGGTGGTGCACGGAGAACGGGCTCTCTTCCTGTGCCAGCGCCGGGAGGGAGAACGAGACGACTGCCAGTATCAACAGGAGCATAACAACGATGGCAGCCCCCCAGAGCCACAAATCGCGCTGTTCGAGTTGCCGCAGCCTGCCCTGGATCTCAAGCATGCCAAGGTCGGCGGTCGGCTCTTGGTGTAGTTCCTGTTTCACTTTTCTTCTCCCAAGTTCAGGCGACTAAGAGCTGCAAGTGAGCAGCGGGAGTCGAGCGCTGCTCGGGCGATGGTACGCCGGCAGACGCCACAAGCCGTTTGTTCAGCGCCGTATGCCGGGCGAAGGGCTGGAAGCCGGCACACCTGTTGAGCAGCCTATGGGAAGTCCACGCAAGGCCGTTGATGGTGGCGACCCAGGCGGCGAGGTCGCGCCATGGACGGCTGCGCGGCAAGCTGAAACCCAGCATCACACCTCGGCTCCTAGCGGCGGCGAGCAAACTACAGCATGCTCCTTACTCTTTATCGGCAAAATCGAGGCAGACTTTGCTCTTTCCTTGCTGAGTCGGGCGCGTAGTGGCAGTTCTTCGCACGCGCCCAATGGTCTGGCGCACACCTTGGCGGAGCAGAGCTTGGAAGCGCAGGGGCAGGAAAAACAGGTCAAGTTTTATCAACTGTTCCGGTACAATCGGGGACACCCACGAGGTGAATCGAGCGGCCAACTATCGCCTGGCCAGGGTTGGACTGGTCTCAGGGGTGCCGAAGATGCGCAGGCTAAATCAACTTTCTGGTTGAGGGAGTTCGATGAGCACTCTGGATCTTTTGATGATTGGTGCCTTTATCGCCTACGCGATTTGGGCCGGCTTGCGGTCGCGGAAAGTCGCTTCCAAGAATCTGGAGGAGTATTTCCTGGCCGGTCGAAGCCTCAAAGGCTGGCGCGCCGGCATCAGTATGGCGGCCACCCAGTTTGCCGCCGACACGCCTCTGCTGGTCACCGGGTTGATTGCCACCGGAGGAATTTTTGCTCTGTGGCGGCTTTGGATTTTCGCTCTGGCCTTCCTGATGATGGGGTTTGTGTTTGCGGCCAGTTGGCGCCGGGCGGGCGTTCTGACCGACGCAGAGCTGACCGAAATCCGCTACGGTCACAAGCCGGCTGCCGTTCTCCGCGGCGTCAAAGCTATCTACTTCGGGACCATCATCAATTGCACCGTGCTGGCCATGGTTCTGCTGGCAGCCACGCGCATTGCAGAGCCGTTCTTGCTCTGGGATCGATGGTTGCCCGCCTGGCTGTTCAATCCGCTGGTCGAGCTGGTGCGCTGGATCGGAATGCCGCTGACGCTTGATACCGGCGATGGGATGGGCGTGTGGATTCGAACCGCCAGCAACCTGATTTCCATCGGCGCCATCGTCCTGGTGACGACTTTTTATTCCGCCACCGGCGGTTTACGCAGCGTGGTTATGACTGACATCTTCCAGTTCTTCCTCATGATGCTGGGGACACTGTGCTACGCGGTTGTGGTTGTGCGCACGGTCGGCGGGTTGTCGGTCATCACCGAACGCATCCACGAACTGTTTGCCGCCGGCGGGCCGGGTGGAATCCTTCCTGACCAAATCCTGGCCTTTACTCCCTCGCGCGCCTACGACGTTTCCTGGATGCTCCTGTTGGCTTTTGGGTTCCAGTGGTTGATCCACATGTATGCCGACGGCACCGGCTACCTGGCTCAGCGGTCCATGGCCTGTTGCACCGACCGCGACGCCAAGTTTGCCGCGGTGGTCTTCACCGTGGTCCAGATCATCTTCCGCAGCCTGCTGTGGCTTGTGATCGGACTGGGGCTGTTGGTTATCTTTCCGCCCGACCCGGAACTCACCGGCGAGGTGCTGACGGCGGAGCGCGAGGCGACCTTTGTGCGGGGGATGGCGGAGCTATTGCCGACCGGAATTAAAGGGCTGATGTTGACGGGGATGCTGGCGGCGTTGGCGTCCACGGTGGACACGCACTTGAACTGGGGCTCTTCCTACTGGACCAACGACATTTACAAGCGGTTCATCTGCGAGGCTTGGCTGAAGCGGAAGCCCACCGGCCGGACGCTGGTGTGGGTGGCCCGGGGCGCCAATCTTTTGATTCTGGCGATTGCCCTGCTCATCATGACCCAGCTTACTTCCATCCAATTGGCGTGGGAGACCAGCCTGCTGCTGGGCGCCGGCATCGGGATTGTTCTGGTGTTGCGCTGGCTCTGGTGGCGGATGAATGCCTGGGGGGAAATTTCCGCCATCGTGGCGTCCCTGGTTCTGGCTCCCATCCTGCTGAAGACCATTCCGGCGGAACAAGAGGTTCTGCGAATGCTGCTGGTGGCGCTGGGTTCAACCGTGACCGCCGTCGTGGTGGTTTTTCTCACCGGGCCGGAGGAGCAGAGCCGCCTGCGGGAGTTTTATCGCCGGGCGCACCCGCCCGGGTTCTGGGGGCCGGTGGCCGCGTCGTTGAACGAAGAGCCCGGGCTGGGACCGCGACGCCTGCAACGCGCCCTTGCCGCCATGCTCACCTCCGCCTTTTCGATCTTTTGCTTGTTGACGGGGTTGGGCACTTGGCTGGTGGGGAGTCCCGCGCCGACCTGGTTCCCCTGGCGTTGGCTGTGGATTCTGGTTTTGCTTCTGTTGGGATTTGGCCTCATCCCGGTTTGGTGGCGGCTGGGATTCAGCGAACCGGATTCTCAAGCCGACTGAGCCGGCTGCGTCGCAATCCTGAGCCTGTAATGTGGCTGGGACCTCCCGCGTACCTCTTGTACCTGTCGGTGATGCTTGCGCTGAAATGTGCGCGTCGTTGTCAGCTGCTGGGCAAGGCCGGGGTTGCAGGGGAGGGCTGGAGCTGGGCGGCGCGGAAATATTTTTGCTCCAGCAGTTGCTGGGCGCCCGGCTGGCGGCTGAGCACCAGGATGCCCAGGTTGCGCCGTTCCCGCGTAGCAATCCGGTAGGCTTCAGTTTGCAGCTTCTGGTTGGAACAGTCGGGATGCTGTTTCAACCAGCCGACCAGCCGGTGGAGCAGCGGATAGAGCCGCGCGATGTTCTCCAGTTGAGCCGGGCCGGCGGCCAGGTATTTTCCCCGTCGCTCGGTCAGCAGGCTGACGGTGCGGAGAAAGTCCCGCACCATCCTGTCGTAGCCCCACAGCAGGATTTCCCCCTGCGGCCGCAGCACCCGCCGGGCCAGTTGGGTGAGCTCGTTCAGGTGGGGAAGGTATTCGTGATAGAGGGCGTCCCAGGTGTCGATGTAAACCGTGTCGTATTGCTCGGTTGTGGTTTGGAGGTAGTCTTCGATGCCCATCTCGGTGATCGCGCACGCCGAGCGTCGCGGCCAGGGCTGCTTGTCCCAAGTACTTTGAATGAGAGCGATGATGTCAGGGTCTTTCTCGATGATGTCCACCGCCTCCACGCGCGGGAGCGCAAGAGCAAATTGCGGGAACACACCCAGCCCCAGGCCGCCGCACAGCACCCGGCCGTGCGCTCGCTTGGCCGCTTCCCACATCATCAGCCGCTCTTGCAGGTCGTCGGACATCCAGACCGTATAGGGCACGCGCGATTCCGCCGGCTCGGAAGCGCGGAAGCGCCGGGCGGTCCAATCAAAGCGGCAACCGGGGTGGCGTTTGTAGAGCGTGCAGAAGGCCGGGATGCCCTCGCCCATCACCGGCCGGCCGTAGAGCTCGTGGACGTCCTGGCGTTGCCGGACTAGAGTCAGGTCGGGCGGGTAATCGCCTTCCGCCGGCAGCCTGATCGGCATGCGAATGGCGCGGAAATCGCTGCGGTCGTCCTGCCAAGTGTCGTCCCGCTCAGTGGAGCGGCTGGCGAGTCTTTCTTTCCACGCTTGCGCGGAGAAATGGACAGTGGCGGGCGGGGCCGTCTGCCACAGATAGCTCAACACATCCGCCAGCAGGGGGCGCGGATTGCTCAACCGCAGCAGGGGAACTCCGATCGTGGTTTCTTGTGCGCCCAGTTCTTTTTGCAAGCGGAATCGTTTGGCTTCCGACTCGATGCAGTTCACTGCTTGCGGGCATTTCCGGCAGTCTTCGGTATTGACGTCTGTGGTTGCGTTGAGAGCTCGACAGTCCAGCGGGCGCGCTGCATAAATGCTGCAACGCCCTTCCTCCAAGAAAGGGCATTCCAGGCCGCCGGCGCGATAGAAGAGGTCTTCCGACTCGCAGAAGCCGTCGGCGCGCAGCTTTTGCAGGGAAGATGCGGTGGCCTCCACCCGCAGGCGAAAATGTTCCTGCTGCTCGGGCGGGAAGTGGCGGCGAATATGGTCGGCGATGGCCACGCCTTCCGCCAGGGTGCAGAAGACTCTGCGGTAACAACAGGGAACGCACCCCGGGCGGCAGAGGATTTTTTTCCCCGCCGACTCAATCTCCGCTTGGATTCCCGGCCAGGCGTGGTCCCACTTCTCAAAGACGGACAGCGCCGAGGCCCGCAGCTTTTTCCGGGCTTGAGCGCGGAGAGGTTTCCCTGCCTGTGGTTTTCCGGACTTCATGGAGAGCCAACCCGTTCGGTGCCGCCCCGATGCTCTCGCAACGGGGTCAAAACGGGATTAAGTAGAGATTAAAATCTACTTAGCTGAGAGTTGGCTGCGAGGGTGCGGCGGGGGTTCGGGCAAGCGGCGGTCACTTGGGGTAGGGGTGGTCGCGCAGCAGGGCGAAGGCGCGGTAGAGCTGCTCCAGCAGGACCACGCGGGCCAACTCGTGCGGCATGGTCATCTGGGAGAGCGAGAGCAGCAGGGTAGCTTTCTTCTTGGTCTCTTCCGCAAAGCCTTCCGCGCCGCCCAACAGGAAGACCAACTGGTTGTGCCCGCGGTTGATCTGCCGCGCCAGCCAGCGGGCGAACTCCTCTGAGGTGTGGCTCTTCCCGGCGGCGTCCAGCAGCACTACCGGCGTGCTCGCCTGCTTGCCGCGCGCTTCCTCCACTGTCCGGGGGCCGCCGTCGGCGCTTTTCCGCTCAATAATCTCAATGGGCGAGAAGTGCGCGATGCGCTGGCGGTAGTCTTCGATCAGCGCGCGCAGGTGCGGGTTGCGCGTCTTGCCCAGGAATACCAGCCGCAACTTCATTCTGTACTCATCATCGTCATTCTGAGCGCAGCGAAGAATCTCTTAGCGCGAGATGCTTCACTTCGTTCAGCATGACACATCGCGATGCTGGACTCCGGTGGTAGGAGAAAGCAAGCTTCATTGTTGCTCGTCATGTGGCAGGGGCAGGGGGGTGGCGCGGCGCCAGAGGCGCTCCAGGTCGTAGAAGCTGCGGGCGCGCGGGTTGAAGATGTGCACCACGAAGTCCAGGTAGTCCACCAGCACCCACTCGGCTTGCTCGTAGCCCTCCACGTGCGCGGGCGTGAGCCCGGCGCGGCCCAACTTCTCTTCCACCGCATCGGCAATGGCTTTCACCTGCCGGTTGGACTGGCCGGTGCACAGCAGGAAGTAGCCGGTGAAGGAGGCCACGCCGTCGAGGTCGAGCAGAACCATCTCAGCGGCCTTCTTGTCCAGGGCAGCCGCGGCGGCGCGCTGGAGCTGTTTGGGAACCGAGTGTTTGGCCATCTAGCGGTAAAGCTGCAAGTGTTCGATGTAGTCCGCGACGCTCGGCGGCACCCATTTGCGCCAGGCCGCGCGGTCGGTGCGCACCAGTTGCCGGATGCGGCTGGAGGAAATATCGGCGTGCACTCCAGTCAGCAAGTGGATGGTGCTTTGGCGCAACCGGATTTCCCTGGCGGAACTCCGTGCCGTCGGCGCCAATAGGTCGGCGGGGAGCACGCGGCGGGCCTCCGCCAGACGGAAGCCGGGCCGGGTAGCGACGATGAAGTCGCACAGACGAACCAGGCGACGGAGGTTCTTCCAGGCAGGCAGCGTCAGGAAGGCATCCGCGCCCAGCAGGAAATAGACCCGGGCGCGGCGGCCGAGTTGGCGGCGCAGGCGCGCCACGGTATCAACCGAGTAGTAGCGGCGGCGGCCGCTCAGGTTGGGCGCGGCCTCCAGCAGTGACGGAAGGAAATCATCCCCGCCCCGCGCCGCGCGCGACAGGTGGGCGCACGCCAGCGTCACCATGGCATAGCGGTGCAGGAAAGGACTCAGCCCGCGGGCCTGCTTGTGGGGCGGGAGGCCGGAGGGAATGAAGTAAATGCAGTCGAGGTGGAAGCGGCGCCGCGCCGCCCGCGCCAGTGCCAGATGGCCGTTGTGAATGGGATCGAAGGTCCCGCCGAACAACCCGATTTTCAATTGGCGGCTCACGCGGCGGCTTTAGCTCCTAGGGTGCGGGTGTGGCCGGGGCCGCGGGCGCCAGGTTGCGCAGCTGCGCGGCCAGTAGGCGGCGAAGCTCGTCCAAGCCTTCCCCGGTCACAGCGGAAATGGCCACGCAGGGCAGCCCTTCGGTTTCGCAGTGTGCCCGCAGCGCGGCCAGGCGCTCGGGGTTGGGCAGCGCATCGAGTTTATTGGCCGCCACCACCACCGGCTTTTCCGCGAGCGCCGTACTGAACTGGTGCAGCTCGTTGCGCACCACGCGGAAGTCGTCCGCCGGGTCGCGCCCGGTGTCAGAGATATCCACCAGGTGCACCAGCAAGCGGGTGCGCTCGATGTGGCGCAGGAAGCGCGTGCCCAGGCCGTGGCCCGCGTGCGCGCCTTCGATCAAGCCGGGGATGTCGGCCAACACAAAACTTTCTTCGTCATCTCCGCGTACCACGCCCAGTCAGGGTTCCAGGGTAGTGAAGGGATAGTCGGCGATCTTCGGGTGCGCGGCCGAAAGGTGCGAGATGAGCGTGGACTTGCCGGCGTTGGGGAAACCCACCAAGCCCACGTCGGCCAGCAGCTTCAATTCCATCCGCAGTCGGCGCTCTTCGCCCAGCTCACCCGGGTCGGCGCGGCGCGGGGCCTGATAGGTGGAGGTAGCGAAGCGGGCGTTGCCGCGCCCACCGCGTCCGCCGCGCGCGGCCACCCAGCGCTGGCCGGGCTGAGTGAAGTCGAACAGCTTTTCGCCGCTCTCTTCTTCGTAGAAGATGGTGCCGACCGGAACTTGGATGGTGCGGTCGTCGCCGCTGGCGCCGTGGCGGTTGGAGCCTTCGCCGTGGTGCCCGCGCGGGGCGCGGAACTCGCGGTTGTAGCGGAAAGGCAGCAGGGTGTTGAGGTGCTGGGTGGATTCCAGAATCACGTCGCCGCCATCGCCCCCGTCGCCGCCGGAGGGGCCGCCGCGCGGCACGAACTTCTCCCGGCGGAAGGCGATGCAGCCCTTGCCGCCGTCGCCCGCCTTGATCCAGATTTTGGCTTCGTCAATAAACATGAATTAGTGGCCGGTGAATGTTTGTCTCATCTCTGGAGAAAAGGATAGCGGAAAAACCCACCAGGAGAAAGGTGAGTTGAGGAACTTGGCGAAGCTCAGGCGGTGGGTTAGTCGGCGCCGGCAGCAGCGGGGGCCTCGGCGGGCTGGATGCTGATGTAGCGGCCCAGGCGGCCTTTTTTCTCGAACAGCACAATGCCGTTGGCGGTGGCGAAGAGGGTGTCGTCGCGCCCGCGGCCGACGTTGGCCCCGGCTTTGTAAGGCGTGCCGCGCTGGCGGACCAGGATGGAGCCGGCGTGCACCCACTGGCCGCCGAAGCGCTTGATGCCCAGCCGCTTGGCTTGACTGTCCCGCCCGTTGGTGCTGCTGCCCTGACCTTTTTTGTGTGCCATGACTTACTCCGATGCGTGGCCAGAAATCGCGGTGATTTTGACCGCGGTGTAGAGTTGGCGGTGGCCGCGCATGATCTTGTACTGACTGTTCTTTTTAAACTTGAAGACGCGCACCTTGGCGCCTTTGCCTTGCTCGATGATGGTGCCGCTGACTTTGGCTTTGGCTAGCAGGGGCGTGCCGGTGGCGAGCTTGTCTTTCTCTTGCACGGCCAGCACGTCCTTGAAGGTGACTTTGCCGCCTACTTTGCCGGGCAAGCTCTCGACGCGGATGACCTCGTCTTTGGCCACGCGGTACTGCTTGCCGCCGGTGCGAATGATTGCGTACATCAGAACTTCGGCTCCCCTTGAGAACCCCATTATAGGGGGCCTTAGCCGGGGTGTCAACGCGGGGTG
>JACZYA010000128.1 GCA_022571295.1 Acidobacteriota bacterium | reverse complement strand
GGCCGGCGCCACATTGGCGTGGCAGCGGGCGCAGGCCTGGGCCAGATGCGAGCAATGGACGGAGGAGGTGGCCTCCGTGTGGGGGGTAACGGTATGGACATCGCCGTGACAGTCGGCGCAGGAAGCGGCTTCGCTGATGCCCTGGGCACGGCCCTGGCCGTGGATGCCCTGGCGGTAGGTCTCGACTGCCTCGGGGTGGCAGAGGGCGCAGTCAACTTGCTTGGCCCCCTCGGCATGCGGGAACTGCTCAGCTCCGCTGTGGCAGTCGGCGCAGCCAAAGAGACCGTGGACGCTGGCGGCGAACTTCTGCGGGTCAATCTCGTGGCAGTCGGTGCAGGCGACTTCCGAAGCTTGCACAGGAAGGGCGGTGCACGCCAACGCTACCAAGAGCACCCCCAAGACCACTGTGGCCGGAAGGGCTTTGGGCATTCCTCTTCCCCCTTGCCACAACAAGGTAGCGCCATTGAACAGCAACCTAGAGGAGCAGCTTGTGGGCCATTTGAACTGTCGGCAGTGGAGGGTACGAGCAAGGCTGAAATTCGCTGTTGCCGTGCCGAGCGAGGGGGCACGGACTTTTTGTCTCGGGGGATTCTCCCGCACCGCTGCGGGATATGACCACAGGTAGGCGATCAGCAGCGGTGGCCGGTCGTACAGACTGGGGAACTAATGAGGTTCCCCGTGGAGGCAGTAGGGCATGGCCTGGCAACCGGATTGCTCCCTGGGGGGTGGATTCGTGACTGCCGCAGAAAGTAGTTGAGGAGGACGCAATGAGACAAATGAGACACTGGCTGAGCCCGAGTTTGATCTTGTTGGTAGTTTGCTTGATTCCACTGATGCTGGCGGCCAAGGGTGATGCGGAAGCAGGCAAGGCGATTTATGCCAAACGCTGCGCCGCCTGCCACGCCAAAGAGGGCGAAGGCAAACCGGCCATCGCCAAGATGCTCAAGGTGGAGCTGCGTCATTTGGGCTCGAAAGAGGTGCAGGCCCGGAGCGACGACGAAATCCGCAAGCTCTTGACAGAAGGTAAGGGAAAGAAGAAGCCGGTCAAGGGCCTGAGCAATGAGGACATGGTCAACGTGATCGCCTACGTGCGCACTCTGGCGGAAAAGTAGGTTGGCGTCGGCCACGAAGCAGCGGGCGACTCGCGTGACTGCGCTCCCGTTCCTGGAGAAGTACAAGAGAGAAGACAAGAGGTGGAAAGCGGAGTACGCTGGCACAGTTTGAGGTGGCTCCTGCGATGAGCGATTTCTCCCCGCAACTGAGGAAGTGGGCACGGGGTTTGTCGCGCCCGCTTTTTTATCTCGGCAACAACCGCCTGAGCCAAGCAGGAGTGGTCATCACCACCGCCAGCGCGCTGACGCTGGTGAGTTTCTACCTGGCGGAAGTGTTTGGCTTCCGGCCCAGCCCCTACGTCGGCATCATCGGGTTCCTGATATTGCCGGCAGTGTTTGTGGGCGGGCTGCTGCTGATCCCGCTGGGAATGCACCGGCGGCGGCGCAAGGAGATTCAACAAGGGACGCTGCCCCGAGAGTATCCCAGGATTGATTTGAACCAGCCGCAGCTCCGGCAAACTTTTTACTTTGTGGCCGGGGCCACGGCGGTGAATTTGCTTTTGTTCCTCACCGCCAGCTACCGCGGCGTGCACTACATGGACTCGGTGCAGTTCTGCGGGCTGACCTGCCACTCGGTGATGCAGCCGGAGTACACCGCCTACCAGAACTCTCCCCACGCCCGGGTGGCGTGCGTGCAATGCCACATTGGTCCGGGCGCGCCCTGGTTCGTGCGCTCGAAGCTCTCGGGTGCGTGGCAGGTGGTTTCGGTCACGCTAGACCTATACGAGCGGCCCATTCCCACGCCAGTGGAAAACCTGCGTCCCTCGCAGGACACTTGCGAGCAATGCCACTGGCCGGCAAAGTTCCACGGCGACAAAATCGTCGTCAAACCGCACTTCGCTGATGACGAGCAGAACAGCTTTACCCGGACAGTGCTGTCGATGCACATCGGCGGCGTGGACCCCATGACGGGGGAGATTAAAGGCATCCACGGCGCCCACCTGGACTCGGGGAACCGTATCACCTACATCAGCACCGATCGCCAGCGGCAGGAAATTCCCTACGTGCGCTACTCAGCACCCGACGGGAATGTTTACGAATACTTCTCCATGGACGCGCCCCCGCTGGAGGAGCTACTAGCCACGGGTGAGCAACGCCGAATGGACTGCATGGATTGCCACAACCGTCCCACCCACATCTTTAAGTTGCCGGGTGAAGCACTGGATCAAGCTCTGGCGGCCAAGCGGATTGATCCCTCTCTGCCGTTCATCAAGATGAAAGGTTTGGAGTTTTTGCAACTTTCCTACACCTCGCGGGCAGAGGCCGCCAGCCAGATTCGGACCCGCCTGCGCGATTTCTATCGGAGGGAGCATCCGGAGCTGTTCAACTCGCCGCGCCGGGGAGAGATCGAGCAGGCGGCCACGGCCTTGGTGGAAATCTACCAGCGCAACGTCTTCCCGCAGATGAATCTGTTCTGGGGAACCTACCCGGACAATCGCGGGCACGATCCGTTTCCGGGGTGCTTCCGCTGCCACGACGGCGTGCACTCCACCCGGGACGAATCGCGCACCATCCCCGGCGACTGCGACACCTGCCACACACTGCTGGCCTACGAGGAAGAAGACCCGGAGATTCTTCGCACGCTCCGGGGGGAGTAGGGCTCACTACCGGCAGACAAGAATGCCTGCCTGCGCCTGCCTGCGGTAGGCAGGTCTGCCCTACTGCTCGTGCTTGTAGATGATTTCTTCCTTGCCGCGTTCGATGTGGCGGATCAGCAGCCACAAGCTAAACACCACGAAGGCGATGGCCAGCAGTGACAGCCCCAGGCCCTTGCGGCGGAAAGCCAACTCGTCCAGGGCGGCCTCGCCGGCCTGATGAGCCTCGGCGGCCAGCTCCAGCCCGCTCTCGACCGTCTCTTCCACCCGCGCAGCATTGAAGGCGTGGACATCGACGCGGGCTTTGATGAGGCTCTCCCGGGCGTTAGCCTGGACCAGGCGCGCCTCTCCAACATCCATGCCGGCGCGCTCGGCTTGGTCCAGCAGGCCGGCGGCGTCGGCCAGGGCGGAGTCGAGCCCGACGAGGGCGGCGTGGATTTTCTCCGCCGTCTCCCACCCGCCGTCGCCCTCGAGGTGACAGTTGATGCAGAAAGCCTCCTCGCCCGTACCCACCAGGAAGTCGCCGGTGGGCTGGATGCCGTGGTTGCCATGACAGGTGAGGCAAGAAGCCAACTCCATCATGTCCCAGGGCTGCTTGTGCGGGCTCTGGTCGAAGAGTTGCTCCTGGAAGACGTGGCAGGTGCCGCAGACGCGCTCCACCGACGCCACCCCCGGCGGGGCGGCGCCATGATTGCCGTGGCAAGTGGCGCAGGTGGGAGCGGCCAAGTCGCCGCCCGCCAGCGTCCGGTAGTGCACGCTGGCGCGGTACTCATCCCATTGGTCGGTCGGAATCTCGTACCCCTTCATGTGCTCCCGGTCAGAGTGGCAGCCGGCACAGGTTTGGGGCAGCCGAAGCGGATGGACGCGAGACAGGGTGGCGGAAGCGGGGCGAATGTCGTGGATGCCGTGGCAGTCCGAACAGACCGCCACGCGGGTGTCGCCGCGCCGCAAGCGCTGGCCGTGCACGCTGGTCCCATACTGAGCCAACTGGTCGGTGCGCAGCCGGGGGTTGTAGGAGCGCATGAAAACGGCATCGGAGTGGCAGTGCGCGCACAGGCGCGGGATGTCAGCACGCTTGGGCACGCCGATGAATCCTTTGGCGGGGTCCATGGACTTATCGGAATCTTCCTCGCGCGGGTCGCCGCCGTGGCAGGCGGCGCAAGTGAGGCCGCGGGCGGCGTGGATGTCGCCGGCGAACAGTTGCGCGGGCACGCCCAGGTGCTCGTCGTCCTCGAAGATCAAGTGGCAATCGAGACAAGTGTTGGTGGGCGGCGAAGAGGGCGGCGACTGCGCCCCCAGCCCGCACGCTCCCACCGTCAAGAAGAACAGAACCAACCGGCAGCGCGTCCGCATCCCAGTTACCCTCACCACGCCCACACGGTCATGCCAATAATGTAGGCCACCGCCACTGCACCCACCGCCGTGAACACGCGGCCGCTGCGGCCTTCGGGGTTGCGGTCCAGAAACGGAACCAACACCCACAGCAACGCCACCACACCGAAGAGCATCACCGCCAACTGCTCACCTTCGATCCACAGCAGCCGGGCGGGGATGACTTTCAACGTCTGGAAGAGAAACAGGAAGTACCACTCCGGCTTGATGCCGGCGGGGGTGGGAACAAAGGGGTCGGCCTTGACGCCCAGCTCCCAGGGGTCGAGCGCGGCCAGCGCAGCCAGGATGCCCAGGGCGATGTACCAACCGATCAAGTCGCGCAGCAGGAAACCGGGGAAAAAGGGGTGGGCGCGCAAGGGCTGCCCGCTCTGGCGGTGGGCGCGCTCAACCGAAGGCGGCACGCTCATCCCCAACTGCTGCACCAGAAAAAGGTGAATACCCAACACCAGGGTGGTCAGCGCCGGGAAGACCGCTACGTGGAACCCGAAGAAACGGGTGAGGGTGGCGCCGGTTACTTCCTCGCCGCCGCGGAAGACGGTCAGCAGCCATTCGCCGATGAAGGGGACGGCGGCCATCATTTCCGTCCCCACCTTGGTGGCGAAGAAGGCCAGCTCGTTCCAGGGCAGCAGGTACCCGCTGAACCCAAAACCGAGGAAGATGAAGAACAGCAGGCAACCGGTTATCCAGGTGAGCTCGCGCGGCTTGCGGTAGGCCTTCAGGAAAAAGGCGGAAAACATGTGCAGCATGGCCACCAGGATGAGCAGGTTGGCGGCCCAGGCGTGCAGCCCGCGTATCAGCCAGCCGAACTGCACTTTGGTCATGATGAACTGCACGCTCTCGAAGGCTTCGCCGGGCGAGGGGCGGTAATAGAGCAGCAACAGAATGCCGGTGACCACTTGGATAAGGAACAGGAAGAGCGTCATTCCTCCCAGGTAGTACCACAGGCTGTGGCGGTGGCGGGGGACTTGCTTTTTGCGGATGGCGTCGCCCAGGCCGTGGCCGAAGCGCTCTTCCAACCAGACGCGGAGCTGTTCCAACGCGGATGTCATGGTTTCACGCTTGCTCGCGGCGGGCGACCACAATTTCTTCGCCGCGCTCGTGCACGTCGTATTCTTCCAGCGGGCGCGGCGGGGGACCACTGACATTGCGGCCGCGCAAATCGTATATGCCGTTGTGGCAGGCGCACCAGACATCCTGCTCGCGTTGGCGAAACTGGACGGTGCAATCCAGATGGGTGCAGGTAGCGCTGAAAGCGCGGTAGCCACCCTCCGGCAGGCGAATCAGCAGGCCGGGGCGATTGCCAAAGCGGAAGATTTTTGCTGCGCTGGGAGCCAGCTCATCGAGCCGGGCGGCAACGACAGTATCGGAATCCAACTCGCCGGATGGCGGGGGCAGGACGAACTTGAGTATCGGATAGAAAATGGAAGCCAGCGAAGCGAATACGCTCGAACCGAGCAGAAAGCCCAGCAACTGCCGGCGCCCGGGCGGCGAGGCGCCTTTCTCCGTCCCTGCCGATGCCACTGTGCCCCTGTCTGTCTCCACTGTGTGCCGTGGCTGAATGTGTGATTTCCGTTACTTGGAAGTGGGTGGTTCTTGACTCGTACCTGCTCTTAGCCAAATTATTCCCCTACCAGGGCCTATTTTAGCACATGGGTCAACTTTGCCAAGTGTGCTCCTCAGGGATAGCCCTGGTGCTCGTTCGAAAAATCCTCAGCGTGCGCGCTGGCTTCCAACTCCTCCGCAATGCTTACCAGCCGGTCGGCGACCCGCGCCGACAGTTCGGGGACCGTCACAAACCGCTCCACAGCGGATTCGTTGAGGTGCTGGCAGGGAAAGGCTTCCTCCTTGTATTCTTCCGGCACATAATCACGTAGCAGGCAACCCTCGCACACTTCCATTCGGAGCACCTGTCCCAGCAAGCAGGCGAATTGGTGACTAAAGATGTTTGTGAATCCGTGGCGGCGGATATCCTCGGCTTCAGCGCGGAGAATGCGGGCTACTTCCCACTTGGATGTTACTGTCCATGGTAACCCCCCGGGATCCTCGTACCCTCCTTTCTTCGCCCAGACAGCGCGGCAACCCTGCCCGTAAGCGCGGCAATACTCGCAATAACTTTCTTTCCTTCTCTTCAGCGGGGGACGGCACCGAACTGAAACGCGCCTGGGAGTCACTTAAAACTTAATAGTTACCCTGGCTGTCTCCCCGCTCTTGATGCTGACTTCCATTTCCTGCTCTTTGAGTTTCCCTCTCACATCTCGGACGGCCACGAGGGTGTACGTTCCTGCAGGAATGTTTTCAATCTTGAATTGGGAAGATGCTGCCTCAGCAAAGAAAGGGTGACTAAATACCAAGATAGACGCCATCATCTCTGGGTGGATGTTACACAAGATGAGGTATTCCCCCGTTCTCGGAGGAGTCCAGTCATAACTACTATTCGGCGCCTGAGACTGATTGAGCATGCTCCGACGTCCCCAATACAGGTGTACGTTATGGGGAAGGGAGTCGCTATTCTTGAAGCGGACTGCTTGACCCTTTTGGAGCGGCAGCAAATGGGGAATGAACACCTTGCTCTTTTGGTCCAACACGGCTGGCTCTTGAGGAGGTTCATAATTGCCTTCGACTCCTCTCAGATAGACGACCGTGTTTTGACCTCTTCTCCCTTTACTCACCTCTATCTTCCCGACGAGATTACCCAAATTGAGACCATCGGCTACTGTACCCACAACCAAACCAGATAATGCAACAACGCTGCTGACTGCCATCAACCATTTGACAAACTTTCTCATTGTTTTTTCCTCCCGTTCAATGAGCTAAATCAAGTTCTCTCCAGCGGAGAGGATGCCGCAATGAACACAAGCGGCTCTTTCGGAGGCCGGATCCGCCTCCTACATGCTCCCAAGCGTCTGGCTCAAAGTGCCAGCAGGGAAAGGATTCTTTCTGGTACTCCTCGCCCCTCTCCGCTCTCAGGGCTTGTACCTGCAAGCAACCCAAACTGGCATCAAAGGCATTGGTCAATCGGTCCCGACGAAAACGCTCGACTTCGGCTCGAAGAACCTGGGCCGCTTCCCACTTGGGTGTTGCTGCCATGCTAACCTCGCTTGGGTCGTCGTGCCTTCCTTTCTTTTCTTCGCTCAGGCGGTGCGGCGAATGGACAGAACGCACCACTCTGGGCAGTACAGGAGAGGCAAGCGGGCGGCCATTTGTCGCACGGCCACAAATTCTTGTATAAAATTGAATACAATGGCTTTAACAGTTTGGCCTGATGGCGAAGCTCCCGGCTCTTTCTCCAACTAGGGTCAGATATTCCCCCAGCTTGGGCCAAATCCCGCAGAGCACGTGACCCCACAAGCAGCTTGCCCTTTGAGGGTCTCCCCTTCTAGGATAGCGCGGGTTGGCGTGTTTCTTCTCGACAAGAACACGCATGGGTGAACGGAATTTGCGGCGCGCTCTCCAACACGTGCGAAGAATGCGCGGCGGTGCCCAGGCGCATCTGCTGCGCTGCGACGACCAGGCCTTCTACGTCACCAAGTTTCAGAACAACCCGCAGCACCTGCGCGTTCTGGCGAACGAATTGCTCGCTGCCCTGCTGGCTGATGCGCTCGGCCTGCCCGTGGCGCGCCCGGAGGTAGTTGAAGTGAGCCCTGAACTCATAGACAACACGTCCGAGTTACGCATTCAGAAAGCCGGCCGCTGGCAGAAATGTCTGCCC
>JACZYA010000127.1 GCA_022571295.1 Acidobacteriota bacterium | reverse complement strand
TGAGCTGCTCGACGAGGAGACCGTGGTGCTGGTGGTTTCCGACCACGGCGCGCAGCGTCTGGACGGCGGCTTTGTTGTCAACGAGTGGTTGATCAAGGAGGGCTTGCTGGTTCTCGATGAGCATCCCAAGGAGATCACGCCCTTTGCTAAGTTGAAGGTCAACTGGGCCAAGACCAAAGTCTGGAGCGAGGGCGGCTACTACGCCCGTGTGTTCTTCAACGTGCAGGGACGGGAACCGCAGGGCCTCATTCCGGCTGGCGATTACGAAGCCTTCCAGAATGAGATGAAGGCCCGCTTCGAGGCCCTGCCGGACGACAAAGGCCGCCCGCTTAACTCACTGGTTTTCAAGCCCAAGGAGATTTACCGCAACGTCCGCAACATTGCTCCTGATCTCATTGTCCATTTCGGCGGGCTGTTGTGGCGTTCGATCGGCAGCGTCGGCCACGGGCGCTTTCACGTGCAGGAAAACGACACCGGCCCCGACGCTTGCAACCATGCGCAGTTCGGCATGTTCCTGCTGGCCGCTCCCAACTGCCCGTTGCGCGGAAAGTACGAAGGCGCCAAGCTGCTGGACGTGGCGCCCACGTTGCTCGACTTGGCGGGCTACGAAATCCCCAGTTCCATGCAGGGCCGCTCGCTCGTCAGCCGGATGGGGAACAGTCTCCCTGACCTACCTTCATGACACGTCTCAGCATTCTTATTCCTGCGTTCAACGAAGAACGAACTCTAGCCACGCTCCTCAACCGCGTGCTGGCTGCCGACACGGGAGGCGTCGAAAAGGAACTCATCGTTGTGGACGATGCTTCCAGCGACAATACCGCCGCTGTGCTGACTGCAATGAAGCGACTACAACCTCAGCTGAAAGTCCTCACCAGCAAGAGGAACTTGGGTAAGGGCAACGCCATCCGCAGGGCGCTGGCAGAGGCGACGGGAGATTGGGTGCTGGTACAGGATGCTGATCTCGAATACGATCCCGCCGACTACTTAGGTTTGCTCGCCCCCGCGCTGCGGGGCGAGGCTACAGTGGTCTACGGGTCCCGCTTCCTTTATCGGACGAAGGGAGCTCGATCGGGGCACCGCTTGTTTTATTGGGGAAATCGTTTCCTCACTTGGTGTGCCAATTGGCTCTATGGCGCGACACTGAGCGACATGTACACTTGCTACAAACTGGTGCCTGCGGATCTGATGCGCCAGATGAACCTTACTAGTGATGGCTTTGAGATCGAGGCGGAAGTCACGGCGAAGCTCCTACGCCGCAGGATTCCCATCCGCGAAGTACCGATCTCCTACGCTGCCCGCACACGTTCTGAAGGAAAAAAGGTAAACTTTCTCGACGGTCTGGTGGCATTGTGGACATTGCTCCGCTTCCGGTGGGATCGATGCTGAATGCCAGCCAGCCCGTGGCTTGCCGGCCTGGGCTACGTTTAGTCAGCGGGGTTGTGCGATTGAGCCTGGGGTCAGCAGCGCACTACTTTGGTGGTGGTGCAGTCGATTCTGCGGGTAGCGTTGTGCGTGCCGATCACTAGTTGGGCGTGGCGGTGATCGGCATGGGTCCAGGATCCAAAGCAGATGAAGCTATGGCAGAACACGTCTACCCATTGCTTCTCGAAGGCTTCCCGGTGAGACAGAAGGACTGGCTAATCGGGTGAAAATCTGCGTCCCGGGACTCGACTGTGTGGGCCCGGCAATCATCTTCCGGGTGCGAGGCTCGTGAACATCCGCCGACTAATAGGCTGAGGTGTCAACGGACGGCTCAAATGCGTGATCCTGCCGTTTGCACATAGTCAACTGATTGAATTCTAAGCCCCCGAACAGCCGACTGGGTCGGCGCAAGTTTTCGGCATCGAGCTTACAGCGCAGGGGTTACTGCTTAACCTCGTGGCCCGCACATAGGCTCATCTGACGGGCATAAAGTGGGCTTCACGCCGCCTCGTACGCGGGTTTGAAGGGTATGACAGCGACCCGTCCGATCAGAGAAAGGGAGGGGGCCCCGGGTGGATTCGAACCGCCGATCCCGGTCAGAGGGATTTCTGGATAGTGATCATAAAGACTATTTATTTTACAAACTCTGCAACTTTGAGTAATGTACTGCATGGCTCACAGGAGGGTGACATCATCGGGGGGACGGCGAGTGGCAGCACAAGGGGGGCTGTTACTGGAAACCAGGGCGGAGAGGAAATCGGACCCGGATAAAAGGAACGGACTCTATCGCAGAGAAGAGCACGACGCCTGTGGGGTTGGGTTCGTCGCTCAACTTGATGCCCCTCCTTCTCACCGTGTAGTCGAACAGGCCTTGACCTGTCTGGACTCCCTGACACACCGCGGCAGCGTTGACGCTGACGGCGCCAGCGGTGATGGCGCCGGAATTTCCCTTCAGCTTCCCACCGATTTCTTCGCCCACGAAGCCCAGCATTTGGATTCCAATTTCAACCCGGCGTGGAAAATCGCGGTGGGCGTCTTTTTCTTCCCGCAGAGTGGGGAAGAGCGTTCCCGTGCGATGTCGGTGGTGGAAGAAGTGGTGCGCCGGCGGAATCTCTACTTGGTCGGGTGGCGGGAAGTTCCCCTCACCGAGGAGGTGCTGGGCCCGCAGGCGCGCGAGACCCAGCCCGCCATCCACCACTTGCTGATTGCCTGGACCGCCGAGCAGGAAGGCGAGTTCGAGCAGGCTCTTTACCTGGCGCGCAAAGAGATCGAACGGCGCTGGCTGGAAGCCCGGGTGGAAGGGAGTTACATTCCTTCGTTTTCCTCCCGCAACATCGTCTATAAGGGTTTGCTCGCCCCCGCCCAGCTGGGCGCTTTCTACCGCGACCTGCGCGACCCCCGGATGCGCACCTCGGCCGCGCTCTTTCACCAGCGCTACAGCACCAATACCTCGCCCAGTTGGTTTCTGGCGCAGCCTTTCCGTTTGCTGGCGCACAACGGGGAAATCAACACCCTGCGGGGGAACCGCAATTGGATGCGGGGCCGGGAGGCTGTGCTGGCGCACCCCATCTGGGGAGAGGAGGTGGAGTGGCTCAAGCCGGTGATCCAGCCCGAGGGGAGCGATTCGGCCAGTATTGACAACGCGCTGGAACTGTTCACCCACTCCGGCCGGAGCGTCCAGCACTCACTGCTGCTGCTGATCCCGGAGGCATGGGAAAGCTCGGTTGAAATTCCCGACAATGTAAAGGCCTTCTACCACTATCACTCCTGCCTCATGGAGCCCTGGGACGGCCCGGCGGCGATCGCCTTTCTAGACGGACACCTGGTGGGAGCGGTGCTCGACCGCAACGGGTTGCGGCCCGCGCGCTACCTGATTACCCGCGACGGGCTGGTGGTGCTGGGCTCGGAGGTTGGGTTGCTGTCTATTGAGCCCGGACGGGTGAAGGAGAAAGGGCGGCTGGGTCCGGGGCAGATTCTCCTGGTTGATCTGCTCCACAACAAGATTTTCAAAAACAGGCAAGTGAAACGCCAGGTGTCGCACGGGCGCAAGTACCGTCGTTGGATCAAACAGAACATGATCTTCGCCCCCCGCCTCCCTCCGGCGGAAAAGGCGCCCGCCGATCTAACCGGGCGTGACCGGGCGCACTTTGTGGCCGTGCAACGGGCGGCTGCCTACACCGAAGACGATGTGGAACTGCTGCTGAAACCGCAGGCGGGCGAAAAGAAAGAGCCGATGGGTTCGATGGGCGACGATACGCCCCTGGCGGTGTTTTCGAATCGATCGCGGCCCCTCTACCATTACTTCCGGCAGATGTTCGCGCAGGTGACCAACCCACCCATCGACCCGCTGCGCGAATCTCTGGTGATGTCGCTGAGCCTCTATTTGGGGCCGCGCCATTCGGTGCTGATGGAGACACCTGACCACGCCCGCATGATTCGCCTGGAGTCGCCCTTTCTGACCGATGACGAGCTGAAGCAGCTCCAGCAGCTCGGTCAGGAAGGCGGGTTCCATCCCACTGTGGTCTCTACGGTGTTCGACGTTGGGCAGGGGGTGGAAGGGATGGTGCGGGCGCTCGACCGCATTGAGCGCGAGTGCTTGGCGGCGGTGGCGGACGGCAGCTCCATCTTGATCTTGAGCGACCGCGGCGTGGACGCCGAGCACGCCGCCGTGCCTATGCTCCTGCTGGTGGGGGCAGTAGTCGAGAAGCTGATCGCGGAGGGCGTGGGGAATAAGGCCGACTTGGTGCTGGAAACCGCCGAGGCCTGGGAGGCGCACCACTTCGCTTGCTTGATCGGGTACGGCGCGGCGGCTGTGAATCCTTACCTGGCCCTTGAAGTGGTGGCTGACTTGTCGCAGGGCAGAGAGTTGGGTGAGGTCTCGGTGGCGGAAGCCGTGGGCAACTTCCGGGAGACGGTTGAAGCTGGCCTGAAGAAAATCCTCTCCAAGATGGGAATCTCGACCCTGGCCAGCTACCAGGGCGGTAAGTTTTTCGAGATTGTCGGGTTGCATTCGGATGTAGTCCAGAAGTTTTTCCCCGATACCTGCGCGCCGATCGGGGGGTGCACGCTGGAGGACTTGGCCGACGATGTGCTCCGTCGCCACCGGAACGCGTTCGGCGCCCCCGCGGAGAAGCTCGAATTCGCGGGGTATTATCGTTTTCGCAAAGGCTCGGAGCGGCACGCCTTCAGTCCCTCGGTCGTCCGCCATCTCCAGAAAAGCGCCCAGGAAGGCGACTGGGAGGCTTATCGCGCTTTCGCCCGAGAGGTGGACCAACGAGAACCGCTGACCCTGCGCGACCTGTTGCGCTTCCGTTCTTGCCGGCCGATTCGGCTCGACGAGGTGGAGCCGGTGGAAGCGATCTGGAAACGCTTTACCACCCAGGCCATGTCGCTCGGCGCATTGAGCCCGGAAACACAGCGCACGCTGGCCATCGCCATGAACAGCATCGGGGGGAAGTCGAATACGGGCGAGGGGGGAGAGGACCCCCAGGTGTACACCGAGTGGGAGAATGGAGTCTCGGTGGCCAACAAGATCAAGCAGGTGGCCTCGGCTCGCTTTGGGGTAACGCCGGAATACTTGGTCCGGGCCGAGGAGTTGGAAATCAAGATGGCCCAGGGCTCCAAGCCCGGCGAGGGCGGCCAGTTGCCGTCGCGCAAAGTGACGCCGCTGATTGCGCGTGTCCGCCGCGCGGTGGAGGGGATCGCGCTGATTTCGCCGCCACCGCACCACGACATCTATTCCATCGAAGACTTGGCGCAGCTGATCTACGATCTGCGCCAGATCAACCCGCGGGCGCGGATCGGTGTCAAGCTGGTCTCGCAGGCTGGCGTGGGCACGGTGGCCTCCGGCGTGGCCAAAGCTACGGCAGACGTCATTCTCATCAGCGGCCACGACGGTGGGACCGGCGCTTCGCCGCTGGGCTCCGTCAAACACACCGCTTCGCCGTGGGAGTTGGGCCTGTCGGAAGCTCACCAGGCTCTGGTGGCCAACGGGCTGCGCGATCGGGTGCGGTTGCGATGCGATGGTGGGTTGAAAACCGGTCGGGACGTGGTCATCGCGGCGATTCTTGGCGCGGAGGAGTTTGGTTTCGGCACCGCGGCGCTGGTGGCGCTGGCCTGCGTGATGGCGCGCCAGTGCCACATGGACACTTGTCCGGTGGGCGTGGCCACGCAGCGGGAGGACCTGCGCGCCCGTTTCCCCAAGGATCCGCAGCGGCTCATCAACTACCTGCGGTTCGTGGCAGAGCAAGTGCGCGCGCTGCTGGCACAACTCAGTTGCTGCTCGCTAGGCGAGATTGTGGGCCGTACCGACCTGCTGACGGCAGTGCCCTACCGAGTTGCCGGGCGACGCGGGCAGGTAGATTTGCAGCCGCTGCTTTACCGGCCAGAGAGCACAGGCCGGCCTTCGACCGGGCCCCGTCGCCCCTCCAGTCGTTTCGATGAACTGGCGCTGAAGATGTGCGAGGACGTGCGGATCCCGCTCTTTGAGGGCAGATCGATTGTGCAGGAGTATCCCATTCGGAACATCAACCGAACGGTGGGGGCGCGGGCGGCGGGGGAAGTGGTTCTCGCTTGTGGGAACCAGGGTTTGCAGGGAGCCACGGCTGATTTCCGTTTCCGCGGGAGCGCCGGGCAGAGCTTCGGAGCTTTCCTGACTAATGGCATGCGTCTGGCTTTGGAGGGCGACGCCAATGATTACGTCGGAAAAGGCATGGGCGGCGGCGAGATCGTCATCCGGCCGCCGAAGGGGAGCCGCTTCGCCTCCCATCAGAATGTCATTATGGGCAACGCTGTGCTCTACGGGGCGACCGGGGGGGTTCTGTTCGCTGCGGGTCGTGCGGGCGAGCGCTTCTGCGTGCGCAACAGCGGCGCCACGGCTGTGGTGGAAGGCACCGGTGACCACGCCTGCGAATACATGACCGGCGGCGTGGTGGTTGTTCTGGGCGAGACGGGGCGCAACTTCGGCGCCGGCATGACCAACGGAGTCGCGTTTGTTTACGATCCTGCCGACCGCTTCGAGCGCCGCTACAACCCTGAACTGGTCACCCTCGACCGCACCATTGAACTGGAAGACTTGCAACTTCTACGCCAGCTCATCAGCCTCCACCGGGAGAAAACCGGCAGCACCCGCGCGCGGGAGATACTCGCGCATTGGGCGGAAAGCCTGCTGTGGTTCTGGAAAGTCCGGCCGCGCTCCCAGGTCTCGGTGACTCCGGCGAGCGCCATTGCTGTTTCGTCCGCCGAACCGGCCAAAGTGTAGCTGCCGGCACGTACAAGCTTAAATCAACAGAACCTGTACTTCTGGCCTAAAGCGCGTCCACAGCAAGATCGCCCGCATTGAGAATTGAGAGAAGAAGGCGTGCCCGGGGCAGAAGCATCTGGGCGCTCCCCCCGCTTCCAATCCCTCCTCCGCCGCATGAACTTCCCGGAGTAATTTCTACAGTTTTGACAGTCTTGGGCAGGAGATGAGGGTCTGCCACGGTGCAGCAAGCCACTACAGTTTCACTACAGTTAGGGTTTTCGGGGCCTCCGGAGGGTAACCCAATTTGTCCGAATCCGATTGAAATCAAAGAGGAAAGAGTGGAGGGGCTGGGCGGATTCGAACCGCCGACCTGCGGTTTAGGAAATCGCAGCGCCTTTCTGCATGGTTATGGAAACTTCTGATTATATCAGCTTGGTCAAGACGTTACGAGATTCGCGTCTTGTCTGGTTCTGCTTTGTTTGGCCTCGTTTTGAACATAGAACCACTACAGTTTCACTACACTGCTAGTTGCCCTTCGCGTTGACTTGCCTGCGGGCGGGGGCTAGGATGGCGACGCTTGGGGGCGCTCCTATCCATGATTGGCCAAACAGTTTCGCACTATCGCATCCTCGAGAAGCTGGGCGGCGGTGGCATGGGTGTGGTCTACAAGGCCGAGGATACCCAGCTTGACCGCCCAGTTGCTGTGAAATTCCTGTCCGCTGACATCGCTCAGGATAGGAACGCCAAAGAGCGCTTCATCCGTGAGGCCAAAGCAGCAGCGGCTCTGAACCACCCTTATATCTGCACCATTCATGAAATCGGTGAGCATGAGGGCCAGCCCTTCATCGTGATGGAGTTTATGGAGGGCCAGACGCTCAAGCACCGCATTGCCGGTCGGCCCCTACCGATTGAGATGGTGCTGGAGATGAGCATCCAAATTGCTGATGCGCTGGCGGCGGCTCACGCGAAGGGTATTGTCCACCGCGACATCAAGCCCGCCAACCTCTTCGCCACCGTCACCGGCCAGGCCAAGATTCTCGACTTCGGACTGGCCAAGCTCGCCCCCCAACGCCCGCCCGGCCAGGCCACCGCCGCCACTTTCACCGGCCCCACCGAAGACCCCAACCTCACTAGCCCCGGCACGGCCCTGGGT
>JACZYA010000126.1 GCA_022571295.1 Acidobacteriota bacterium | reverse complement strand
GGGTACTGAGGACCCAGTTCCGCGCGCAAGCTGCCCAGCAGTTCGTTGGCGGGCTCGGCCTCCGGGCTCAGCGGAAACTGATAGTAAACGCGGTGCAGCGTTTCCACCGCCTCACGGGCCTTTCCCGCAGCCGTCTGCGCCCGGGCGCGAGCCAGCAAAAGCGCGGGGCGGCTCCAACTCTTCGGCACCTGCGCCAGTCGTTCGAGCGCCTCCTGTGCTCGTCCGGCGTGTACCAGGATGTCACCCGCCAGAACGTGCGCCGGCTCCTGCAACGCGCTGCCGGCAAACGAGACGCCGTCGAGCGAAGCAAGCGCCACCTCAAAAGCTCCAGCCTCCATCGCGGCGCGGGCACGATGGTAGGCGGCGTAGTCCTCCAGCCAGCGGCTCGTGAGCGCCCGCCCGAACCACGCTCGGGCTTCGGCCCAGCGCTCTTGCTGGAAGTCGGCCATCCCGAGCGCAAAGGCCGCCTGCGCGCTCAACTCGCGGTCGCGCTGCTGCTCGGCAAACTGTGCCAACTGTTCATACCGCTCAGCGGCCGGCTCGGCGCGCAACGCCTCCGCCAAGCGTGCCAACTCCTGCGAACCGTCCTCCGGCGGCGCTGCCCCCAGCAGTAGCGCGGCCGCCAAAACTACCAGTAGACCCACTCCGGCGACACCCGTCCTGTTGGAAGCAGACCGAGGACGCGGCGGGCTAGCGCTGGAGGGCCGGGGTGTAGGGATAGTTCCCGAGGGCACTGGGGTCTTTCTCCGCAAGCACGCGCACTAGTTCGTCGTAGAGATAATCGGCGTTGTGCGCAGCGATCTTTTCAAATCGCTTGTCGTAGAGAGCTTTGCTCTTGTCGATTTCTTCCTTGAAACGATCGTACAGATCTTTGTGCTCGCGGCCTTTGATCACTTCCTCTTTCTTGTACATGAACAATTCCTGCACGGTCACTTTGGCAAAACGTTTGGCTTTCTTGTGCAACGCCTGGAGATCTTCGGGCAAGGAGTCAACCGCAACTGCGGCAGCGGGCGCTGCGACCTCCGGCTCGGCCGGCACGGGCTCTTCGACTTTTGCGGCAGGCTCTTCCGCAACCGCAGGGGACGCTTCCTGAACCACTGCCGGTTCCTTCGGCAGCGCGACCACCTCTTCCGGCGCAGCCTCCTCGACGGCTGCTTCCGGTTCCGCCTCGACGGCTGGCTCTGCCCTCGCCGAAGTTTCCTCCTCCGCCGCAACCTCTTCAACCGGCGAAACCATTGCCGCGCCCGGCGCGCCGCTCCACTGCGCCGAGGAGCCCACGAAACGCAGCACCGATTCAATCGAAGCCGCCAGTGCTGAGCCGGCCGCCTGCATCTGCATCAACGGCGGCAGCAAGCGAGCGAAACGCTCCGGACCGCCGCCGTGGGCCGACTTCAACGCGCGCTCGACCTCTTTATAGGAACCCTGCACTTCCTTCAGTTGCCGCTGGATCGAGCCCAGCGCCTGCGCCAGCGCCTGCTCGACCGCCTCCGGAAGTCCGCTGGACTGTTTGGCCATTCGCTCTCCTTCGTCGCCTGCGCACCCAGAATTTCTTAGCATTATCGGAGACGCCCTCATGGGGTGTCAAGCCATGCGTGCCCTTGACCGCACCATGGCAGCGCGCACTTCTCCCCCAAGAAACTATCGGCTGTTTGACGCCCAACCTTTCGGCACACACTCGGTTCCGTAACAGGTTCCTTGCTTGCAGGTCAGCGGAGTGCTACTCTAAAGATAGCTCGCCCGCCCAAGTGGTTGCAATTGAAGGCGGGTTTCCGTGGGGGCGAAACGGTTTCGACGGAAGCAGGAGCTGACAGGAGGCAGGCCGGGCCGCACGTGCCCGCTATCGCGTGCACCAAACAATAACTGCCAACCAAGAATTGGCTCTCGCTGCTTAATTAAGTAGCGCGTCTTCCCCGGCGAGCCCGCGCACCGGGACAAGGCGTCAACCCAGCGGGCTAGCTCCTCTGGCCTCCGCCTGGGGCCCCCGGAGCGAAAACAATCAGGCTGGCTGCTGCCGGGTCTTGCCCGTTCCCGACCGGTGGCGGCGAGAAAACCGGAACGGGCTACGCCTGTAGTCTCCTGCTAGCGAGGCTTCTCGGACGGGGGTTCGACTCCCCCCGCCTCCACTTTTCTTCGCTCGCCAAGACGAGCGAAGAAAAGTGTCCCGAGCGACGCGCTGCCTGTCCCGCTTGCCCTGAGCGTAGTCGAAGGGAGCGCAGTCGAGGGAAGCGTAGCCGAAGAGCCCCTGCCACCGGGGCTCAGCGGCGAGGAGTTTCAAGTTAATCACTTGCGAGCAGGCTGCGGAGAACAGTCTGGAGAATGCCGCCGTTGCGGTAGTAGTTGACCTCGACCGCGGAATCGAGCCGGGCTACCACCTTGAAGCTGCGCTTTTTTCCGTCAGCGCCGACAGCAGTCACAGCGACTTCCTGCCGGGGCTGAATGTCGTTGCCCAGGCCGGCCACATCGAAAACTTCCTGCCCGGTCAAGCCGAGTGAAGCGGCGCTCTCGCCCGGTTTGAATTGCAGCGGCAGCACGCCCATCCCCACCAGGTTGCTGCGGTGGATGCGCTCGTAGCTCTCCACCAGCACTGCTTTCACGCCCAGCAGCAGCGTGCCCTTGGCCGCCCAGTCCCGTGACGACCCGGTACCGTACTCCTTGCCCGCGATCACCAGCAGCGGCACGCCTTCGGCCTTGTACTTCATAGCGGCGTCGTAAATCGGCATCTGCTCGCCATCGGGAAAGTGCACCGTCACGCCGCCTTCAGTCCCAGGCACGAGCTGGTTCTTCAGCCGGATATTGGCGAAGGTGCCACGCACCATCACGCGGTCGTTGCCGCGCCGGGAGCCGAATGAGTTGAAGTCCATCGGCTGCACACCGTGCTCAATCAAGTAGCGTCCCGCCGGTCCCTCGGGCGGAATGCTGCCGGCGGGGGAAATGTGATCGGTGGTCACCGAATCCCCCAGCAGCGCCAGCACCCGCGCTCCCCGAATGTCGCCGACGGCAGCCGGCTGCGGGCTGAGGTCAGCAAAGAACGGCGGCTCCTGAATGTAGGTGGACTCGGCGCGCCACTCGTAGAGCGCGCCCCCCGCCACCGGAATGGCATTCCAGTCCGGATTGCTGTCCCAGACGTTGCCGTACACCTTGCGGAACATCTCCGGCTTGATGGCGCGGCTCAGGGTTCGGGCAACTTCCTCCTGCGTCGGCCAGATGTCGCGCAAGAAAACCGGCTTGCCGGCCTTGTCTTTTCCCACTGGTTCCTTGGCCAAGTCGACGTCCACCGTGCCCGCCAGCGCATAAGCCACCACCAGCGGCGGCGACGCCAAATAGTTGGCTTTCACCAGCGGGTGGATGCGCCCTTCAAAATTTCGATTTCCCGACAACACCGCAGCAGCCACCAGTTGATTCTCACTCACCGCTTTGCCCACCACTTCGGGCAGCGGCCCGCTATTCCCGATGCAAGTCGTGCAACCGTACCCCACCAAGTTGAAACCCAACTGGTCCAAGTAGGTTTGCAGCCCGGCTTCCTTCAGGTAGTCGGTCACCACTTTGGAGCCCGGCGCCAAACTGGTTTTGACGTAGGGCGGAACTTTCAGCCCGCGCTCCACCGCTTTCTTCGCCAGCAACCCGGCTCCCAGCATGACCGAAGGGTTGGAGGTGTTGGTGCAGGAAGTGATGGCGGCGATCACCACCGCGCCGTGCCCTATGCTGGCCCGCGCGCCGTTGAAGCCCACGCTGGCCGAGCGAGCGAGATCGTCCGAGGCCAACCCGAAGCCGCGCTCCTCCACCGGCGCAGTAAGCACTTTGCGGAAAGAGTCTTTCATCCGGGAAAGCGGCACGCGATCCTGCGGCCGCTTCGGGCCCGCCAGGCTCGGCTCCACCGTCCCCAGATCCAACTCCAGGGTGTCGCTGAACTCAGGGTCGGGCGTCTGGTCGGTGCGGAACAATCCCTGCTCCTTCGAGTAGCGCTCCACCCGTTGCACCACGTCCTCGCTCCGCCCGGTGCCGCGTAAATAGCGCAGCGTCTCCTCGTCCACCGGGAAGAACCCCATGGTGGCGCCGTACTCGGGCGCCATGTTGGCGACAGTGGCGCGGTCGGGCAGCGCCATCTGCGAAAGCCCGCTGCCGTAAAACTCGACGAACTTATCCACCACGCCTTTCTTCCGCAGCATCTCGGTGACGGTCAGAACCAGGTCGGTGGCGGTGACCCCCTCGCACAGCCGTCCGTGCAGTCTGAAGCCCACCACCTGCGGGGTCAGAAAGTAGAGCGGCTGGCCCAGCATCACCGCCTCAGCCTCGATGCCGCCCACGCCCCAGCCCAGCACGCCCAGCCCGTTGATCATGGTCGTGTGGGAGTCGGTGCCCACCAGCGTGTCGGGGAACACTTCCACTTCCCCTGTGCGCTCGCGCGCCAGTACCACCTGGGCGAGGAACTCCAGGTTCACTTGATGCACAATGCCGGTCGCCGGCGGCACCACCCGAAAACCGCTGAAGGCTTGCTTCCCCCAGCGGAGGAACTCGTAGCGCTCGCGGTTACGCCGGAACTCAATCTCGGCGTTCTGCTGCAAGGCCACCAGCGACCCGAAGACGTCCACCTGCACCGAGTGGTCAATCACCAAATCCACCGGGACCGCGGGGTTGATCTTGGCCGGGTCGCCCCCCAGCCGCTTCATTGCCGAGCGCAGGGCGGCCAGGTCCACCACCGCCGGAACGCCGGTGAAATCTTGCAGAATAACGCGCGCCGGTTGGAAAGGAATTTCGCGCTGGGCCGGCTTCTGGGCCTGCCAGGAAGCTAACGCGGCGACGTCTTCTTCGGTCACCAGCTCGCCGTCGCAGTGTCGCAGCACTGTTTCCAGCAGCACCTTGATCGAAAACGGAAGGCGTGCAATCGAACCCAGGCCGGCCTTCTCCAGCCGGTCCAGGCGGTAGATGGTTGCGCTACCGTCACCCGTGTCAAAGGACGCGCGGGCGCCAAAGGCATCCTTCTTCCTTCCGGTGGCCGTATTCACTCCCATCGCAGTACCTGCAAACAAAAAGGGGCGCCCGGCCCCATGGCTCCGCGCGCCTAAAATTTAGAATAGCACCAGCCGGGGACGGAGACAACCTGCCCGACCTTACCCGAACACGCGCAGGAAATGCGCGCGCAGGTTGCGACGGGTTTCGCTGACTCGACTTTTCAAGCTCTCTGCATTCAGCGCCTCTCCCACCCACCGGCTTGCCAACTCCGCCACCACCTCCGCCCGCGGGCCAGAAGGAAGAGTCGCTGTGCTGTGGCCGCTGACCAATCGAATGGCATGATCGACCGCCTGCAACAAGTGCGCGGCCTGCCGGAGTTCTTGCCCGGCCTGCGGGCTCAACTCCCCTGCCCGGCACAGGGCTGCGATCTGCTTAGAGAAGCCCTGCCCCGCTGGTGGCAGCGCTCGCGAGCGCAAGGCCAAGCCCGACAGAATAAAATCTAGGTCGTAGATTCCACCCACGCCGGTCTTGAAGTTATCTTCCGCTCCGGCCGTGCCGCCTTCCCCCTCCAACCGCTGCCGCATCTGCCGCAGCGCGCTCCGAACCGCCTCCCACTCGGAGAAACGTTCCCCCAGCAGGCTGTTCAACTCTGTGCACCAGTCTTGCCCCAACTTCCAGTCGCCGCCCAACGGGCGCGCCTTCAAATAAGTGACTCCCTCCCAGACCTCCGCCGCGGTGCGGAAGTAATCCAGCATCCCTTCGGCCGTCTGCACCAGCTCACCTTCGCTCCCGCGCGGGCGCAGGCGGGTATCCACCGGAAACAGCGTGCCGTCGCGCGTGTAACCCGAAATCACATGGAGGAACTTTTCTACCAACGCGCGCATAGGGCCGAGCGCATCTCGGTCAGCCGCGATGAAGATCAAATCCACGTCGGAACCCAGGTCCAGCTCGCCGGTGCCCAAGCGGCCCAGGGCCACCACCGCCAAGCCCTGCCCTGTCGCCTTGACTTCCTGCTCCGCGATGCTCAGCCCGGCCCGCAGGATGTCCTCGGCCAGGGCTGTGAACTCGCCCAACCCCGTTTCCAGCGACCGGCTGCCGCACAACTCGCGGACGCCCCAAGCGAAAAGTTGGTCGCGGAAATAACGGCGCAGAATCGCCATCCGCTGGCTGAGTGGAGCCTTCGGCCCTGCCAGCCCCTTGAGCACGGCCTGGGCTGGCCCCGGCTCTGGAGCTACGCTTTCCTCACGCAAGGGGAGAGATTGGCCGACCTCGCCCGTCCGACACAAAGCCGGCAACTGCTCCAACCGTTCGGGCCGGCGGATGAGCAATTCCCCCACCGGCTCGCTCTTGCGCAGGACTTCGACCGCCATCGGCAAGGCTTGGCCTGCGCGCGTGACCGCCGCAAAAGTTTCCGAGGAAGTCACGGCCGCCGAGAGGAAACGATGGAACGCCCTGCGGGCACCCTCGGGAACCTCCAACCCGGCAAGCTCCTGCGACAGCGGCGTGTCCCGCCGGCGCAACTCCTCCAGTAGACGGCCGGGCTCGAGCCTGCCGGGGAACACCAGCGCGTCCTCTGCTTCGAGGGCGAACTCCTCTGCTTGAGCCGGTCGAGGCGTGCGCGGCAGCACGCGCTCGTAAATCGCCCGCACTCGTTGCAGATGCTTGCCCAGCTTGGCACGGAACTCTTCCGCCGCCGGCCGTGCCGAGCTTCCGCTCACGCCACAGCGACGCGCCACCAGCTCCAGCGCCCGGGGCTCGCTCGGCAACGTATGAGTCTGGCGGCCCTGCTCGAGTTGCAAGCGGTGCTCGACCAGGCGCAGGAACTGGTAGGCAACCGCCAGGCGATGGTGATCGCGGGCGGTGAGATACCCTTTGTCATAGAGCCGCTGCAACCCCATCAAAGTCCCTTTCGCGCGCACCCACGGGTCGTTGCGGCCGTGGAGGCGCTGAAGGCACTGCACCAGGAACTCGATGTCGCGGATGCCGCCCGGCGCCACCTTTACGTTCGTCTGGGTGGTGCTGCGCCCGCGCAGCTTGCGGTCGAATTGCTCCCGCGCCTTCAGCACACTTTCAACCGCTGGTACGTGAACTTCAGTCCGATAGATGAACGGCTCGACCGCCTGCAGGAATTCCTTCACCAGACCGGCGCTCCCGGCTGCGTGGCGGGCTTTCAACAGCATCTGCAATTCCCACTCCCGCGCCTGGCTGCGATAGTAGTGCACCGCCGCCGGTAGGCTGATGGCCACGTCGCCTTCCCCCCCGCCGGGACGCAAGCGCAAATCCACGCGAAATACCGCGCCTTCGGGCGTAACCCCGGCAATGAGTTTCAGCAGCCGCTGGGCCAGGCGCAGGAAGTATTCGTTGTTGGAGATGCGTTGCTGCCGCCCGCTGCTGGCGGTCTCCCCCTCGCCCGCGTAGAGAAACAGCAGGTCCACGTCGGAACTATAGTTCAGCTCATTACCCCCCAGCTTTCCCAGCGACACCACCGCAAAGTGCGCCGGCACCAGTCGCCCGCGCGCATCGGCAATCTGCGGCTGGCCGGTGCGGGCCTGCAACTCTCGGTCGGCGACGCGCAGCGCCTTTTCCAGCAGCACGTCGGCCAGAGTGGACAACTCCAGGGTGGTTTCGGCCAGGTCCGCCAACTTCAGAATGTCTTTCAAGGCAATGCGCAGGTATTCCCGGCGCTTGAAGCGCGCCAGCACCAGGGCCGGATCCGCATCCAGCGCCGCAGTCTCAAAACGGGCGTACTCCTCCAGCAAATCCTCCTTCGATTTCAGACGGCTCAGGCGTTTGTCACGACCGAGCCAGAGGATCAACTCCGGCTGAGTCATGAGAGTTTCGCTGAGAAAACGGCTGTGACTGAACAGGGCCAAC
>JACZYA010000019.1 GCA_022571295.1 Acidobacteriota bacterium | reverse complement strand
GCTGGTGGGTGCCGTGCTGGTGCGCGGCGAGGAGGAAATTGCCCGCGCCTTCCACACCTACGACGGCCTGAAACACGCCGAAGTGTTGGCGCTGGAAGCCGCCGGCGAAACTGCGCGCGGCGCCACCCTCTACACCAACCTGGAGCCCTGCTCGCACCGCGGCCGCACGCCGCCCTGCGTCGAAGCCATCATCGCCGCCGGCGTTCGCCGCGTGGTGGCGGCCATGCCCGATCCCAACCCGCAGGTCAACGGCGCCGGCTTCCAGCGCCTGCGCGCCGCCGGGGTCGAAGTCGTCACCGGCACCCGCGCAGAGGAAGCCCGCCGCCTGAACGAAGCCTTCGCCTGTCGGATTCGCACCGGGCGGCCGCTGGTGACGCTGAAAGCCGGCCTGACCCTCGATGGAAAAATCGCCGCCGCCACTCCGCCCGAACCCGGCCAGCGCTGGATTACCGGGGAGGAATCCCGCGCGCACGTCCAGCGCCTGCGCCACCAGGCCGACGCCGTCCTCACCGGCATCGGCACCGTGCTGGCCGACGACCCGCTGCTCACCGACCGCACCGGCCAGCCCCGGCGCCGCCCGCTGCTGCGCGTGGTGCTCGACGCCGGCCTGCGCCTGCCGCTCGATTCCCAACTGGTGCGCACGGCGCAAGGCGACGTGCTGGTCTTCTGCGGCGAGGACGTCTGGATGGGCAAGCGGAAGATGCTCGAAGAGCGCGGCGTAGAGACCCTCCAACTGAAAGAATCCGGCGGGCGCATCAGCCTGGCGGCAGTGCTGAAAGAGCTGACCGAGCGCCAGATCAACAGCGTCATGCTCGAAGCCGGCGCACGCTTGAACGCTTACGCGCTCGACATGAACTTGGTGGACAAGCTCTGGCTCTTCTACGCCCCCACGTTCCTCGGCGCCGACGCCGTGCCTCTATTGGCCGACGAGAGCAAGCTCCCGCCTCTGCTTCACTACCGTCTGCACCGCTTCGGCCCCCTGCCCACCGAAGCTTCAGCGAAGGCGGGCGACTTTGCCGTCGAAGGATACCTGCACGATGTTTACCGGAATCATTGAAGAAGTCGGTACCGTCGCCGAACTTACCAGCGACGCCAAGGGTGGGCGCTTGCGCATCGAATGCGAGAGCGTGCTGCCGAAGCTGCGTGTCGCTTCCAGCGTCGCCGTCAACGGCTGCTGCCTGACCGTGGTCGAAAAAGATAAGCGCGGCTTCGCCTGCGACCTCGCCCCCGAAACCCTGAATCGCACCGGCTTCCGCCGCCTGAAGGTCGGCGCCAAGGTGAACCTCGAAGCCGGGCTGACGCCCAGCACCCCGCTCGACGGCCACATCGTGCAGGGGCACGTGGACGGCACCGGCACGCTGGTCGGCCTGACGCCGGCAGGCGACCCTTCGACCAGCTCAGGGCAAGCTCCTTCGACTAGCTCAGGGCAAGCTCCTTCGACCAGCTCAGGGCAAGCCCTTTTGACTAGCTCCGAGCAAGGAAACTTTTGGCTGGATGTGGACATCCCCGAGAGCCTGACCCGCTACCTGGTGGAGAAAGGCTCGGTCGCGGTCGAGGGCATCAGCCTGACCGTGGCCGCCATCAAGGGAACGCGCCTGCGCATTGCCGTAATCCCCTTCACTGTCGAGCAAACCAACCTGCGCACGCTCCAGCCCGGCGACCCGGTCAACTTGGAGTGCGACGTCCTGGCCAAGTACGTGGAGAAGCTCCTGCTCGAACGCCCGCCTGCGACCGCGCCCCGCGAGCAGGGTTCATCCTCAAACAAGCTTACGGTTGAGCGTCTGACCGAGGAAGGATTCTAAAACTAACTGCCTGTCATTCTGAGGCGCCTGCCTGCCCTGCCTACCGCAGGCAGACCACAGGTGCCAAAGAATCCCGTCCATGAACCGAGAAGTTCATCAGGTACTGGATTCTTCGCTCCGCTCAGAATGACACTAATAAACACGAAAATGTGGAGACAGCAATGGGACATACCCTCACGCCTGCGCCGGCTCAGCCAACCCTGCCCGCTCCAACCTGCCGCCGGCTTTGGCGTCAGCCCGCTTGAGCAAGAGCGCAAAGATAAGCCCCGCCACCCCTAGCGAGGCAAACACCATCATGCCCGCGGTGTAGGTTTGGGTGGCGTCGCGCAAGCTCCCGACGATCCACGGGAATGCCGCCAAGCCGAAGTTCTGCACCATGGTTATCAGCCCAAACGCCGTCCCCACCGACTTCTCTTCCACAATCAGCGGCACCGCCGGCCACAGCGCTGCCGGCACCAGCGAGAACGCAAACCCCAACAACGCCATGGGGACAATTGGGTTGAAGGTGGTTAACCCCATCATCAGGTGGCAAGGGATCAACAGCAGCGCGCCAAAGATCATCATCGTCCCCCGCCGTCCCACCTTGTCCACCACACCGCCCAGGATGGGAGACAAAATCATCGAGGCAAAGATGAGGATGCTGGTAATCCGCCCGCCCGTCACCACCGAGTAGCCCCACTTGTCCACGAACAAGTCGGTGGAAAAGGCGGTGAAAGGAAAGACGGCGGAGTAGAACGTCACGCACAGCGCCGTGATGAGCCAGAACGACGGCCCGAACCGCTTGACGTCAGAAAGTACAATCTTGTCGCCCGCCGGCCCCACGCTCAACTGCGTGCGCCCTTGTGCGCGTCGCTCCAGGAACACGTACACGACATTGCACACCAGCGACAACACGCACAGCCCGGCGGCCACCCACAGGGCCATGCGCCAACTGTTGTAGGTCTCAGCGATCCAGGCTTCGGTGTTGAAGCTGAACAGCGTTCCCAGCCGCATGAACGTCAGCGCCAATCCAAACGCAAACGCCAGCTCCTTGCCCTTGAACCATTTCGCCAGGATGGCGCTCTGGCAAACGATCAACGACTCCGCCCCGATGCCAAAGATGGTTCGCCCGGCAATCATCAGCCAGAAAGTGGGAGCCCCGGCCACCAGCACCGCGCCCAGCACAATCAGCACGGAAAAAACCAGGCTCATCACCCGCGTGCCGAAGCGGTCGATGAAGAACCCGCCGATGAGAACCATCACCAGATTCGGCCAGCTATAGAAGCTGTACATCATGCCGATCTCTTCCCGGCCGATCTCCATGCCGTCCATGATCAGCGGCGCCAGCGCGCCAATGCTGTCGTAGGCGAAGTAGTTGCCCACCAACATCAGGCTGACGGAGAGAAGGATCAGGAAGCGATACACCCCACTCGCAGGACTAAACCACCCCGGGGCAAGTTCTGTTTGTTCGTTCATGGGCGGAAGTTATACCTCAGACGAGCTTCAAAGTCAGTTTCTTAGACTTGCTTGACCACCAGCACCGCGTTCAGCCCGCCGAAGGCAAAGCTGTTCGAAAGCGCCGCGCGCACCTTCTGTTCGCGCGCTTGGTTGGGGACGTAGTCGAGGTCGCAGTCCGGGTCGGGCTTCGAATAGTTGGCCGTAGGCGGCAGCACTCCGCGCCGCAGCGCCTCCACCGTCGCCACCAGCTCAATCGCGCCCGAAGCCCCCATCACGTGCCCGTGCATGGACTTGGTGGAGCTCACCGGGATCTTCCCCGCCCGCGCGCCGAAGACCTGCTTAATCGCGCGGGTCTCCACCACGTCGTTCACCCGCGTAGCGGTGCCGTGGGCATTGATGTAGTCAACCTCCTCGGGGTTCAGCCCGGCGGCGTCCAACGCCAACTGCATCGCCCGCGCCGGCCCCTCCACGCTCGGCTGGGTGATGTGGCTGGCGTCGGAGTTGGCGCCGTAGCCGGCCAGCTCCGCGTAAATCCTTGCGCCGCGTTTGCGCGCAACCTCGTACTCCTCCAGCAACAGCACCGCCGCGCCTTCGCCGATGACGATGCCTCGGCGGTCGGCGCTAAAAGGCCGGCAGGCGCGCGCGGCGTCGCCGTTCTCTGGAGCGAGCACGCGCATCGCCTCCCAGGCGCGAATGACGCCGTAGGTGATGGGTGCATCCGACCCGCCCGCCAGCATCCAGTCCGCCTGCCCGTGCTGGATGAAGCGCATGGCTTCGCCGATGGCATGCGCCCCCGACGAGCAGGCGGTGCTGGGCGCCAGCGTCGGCCCGCGCGCCCGGAACCGCATCGAAACCTGGCAGGCGGCAGCGTTGTACATCAGCCGCGGAAGCACCAGCGGGGACAAGCGGCTGGCATTTTTTCTGTATAAGGAGAAGTAGCTGGAATCGAGCGTTTCAATCCCGCCGTAGGCGGTTCCGACGCACACCCCCAAGCGGTTCTGCTCTTCTTCGGAGAACTCACCCCGCCCGGCGTCCTCGAGGGCTTGCTTGGCTGCCACCACAGCGAACTGGCTGAAGCGGTCGAGCTGGTCCAATTCTTTGGCGTCAAAGTGTTGGGAGGGATCAAAGCAAAGCACTTCGGCGGCAATCTTGCAGTTCAACTGCTCGGCCAGCGCAGGCTCAAGGTTTTGGATGCGCCGTGTCCCCGCGCGGCCTTCCAGCAACTGCGCGAAGAAATCGGCGATAGTACAACCGGTAGCCGTCACAACTCCCAGTCCGGTGATGACGACTCGCCGCATGCGTTCGGCGTCTTAGGAGGGACTCCCGCTGGGTGCAGGCGCCTGCCCCGCCATGTGCTTACCCAAACGGCTCACGACGTCCTGCACCGTCTGGATGTCCTGCACCGCCTCTTCCGGGATGGAAATGTTAAAGGCCTGCTCCAGTTCAAACAGCAGGCAGACGCGGTCGAGCGAGTCCATCCCCAGCTGCTCGAAGCTCGAGTCCAGCCGCACCTCGCTGGTCTTGCGCTTGGCGACTTTGGCCACTGCCTCGATGATTTTTTCTTGCATCGCCATAGATCGGAGCTCCCTGGCCTCGCCTACGGCAACGCGTCCGCCGGACGGAATACCTCCGCCGGCAAGTAGCCGGCCCGCGCCGCGTACTCCATCAGACGCCGGAGAAATGTGGGGCTGATGTCCGGCAATGTCAGCAACCGCTCGGCGTTGCGCGTCTCCAACCGCAGGTCGTTCAGATACGGAAGCAGGTAGGGCTCCAACATGCGGTGGATCATCTGCTCTTTCTGGCTGAGCAGGCTCAAGCTCCAGTGGGCCAGCGGAACCAAGCGCGGGATGCGCATGTGGGGAAAAACCTTCACCAGATCGAACAGGTCGCGCAGCAGGCAACCGTTGCGGCTCACCAAGTGGAACGTTCGGCCCAGCGCCCAGGCCACTTCCAAACCGCGGTAAATCGCCCGCGCCACAAAGTCCACCGGAACAATATTCACCTTGCGCCCGCGCAGGTCGGGCCAATGCGAAAGCATGCCACAGCCCAGAATTCGCACCACCTGGTAGAAAAGGTTGAAGCTGGCAATGCGCCCGGTTTTGGTGTCGCCCACGGTTACGCTGGGGCGGAAGATCACCACCGGCAAGCTGCCCCGCATCTCCTCGCGCACGCGCGTTTCGGCCAAGTACTTGGTGCGCTCGTACTCATTGGCAAAATTTGGCTTTGTGGGCAGCGAGTCTTCTGGAAAATAGCCACTGTGCGCCGTGCCGGAAGCGGCATAGCTGGAGAGGTAAGCAAACCGGCTCAACTGCCCCTCCCGCCGGCAGACGTGCGCGAACTCCAGCGCGTTCTCAGTACCGAGGAAATTAGCGCGCTCGCACTCTTCGGCGGAGGCTCCCAGGTTCGTCACCGCCGCGGAGTGAATAAAAATCTCAGCGGCCTTCACCACCCGCCCGTACTCGGCGCGGGAAAAGCCGAAGCGAGGCTCCGTAATAGAGCCTTCTAACACCGCAACCTTCCGCCGCAGGTTGCGCGGAAGTTCAGCCTCTTCCAACAACGCCTGGATTCGATCTTCGGCCGACAGGCCGTCTCGCTCGCGCGCCACCACCAGAACCTCGGAGCCGTGCAGCAAGTAATGCTCCAGTATGCGGCTGCCGATGGCGCCGGTGGCCCCGGTTAGAAAAACAGTCGGTTGTTTTCTCTTGCTCACTAAGCCGCCATGAAACCTGAAACTGCGATTCTAGGGGGGTTCAGCCACAGTGTCAACCAACCGTACCGTCCGCTGAAAATTGCGGGGCAGGCAGAGGGAAAGCGCTTGTTTGTTGTCTTTCGGAGCAAAACACTGTCATTCTGAGCGCAGCCTGCCTGCACCTGCCTGCGGTAGGCAGGCGAAGAATCTCTGAGTTGGGATGCTTCGCTCCGCTCAGCATGACAGCGTGGCGTGCGCGCAGCGCCGTCAGGGCAGGCTGACCAAACCTGCTTGTTTTCACGCAGCTCCCTTATGGCCGATTCTCCCTGTAGCCGGGACCGCGCACGATGCGGCCCGGCTTGGCGCCGGTGTGCTTGCCCTCGCGGACGACGGCGGTGCCGTTGACGAAAACGTAGCGCACACCGACCGAAAGCTGGTGGGGCTGCTCGAAGGTGGCGCGGTCAGCAATGGTAGTAGGATCGAAAACCACCACGTCGGCATACATCCCCTCGCGCAGCAAGCCGCGGTCGCGCAGGGAGAGCCGGTCGGCCACGGCGGCGCTCATCTTGCGGATGGCCTCCTCCAGCGTCATCACCCGCTCTTCCCGCACGTACTTGCCCAGGATGCGCGGGAAAGTGCCGTAGGCGCGCGGATGCACCAGGCCCAGTGTCCCCTCGGGGTTCCAGCCGCCGGCATCGGTGCCGAACTTGATCCAGGGCTGGCGCATCTGGAGCTTCAAGTTTTCCTCCGTCATCATGAAGTAGATGGTGCCGACCCGCTGCCGCTCCGAAAGAATTATATCAATCGCCGCGTCAATCCAGTCCTTGCCCTGCGCGGCCGCAATCTCCGACAGACGCCGCCCGGCCAGCCGCTGGTTCTCCGGTTGTTCCACGCCGAGAATCAGCACTCCTTCCGGCGTAGATAGCGTGCAGAGATTTTCCCACGCCCCTTTTTGCTTCAGAATCTCGGCTTTGATTTTGGCCCGCATGTCCGGGTCTGCGAGATTCTCGAACAGCCTCCCCCCGACCGAAGCCCACGGCGGCAGGCAAGCCGTCAGCCCCGTGCTGCCGGCAATGTACGGGTACATATTCGCTCCCACGTCCAGCCCTTCCGCGCGCGCAGCTTCAATTTTTGCAATTGCCAGCGGAGCCTTGTACCAGTTGCGGCGACCGGCGGCCTTGAGGTGGTAAATCTCCACCGGCACACCCCCCTTGCGCCCGATCTCCAGCGCTTCGTCAATCGCCTCCAAGTACCGGTCGGCCTCCGAGCGCATGTGGGTGATGTACACGCCGCCGTAAGACGCCATCGCCTTGCTCATCTCAATCAACTCGCCGGTGGCGGCGAAACTCCCCGGCGGATAGATGAGCGCGGTGGCGAGGCCGAAGGCGCCGTCCTCCATGGCGTTTCGCACCAGCGCGCGCATCTCTTCCAGCTCCGCCTCGCTGGCCGCGCCCTGCGCCATCCCTTTCACGTACATGCGCACGGTGGCGGCGCCGAGGAAAGAACCGAAGTTGGCGGACGCGCCGTGTTCCTGCATGGCCTCCAGCCAATGGGTGAATCCGCGCGGGCCGCGAAACGTGTCGGTCAGGTGTTGTGTCTCGGGGTCGGCGCTGCCCGCGATGGAAAGTGTCCGGTCGTTGGCGGGAGCGTTGGTCCACCCCTCGCCCAAGATTTCAGTGGTGATCCCCTGCGTAACCTTGCTGATTACTCGGCCGTCGCCGCTCAGAAACGAACCCCGAGAATGACTCTGGATGTCGATGAAGCCCGGCGCCAGCACCAGACCGCGGGCGTCGATCCGTTCCCGCGCCGTGGCCTCGCGCAGCAAGCCCGCCGGCGTGATGCGCGCGATGCGGTCGCCGCGGATGGCCACGTCGCCGTAGAACCAAGCGCTGCCGGTCCCATCCACCACCCGGCCCCCGCTGATGATTACGTCGTAGGCGGCTTCGGTCTCCTGAGCCCGGGCCGCGGAGAAGAAACCAAACACAAGCAAGGCAACCAGCAACGCCCTGCTACCAAAGCCAGCAATCTGTCTGCGCACAATAACCCCCTCGGGTACAGCGATGAATCTCACTAGAACAAGCTTGCCGTTCTGACCCCCCTCGGCATCCGAAGCCGATATACACCACCTCAGCCGGCTTCGCCACAGTTTTCTTCTTCGCGCCGGCTGCCCCTGCACCACAACCAAGACGGAAGGGCGCTGGGTTCTGTCACAACCCCAACCTTGCCATTCGCCCGCCGGTGTATATAATGTGCCCGCCTTTGGGTTCTCTTGCATCAACTTGGCAAAAGGAGGTGCTGGTGCTCAGATTGCTATGCGGTCGCGCTGCCTACCTCGCAACCGGGCTGTGCCTCTTGCTCGCGGGAGTGCAGCTCGCCCGGGCGCAGGAAGCCGAAGCCCTCAGCCCGCGCAACGCCAACTACACTATTCAGGTTCGGCTGGACCCGGCCGAAAAAACCTTGCAAGGTACCGAGGTCTTAACCTGGCGCAACGATATGCGCGTCCCCGCCGCTGAGCTTTGGTTCCACCTCTACTGGAACGCCTGGCTGAACAATCAGAGCACCTGGCTGCGCGAGGACAGGCTCCGGGAGACTCCCCGGCGGAAAGAGAAAATCCGGCCGGAAGACTGGTCTTACATCAAAGTCACATCCGTCAAGGTTCTGGCGGGCGGCCCGTTCCAGGAAGCCGACCTCACCAGCGGGATGCGCTACGCCACGCCCGACGGCAGTAACCTCGACGACCAGACGGTTCTGGTGGTTCCCCTTGCGCGCCCAGTCCAGCCCCGTGAAACCTTGCAGGTGGAAATCACCTGGGAAGCTAAGATTCCGCGCACCTTTGCCCGCACCGGTTTTCGCGGCGACTTCTTTTTCCTCGCGCAGTGGTTTCCCAAGCTGGGCGTCTATCAAGCCGACGGCACCTGGAACTGCTATCCCTTCCACACCGCCACCGAGTTCTTTTCCGACTACGGCGTGTACGACGTGCAGATGACGGTGCCCAGCGGCTGGAAGGTGGGCGCCACCGGCGTCGAGCTGGAAGTCATCGACAACCCCGGCGGCACCTCCACCCACCACTACCGCCAGGCCGACGTGCACGACTTCGCCTGGACCACCAGCCCGGACTACCTCGAAGCTCGCCGGCGCTTTGAATTCCCCGGCCTGAAGCCGGTGGAGATGCGCCTGCTCTACCAGCCCGAGCACGAAGAACAAGTGGACCGCCACTTCCGCGCCGCTGAGGCCGCCCTGCGCTACTACGGCACCTGGTACGGCCCCTACCCTTACGGCCACGTCACCTTGATTGACCCTGCCTACAAGAGCGGCGCCGCCGGCATGGAATACCCCACGCTGTTCACCTGCGGCACGCGCTATTGGAACCCGGAGGGGGGCGGGTCGCCCGAAAGCGTGACCGTCCACGAGGCCGGCCACCAGTTCTGGTACGGCATCGTGGGCAACAACGAATTCGAGCACGCCTGGATTGACGAGGGACTCAACACCTTCTCCACTGCGCGCGCCATGGACGCCGCCTTTGGCGACCGCGCCTACGTCCGGCGCTTCTTCCGGGGCTTCTTCCCCGTCCTGGTAGAGGACATCCGCCGCCGCCGCATGACCCAGGGCCACCGGCTGGACCGCTACCGCGACGCCGCCCGCAGGGATACGCAGTCCACCCACACCTACCGCTACCACCCCGCCACCGCCAGCGCGATAACGTACAGCAAGACCGCTCTCTGGCTCGCCACCCTGGAGCGCACGCTGGGCTGGGAGACCTTGCAGGAAATCCTCTCCACCTTCTTCGAGCGCTGGAAGTTCCGCCACCCCACCCCGGACGATTTCTTCGCCATCGCCAACGAAGTCTCCGGTCAGGATTTGACCTACTTCTTCGACCAGGTGTACCGAAGCTCTGCCGTCTTCGACTTCAGCGTCGAATCTGTTTCCAGCGAAAAAATCAAGACCGAGGGCTACGTTGAGAAAGATGGGGAGTGGGTTTACAGCAGCGGCGAAGAGGAAAACGCCGCCGCGCCCACCGGTGAAGTCCCGGAGGCGTCGGAGGTGCAGCCCGAGCTCTACGAAACCCGCGTGGTCGTCCGCCGGTTGCAGGACGGAATCCTGCCGGTGGAAGTCCTGCTGAAATTTGAGGACGGAGAGGAAGTCCGCCGCCTGTGGGACGCACAATCCGAGTGGAAGCTCTACACGCTGGTGAGGCCCGCCAAGCTCACCTACGCCGCCGTCGATCCTGAACGCAAAATCCTGCTCGACATTAACTACACCAACAACAGCCAGCTCCTGACTGCCCAGTCCGGCTTGCCCGCCAGCAAGTGGGCCTCCAAGTGGATGATCTGGTTGCAGGACTACCTGCACACTTTGTCTTTCCTGTTCTGAAAAGGGTTTGCTATGAGAATCGTGCGATCGTTTGTGGCTGGGCTGGAAAAAGTGGTGCAATTCCCTTCTCTGATTGCGTGGCTCTACTTGACCAGCGTTCTGCTCACCGTTCCCTTGGCGCTGTCGATGCGGACGCTCCTCAAAGATTCCCTCGGCAGCAGCTTGGTGCATGAGAACCTCCGTCAGGGATTCGACATGGATTGGTACGGCGAGTTCTCATCCGGCGGCGCCGGCAACTCCGGCAGCGCCGGGCTTGCCGATAGCTTTGGTCCATCAGTGGTGGGGAGTCTTCCTATCCTCAGCAACCTCGAAAAGCTAATTGACGGCGAGATACTCCAGGCCGACGGAACCATCCTCCTGGCCGGCCTGCTGTTTCTGCTGGCCTGGGCGTTCTTTGCCGGAGGAATTCTCGACCGCTACGCCCACCCGAACGAGCCGCCCACACGCGCGCGCTTCTTCTCCCAGAACGGAGAATATTTTTTCCGCTTCGTGCGCCTGCTGATTATCTCGCTGCTGTTCTACTGGGGAATTTTCCGCTGGGTGGCCAACCCGCTCCACGACTGGCTGGAAGACGCCACCCGCGACGTCACTCAGGAGAAAACCGTCATCCTCTTCACGCTGCTGGTCTATGCCCTGGTGGCGTTCCTGCTGCTGCTGGTCAGCTTGGTGCTCGACTACGCCAAAATCGCGCTGGTGGTGGAGCAAAGGCGCAGCGCCCTCCTGGCTTGCCTGCGCGGCGCGCGCTTCGTGCTGGTGCATCCCGGCTCGGCCCTGGGTCTCTACCTTCTCCTGGCCGCCGTCAGCCTGCTGCTGGTGTGGCTCTACAGCTTGGTGGCGCCGGGCCCCGGACAGTCGGGGACGACCACCATCCTGCTGGCCTTCCTGGTGGGACAGATTTACCTGATTGCCCGCTTGGGCCTGAAGCTTTGGTTCCTAGCCGGCCAGACCGCCCTGTTCCAGTCGGCGGAGCGACGCGGCTGACGCCCGGTACCCGACCGCTTTGGCCAGCTCCATTCTCTCCAAGAAGGGCTGATCGGGAAAGGGAGAACGTTTTTCGACGGGACGGGCGCCGTGCACAGCGAGTGCACGGGTACAGCCGAGAGCTGGATTCAACACGTGGAAATTTGACTTGCCGTGTACTTCGTAGAACAATACCGCCAGCCGATTTCACCGTTCTTAGTTCTGAGCGGACAATCGAAAGGATGAAGTAACATGAAGGGACTGACATACAGTCTTTCGTTCTTCCTTCTCGTGCTGGCAAGCTGCTCTCATCCTATGCCCGAGCACACCGGAGGGTGGGAGCTGACGGAACCAGCCCGGGCGCTGGTTCAGGACGAAAAATTGATCCGCCAGATTTTCCGCGCGCTTGACGCGGCCGAGGCTGCCGGCACCGATCCGCGCATATCGGGGTTTCACGTCCGCGCGGCCACGACCGTGGAGCACGACGGCACGGAGCATGTGATCCTAGGGGGCAATACCGAATACGAAGTCCCCGAAGCGATCCACGCTGAGACCTCCTTATTGAATCACGTCACCACCCTTCTGGGCCGGGAGGCAACGCGCAACTCGGTTCGCTTTATCGCTTTTTACGGCGAGCGGTGCGGTAACAGCCTGGGGTGCGGCGATTGTCGCGATTATGAAATCGCGACCACGAATTACCAGCAGCTACTCATCGTCTGTGGGCAAGCTTCCGATCACACGGTTCGAATCCGGCGGTTTTCCGATGGGACGGTGCCGGAAGAGCGCTTTCCAAAAGCCACGGCTGAAGACATTCCACTCAGCAAGAAGGAGCTGGAGAGCTTGGTGCAGGCAGCGCTCGAAGCAAGGAGAGGCGGTATCACGCTCATGCCGACCGGGCGGCACACCGGTGCGGCTGGATTGTCCTTTGCGGGAAAGACGTACAGGGCGGCAGGTGCCGACGATGCGGCCTTCCACTTTCGTTACCCGATTGGGGGATTGCTGCAGCAAGCCGCCACCGAGCGAGACTACTTTCTGCGAGCCATTGTCGTGGCCGGGGAGACTGGAAAGTGGCCGCGGGTGAGCTATCGGGACCGCCAATACGGCTACGAGTCCAGCGGCTTCAACCGCCTTCGTGGAAAACCCGCCATTCTTCTCATCCTGACGGATGGACGGGGCAAGTTCCGAATGACCACTTTTGAAGAGGCGCTGCCGCACGCCTTTAGCGCGGGCGCCTTTATGCCGCAAGCGGTGGATGATTTCCTGAGAAGTCACGAGGCGAATCGATAGAATGTCAGACCGCAGCGCGATGGGCGTGTTTGCGTCCCCCGCGCAATCGGGGAGGACTAAACCGTGAGATTGAATCCCATTCTGGTGGTGTTGTGCCTGCTGTTGGTTTCGACCGACTGCTATCCGCAGGGACAGAAAGAACTTCCCAGCGCCGACCTAATCATCACCAATGCTTATGTTGTGACGATGAACGAGGGAAAGGACATCTTTCCCAATGGTGCTGTGGTGGTGCAGGGTTCCCGCATCGTTGCGGTGGGCGGGGCTGAGATTGCAAGGAACTTCAAAGCCGCCAGAACGATCGATGCCCAGGGAGGAATCGTACTGCCCGGCATGGTCAACACTCACACTCATGTGTCTATGACGGTTTTTCGCGGGCTGGCCGACGATGTGCCCGACCGGCTGCGCCGCTTTATTTTCCCGCTCGAAAAAATGATGGTGGACAGGGATCTGGTGTACTGGGGAGCCCTCCACGGTTCGGTTGAAATGGTTCAGGCGGGAGTCACCACCTACGCTGACATGTATTACTTTGAGGACGAGGTTGCGCGTGCTGCCAAGGAGATCGGGATACGAGCCCTCTTGGGCGAAACCGTTATCGGATTTCCCAGCCCGGATGCCCAAACACCGGCCGAGGGCATCGAGTACGCACGCAAGTTCATCAACGCGTATAAGAACGATCCCTTAGTGACTCCCGCACTGGCTCCCCACGCGCCCTATACGCTGGATGCACAGCAGCTTCGGACGGTCGGCGAAGAAGCACGGGCCATGGATGTACCCGTTCTCATCCACCTGGCGGAAACGACTCGTGAAGTCGAAACGGTGAGAAAATTGTCGGGCAAGACCCCGGTGGAATACTTGGACTCGGTGGGCTTGTTGGATCGCCGCCTGCTGGCGGCTCACTGCATCTATGTGACCGATTCGGATATCGAGCTGCTGAAAACACGGGGGGTGGGGATTAGCCACAACGTTGTGTCGAATATCAAGTCTGCCAAAGCTGTCGCTCCGGCATTGCGAATGTTCGATCTGCGTTTGCGAATCGGGCTCGGGACGGACGGACCAATGAGCGGGAATACGCTGGATATTATCGGCCAGATGGGATACGTGGCGAAACTTCACAAATTGGTAAACCAGGACCAGACTGTAATGCCAGCAATCAAAGTGGTAGAAATGGCAACCATCGGAGGGGCCAGAGCACTTCATATGGAAGACAGCATCGGTTCCTTGGAGCCGGGCAAACTGGCGGATGTGGTGATCATTGACAACGACTCGGTCAACATGGTTCCCATGTATGACGTGTATTCGAGCTTGGTGTACGCAGCCAACGCAAGGGATGTGCGCACAACCATTATTCATGGCCGTATAATCATGGAAAATCGACAAATGAAGACGGTTGATGTAGAAAAGATTAAGGCAGCGGTGCGATCCATCAGCAAAAAGATCGCGGCCGCCGCGGCCAAGCTCTGAAGTGGAAGGCGGGATGCTGCGTGAAACCATCCGGGGCCTTGGACACAACTTACTAGTCAAGTCTCTCTTCAGATCTGCGAAGGGGTCACGTATGGAATAAAGCCGGGGCTATCGGGGCTTATCAGTGGTTGTTTTCTGTAGTTCGCTCCTGATTTCCATCCAGATCTTATTGTAGAGCCAAGCAGGCGGCGAGTTCGGCTCCTGCAAATGGTCCGGGCGCAAGACCAAGTCTCCGGTGGACAGCAGAATTCTTCTCACTTCAGGATTTTGTTTTAGCTTTTCCTGCATGGTCTCGACAATGAGCCGATAGTGATCGCCTTTTTCGGCTGTGCGATAAGTCATCCTCTTACCGTTGAAAGTCACCCAATTTATCCCCATCTTCTTCATGTTTTCTTCTGCGAGTTCCCCGGCCTGCTTCGCCTCAAAGGCAGTCATTTGGGACACTCCCTCCCGCGTATGGGCCCACGTAAGGCCCAGAAACCGTGCCCGCGCGTCATCCGGGCCTTCCGGGTACAGCATCATCTGCCAGAAGCCTTCCACACTGGCATAGTGCCTGCCGTGGAATTCAAAAGCCGTCGGAGCAAAGTTCGACAAAATACCCAACTCATTCCGCTTGGACACAATCACTTCTCCGGGACCTGCTCCCTGGGGGAGAACCTCCCACCACTGTTTGTCTTTTTCCGGCACTGGCGCCCACCAGTGACTTGGATATCGCTCACTGGGAGGGAACTCCCCACTTTGCTTTAGTGTTTGGCGGAATTGCATGTAGATATCGAAATAGCGCCAAGCTGGAAGCCCTTGCAAGCTGTCGAAATTGTCAGGAATAAGAATCAGATCCCCGGTGGAAAGTAACAACTCCTGCACGTCGGGGTTTTGACGTACCTTCTCCCAAAGAACCTTGACGATCAGCCGGTAATGATCCCCCTTCTCCCGAAACCAATACTTCAGCCTTTGCCCTTCAAAGGTGACCCAATTAATCCCCATCGCCCTCATGTTCTCTTCCGCCAGAGCCCCGGCCTCCTTGGCTTCGAAGGCAATCAACTGAGAGACTTCCTCGCGGGTGTGTTTCCACTCAATGCCGGGATGCTGCATCCGTAGATCGTCCGCGCCCTCGGGATACGCCAGCATGTACCAAAATCCTTCAACCGACAGATATCGTCTTCCGTGAAAACAGAAGGGCGTGCGGGCGAAATTCGAAAAGACTCCCAGTTCATTGCGCTTAGACAGAACCACTTCTCCCGGCCCGGCTTCCTGCGGGAGTATCTCCCACCACTGGCCCTTTTCTTCCCGCACCGGCTCCCACCAGTGGGCTGGGTACCGAGAATCCGGCTCGCTCTGTTTTGACCGTTGCAACGCAGCTCTGTCGAACGCCGGCCAGATGAAGGGTGCATCAAGCGGATAGGGCAACGAAATAGGGCTTTGATCGGAAAGGTCTGGGCTCCCGGCCGCCTGCCATGCGTGCAGCCATGCCGTTGCTAAGACCACCGCTGAAGTCGCCAACCGCTCGACCACAATGGGACGAAATGCGCGCATCACTTCTGGCGTGGAGGCAGGCAAACGTTCTGCTTCCTTGAAAGCGGCCTCCGGATGACGCCAAGGATAGTCGCCCCACTCAAGCGACGCACTCTTCCGAGGAGTTAGGGTTCCATCGCTTTGCCGGGTCTTGATGAGAGCCACTTCATCGTCGATCTGGCGGACAGCGCTCTTGTGCGAAACCGCATCCGCCGCCATGTTGATCAAGAGCCGAGCCACTCCAAACGGGGAATCCGTGTCTGTTCCGACATTTTCCCAGACTTGACGCCGAAATTTCTGTTCGCGTGCCTTCTCCAGGACATCAGAACTCAAACGTTCATCCAGAACTCGAACGACGTTGCTCTCAAAATAGGCGTGGATGCCGCCATTGCCGGTCACCCAGCCGTCGTAGTCCGCCGTCGGGTGGTAGGGCTGTCCTTGGTCGCCGATAAAATGTGCCAGGACGCCGGCAAGAACGACGGCCGCATGGAGGTCACTCTCTCGCGGAAGTTTACTCTGACAAACATAACTGGGAAGGGGCGGATTGGCTGCAGCCCCCAGACCATCGTGGGGCTCCCTGAACGGAGACTCCACAGGTGGGTAGATGCCCGTTGGCCTAGTTCGCCTGTCCTGTCCTTCCTTTTGCTTCGCACAGGTAAAGGCGCTTACCAACAGATCATATAGTTCCTGGGCTCTCCACGGGGTCGTACCCAGGTGTTCGTATAGCAACAACTTTTTCTTCTCAGCGGGTACACCCGGAAGGGCATTCTCTTTCCCTTCGTAGAGATCAGTCAGTTCACGATAGTCTGCGGGAAGCTGTCGAACCTTGTTCAAGAATTCTTGGAACGCAGGACCGCCGGGAGAAGCAGGAAACCCAAGCAGCCGTTCGGGTCCGAAGTAGTGGTTTGAGATGTTCATGGCGGAAATGCGCGCTTCTCCCGCCTCGTTTCTCCACGAAGAGTCCGGTATGTAGGCCAGATGGCCTAAGGCAATGCTCCGGTCTGTAAAGAATCGCGCAAAGGCCTTGCCGGCGTCCGTGGATGGGGCTATGTCCGGCAGCATCCGAGCGGCCATCGCTGCAACAATATGGTGGCCTCGTTCCCCCCAGGCAAACGCCTGAGAACACGACAGGCCAACGCCCAACAGAATACTGAGAAGGATTATGGGTTTGCTTATGCCAAGTTGCCTGGAGGTGGAATCTCCAATGCGGCCATTAAGGAAAGTCCGCAAACGACACCCCTTTCTAAGTCGGCAGAGCAAAGACGAGTTGGTGCAATCGCCGGTTAGGCGGTTCGAGCCAGAATGATCATGACCAAGCCGACGGCAAAACAGATGAACATCAGAGCGATAAACTTGTTTGTGCCGGCCGGGGCCTGTTTGAATTCCTTCCAAACAAAAACGCCCCACAACGCCGCGATCATGGTGGCGCCCTGACCGAGCCCGTACGAGATCGCGAAACCTGCCTGACCTGAGGCGATGATGCTGAAGCTCATCCCGACTCCCCAGATGAGACCACCGAGAACTCCGATCAGGTGAGTTGGCAAACCACCTTGGAAATAGGCCGAGGCCGATACTGGCTCACCTACAAAAGGTTTCTTCATAATGAGCGTGTTAAAGAGGAAATTGCTGACGAGCACGCCGACCGAAAAGACAAAAACGGCAGCATAGGGGCCCATCTTTCCGGCTTCCAGGTTGACAAAGTCAGCAGACATAGAGGCAGCCACGAAGCGGTAGAAAAAGCCCATCAGGATTCCGCAGGCCACGGACAGACCTAAACCTTTTCCGGTCACACCGCCACTCTGGCTCGGCAGCCGCCGGTACGCAATCGCATCCAGAATAATGGCCAGGATGACAAAGCCTACACCTGCGAAAAGCAGCACCGGATTGCCAAGAGGGCTGGCGATGTAGTTGACCACTACGCCCAGCGCCAAAGCCAAGCCGATCCCTACGGGGAAGGCGACGGCCATCCCGGCGATGGCAATGGCTGCGACCAACAAGATATTGGCAGCGTTAAAAATCACTCCACCAACGAACGCTGACACAAGACTGTCCCGGCTTGCCTGACTGAGGTCTTGAAGGAAGCTCCGTCCTTCGGAGCCGACGCTGCCCAAGGTCAAGCCGAACAAGAGCGAGAGCAACACCACGCCGATGGCGTAGTCCCAGTAGAAAAGCTCAAACCGCCAATCCTTTTGAGCTAGTTTCTGGGTATTCGCCCACGAACCCCAACAGAACATGGTGATAACACAAAACACCACCGCCCAAGCGTAGCTGTCCAGAACAAACATGGCTCCTCCCTCGAGTCACGGTAAGGGGGAGTGACCCCCGTCCCGCAATTGAAGAATCAGACCCAATCAGCACTAAGAAAATCAGGCAGGGGCGCCCGCACGAGTTTTCCACTCCTGCTCGAATTCGGCTCTCTTCGAAAAAGATTTCTGCGTCCCCACCTTGGTGGTCGAAAGAGCAGCGTAAAGATTCGCCCGGCTCAGGGCATCTCGCTCAGTCATCCCTTCACCCAGAAAGACCGCAAAACTGCCAATAAATGCGTCGCCTGCACCGGTGGTGTCCTTGGTGGTCACTTTGAAAGCTGGGATCAACTCCATCCCCTCCGGACCGGCAAGCAAGCAGCCGCCGGCGCCCAGAGTGATGATGACTCGCCGTACCCCTTGGCTAAGGAAGAAAGCTGCACAGCTCTTGGCTTCCTCCACGGAACCAACTGGTTTCCCCGCGATAGTTTCTGCCTCGCTCTCGTTGGGGATGAAATAATCAACCTGTCCCACTTGTTTCATGTCGAGCGGCTGGCCAGGAGCAGGATTTAAGATGGAGCGAATCCCATTGGCTTTGGCAAAGCGGATGGTGTAGTACACCGTGTCTAGAGGAATCTCTAGCTGCATAACGATGCAAGCGGATTGCTTCAGAACGGATGCAGCCTGGTCAACATCCGCGGGGCGAAGAGCGTCGTTGGCTCCCTTCACTACAATAATGCGATTCTGGCCAGCCGAGTCCACGAAGATCGGGGCCACCCCGCTCGAAACGCCAATTTCCGTGCGCACGTGAGTGCTGTCGATACCAAGCGATTCGAAATTCTTGATGCTCGCCGGCCCAAAAAGGTCGGTCCCGACCTTTGCCACCATGGAGACTTCCGCTCCGCACAGGCGAGCGGCCACGGCTTGGTTTGCCCCTTTGCCTCCAAAACCGAGGTCAAAGCTCTTGCCGAAGATGGTCTCGCCCGGACGAGGGAAGTCGTCCGTAAAGGTGGTGAGATCCACATTGACACTGCCGACGACTGCAATGCGAGGTCGGTTAGCCATCGCCTCTTTGCCTCCTCAGCCGGGTGACCACGAATTCTGACCGGCCGCCAATGTGCTGCTCAAGCTAGTCCCTGGCCGGAACCGGTTTGGTCATGCGCTCGATGTACAGGTTGATGAAGCGCTCCCAGTCAAGATCGTACTGCACTTGCACCTTCTGGGCCCCTTCGGCTCCCGGCCACAACCGCTCTCCTCCGACGGAAACCCCGTAGTTGAGGCCGTGGTTGATGTCCGCATCCACATAGAGCTCCTTCATTTTGAACAGGGTCAGGTCAATCAGTGTCGCAACCGCAAGCTGGTCGTACATCAACAACTGGAGGTCTGGATACTTCTCGTAGTAAGGCTCCATCCTTTCCTTGATCAGGCGGGTCAGGGGTGTGTCCGCCTGCACCAGTTTTTCATACCACTCTTTCGTGAAAACTGCCTTCCGCGAGACATTCAAAGGGGAAAGGATGATTGGAATTCCCGACCGCAGAACAACTTTGGCCGCCTCGGGATCCACCCAAAAGTTGAACTCGGCGTTCGGCGTTACGTTGCCGCCGCCATCCGGCAGGCTGGCAATGGCCCCGCCCATGATTACGAGTTGCTTTACACGCTCGGCGAAACCAGGCTCCTGACGAATTGCCATGGCGATGTTGGTCAGGGGCCCGATGGCCAAGATGGTAATTTCACCTGGGTTCTCCCTTACGGTCTTCACGATGAAATCCACTGCGCTGGTTGTCTCAGCCTGTTTCTTCGCAAATCCCCCGGGAGGCGGCGGTGGGGGAGCGTCAGACCACCACTTGCCATGCCCGGTGGTAGCGAAATCCGACTTCTCATGGACCAGCGGCATGTTGGCCCCATTAAAGACCGGGATCTCTTCTCTGTTGGCGATCTCGAGCACACGCAGGACATCGGACGTTGCTCTCTCGCGACTGTCATTGCCTGCGACAGTCGTGATGCCGAGGATTTCAATCTCCGGGGAGTGCAGAGCAAAGATGAGGGCGAGACCGTCGTCCTGGGGCGGAATCACAAAGTCAGTATCAAAGATCACCTTGTGGTCGGCGGCAGAAGCCGGATAAAGGAACAAAAAGAAAATCAGCGTTACCAGCCCGATCGGCCTCTGGCTCTTTGCGAACATGGCACCTTCCTGTAAAACATTCGTAAAACCTTAGGGCTTATTCGGGTGACGAGACATGAGATCAATGAACATCCGGTAGAATCTTTCCGTGTCTAAGTCCCACTGCACGGTAGCCGGCTTCCAAAACCAAGTTGGTACCTTCACTTCCTTTTCCACAAAGATGGTCTGACCATAGCCGGCACCGTGGTTGATATCTACATTGACGTAGAGTTCTTGTTGGTCAGTAATAATGCTCGGGTCCAGAAAGGCGATCGCCGCAATCTCATCCCACATGTAAAAGCCAAAGCGACCCCAGTTCTTAGCCAGGTACTGGGCGACGGGAGAGTCTGACTTGGCCACCTCGGCCTTGATCTCTTCCGTCAGCCGGGTCTTGACGGATATGTCAACTGGCGTAATCGTGACCTTCTTCCAGGGAGCGCTCATTACAATGTGGGCTGCCTCCGGGTCAAACCACCAGTTGAATTCACGGCGACCATTGATACGATGGTTGCCTCCCTCGTCCACATTGAAGCCGGCTCCCATCAGCACCAACTCCCTGGCCAGCTTGGGCACCTCGGGATCGAGCCGTATCGCCAGCGCAAGCGTTGTCAGCGGCCCTCCAGCCCAGACAGTTACCTCGCCGGGATGCTTGCGAAGGGTCTCAATAAGAAAATTGGCCCCATGCTGCGGGATAGCTTTCTTCGTCGGCTCGCCGATAGGCGACGGCGGCACTTCATCGGGGTCGTGATAGATCCGCTCCATCCAGATGCCTTTGTAGGAAAACTCCCCATACGTTGCTTCCCAGAGTGCGGTTTCCTCGGGTGAGTTGATGAGAGGAAACTGGGCTCCTTGCGCGACTGGAACATCGTCACGGCCGATCAACTCAAGCATCCGCAGCACGGTGCGGGTCCCGGCTTTGGCCCAGCCGTCTCCGCTCGTGATCGTGATTCCCACAACCTCCACGTCAGGAGCCTGCAGCAGGGCCAGAATCGATTGCGTGTCGGTTCCGGTTGGGAAGTTGGTGTCCTGATCGATAAAAACTTTCCGCTTGGAGCCTCTGTCCTCGACCTTCTTGCTGGTTGTCGCCGGGCGTTCCTCGGTGCCACCGGTGGGGCCCCTCGCATCCGTCTGCGGCATGGGCGGGCGCGACATTAGGTCAATGTACATCCGGTAGAACTTCTCCACGTCGAGGTCGAACTGCACGATCGCAGGCTTCCAGAACCATCCTGGCGCCTTGACCTCTCGTTCAACAAAGAAGGTTTCTGGGTCATCCGGGTCGGCGTTCGGGTTGAAGAACCTCCCGCGCGGCTCAATAAAAATTGTTTGGCCGTAACCCGCCCCGTGGTCAATATCTATGTTGACCAGAAGTTCCTTTTGCTCGGTGATAATTGTGGGATCAAGGAATGCCGCCACGGAAATTTCGTCCCACATGTAGCTGGTGCGTGCAAATCGAGCGTGGTAGCGCGCAACGGGCGTATCCGCCTGGGCAATTTCGGCTCGCATGTCATCGCTCAAGCGTGTCTTGACCGAAATATCCACGGGCGTAATTGTGATCTTTTTCCACGGCGCACTCATCACAATGCGCACCGCCTCGGGATCAAACCACCAGTTGAACTCACGGCGACCGTTGATCCGTTGAATCCCTCCCTTGCCCACGTTGAAACCAGCGCCCATCAGAACCAGTTCCTTGGCCAGGGAGGGAAGCTCCGGGTCCAACCGCACCGCTAGCGCAATGTTCGTGAGCGGCCCTCCAGCCCACAAAGTCACCTCGTGGGGGTACTTGCGAACCATGCGAATGATGAAGTTTGCCGCATGCTCGTCCAACGCCTTGGTGGTTGGATATCCTTCCTTTAGCTCGGGCACAACATCAGGGGCGTGGTAGAGGCGGGGAGTCCAGGCACCCTTGAAGGCAAGCTCCCCGTACATTGCTTCCCACAGTTCCGATTCCTCTCTTGAGTTGATCAGCGGTTGCTCGGCCCCGGGCACAACCGGCACATCGGTGCGTCTAGCGATCTCAACCAGCCGTAATGTCCTTAACGTCTGCTCTTTGATGAATTGGTCGCCGGCTACGAGGGTGATTCCCAGTACCTCCACGTCCGGGGATTGCAGGAACATCAGAATGGATTGCATATCCGTGCTGGCGGGACCACGGGCATCTTGGTCAACAATGACTTTGCGCTTTTCGGCCAAAGCCGGTGTTACAAGCAAGACCAGAGGCAGAGCAACCCATACGAGGGCCCAGCCAGTTTTTCTCACTAGTTCCAAGCAGCACTCTCCCAAAGAGGGAAATGAGTCACACAAAAATATATGAGAACCCCCCTGCGCCCACGGTCGGGGTTCATACCTTGCGAGGCGATGTGAAGTTCACCGGTTGCACGTTGCGGCGTCGCGACCGCATCAGCGAGAAGAACTCAACCCTTCGGAGCTCCAGCCCGCCCGCGACACCACAACTTGGAGTTTACTTTTCTCTCTAGAAAATTAACTTTAGCGCAAACTGAATCTGGCGCGAAGTATTGGTGGTCTTCACAATTGATCCAAAGCTACCACTTAGAGGATCTATGTTTGGCTGACTGAATTGGGCATGGTTGAAAATGTTGAAAATCTCGGCGCGGAACTCAAGGCGCAAGGGTTCTTGCAGCGGAATCGATTTCAAGAGCGAGAAATCGAAGTTGACCTGACCGGGTCCAGAGAGCACCGCGCGACCCGAATTGCCCAGGGCACCGAAAACGGCGGGGAAGCAACTGGTGTCAAACCACTGTTCTGCTGTCTCCGGACCGGATCCATCGCAGATACGGTCGGGGCGATTGCCGCTGCCCAGGCCCGCCCCCGATGAATCAAAAAAGCCCGTGGTCATGCCAAGCGGAAAGCCGGTTCGTATTCTTGTAATCCCGCTCAACTGCCAGTCGCCCAGCAAGGCCTGTCCAACGCCACCCATGTCTGAGCCGTAGGGTCGACCGCGCCCGAGGGGCAAATCGTAGAGATAGCTGATGGAAAACTGGTGACGGAGATCGGTGTTAGAACTAGCGTTGTCGGGACTAGGATCATTCGGCACAACCAGTGGGAAGTAGCCTGCCCCTTGAGAGACGCCGATGGTCTGGTTGAGACCGCTGCTGAGACCATGGCTCCAGGTATAGTTGGCCAAGAAAAACAGACCCTGGGAGAAGCGTTTTTCGACGTTCACCTGCAGCGCGTGGTACTCGAGCTCCCCTCGGCTTAAGATGGAGTTGAACGCCCCCTGTGGGAAGGGCGCTCGGGAAGAATCGCCCCCGAAGAACACTGGAAAGCCCGGCGGGTTAGCATTCAGATTCCAGCCTTTCCCTTGCAGGTGGGTCGCCCGGGTTCCAGCATAAGCAATGGTGGCCAACATGCCCCCAGGCAATTCCTGCTGTATGTTCAAGTTCCACTGCTGGACGAAGCCTTGCTTGAAGTTAGGATCCACGGTAACAAGGTTTCCGAAGAACGTGGACAAATCTGGTCGGGCGAAGGGCGGGAAGCCATCGGCCAGCGTCATGGGGGTGCCGTCGATGAAGCTCACCGGCTGGACCCTTGTGGGACTTGGATCCAAATCGGTGATCCCATCGTTCACGCCGATCTGGGAACCCGCGAAGGGTGGGTTCATGTACAAACCTTGCACCCCCCCTTGCGCCGAGACGTCATGGAAGATACCGTAGCCGCCCCGAATGACTGTGGCCGCCCTCCCCCCCGGACTCCATGAAAACCCGAAGCGAGGTTCCAGGTTGTTCTTGTCGGTACTGACCCCGGCGCTTCTACCGGCGTCTACGCCGGCCACCACGAACTGCCCTGTCTCCGTATTGAAATTGGTAAACCGGTCGTTGTCTTCTCTCTGGGGAGTGGTGAGGTTGTAGGCCAGTCCCAAAGTGAGAGTGAGGTTCGGGGTTGCTTTCCAGCTATCCTCAAAATAACCGCGATACTCTTCCCAGCGGCGACCGTTCAAGAAACCGTCGAAGTGAAGCTCACGATCACGGAAGTCCGGCAACCCCAGCATAAGGTTGGCGATGGAAAACCCGGTGTTTGGATCGAAGCCGCACGGCGGCGTGGCGCACCCCGTGGCGCCGTTGGCGGTCCAGCTATTGCTGAAGCTCATACTGCCATGGAACCAGGTGTTGCCGACCACGGGCATGTGCATGGCCCGCAGGCTGAAACCCATCTTCAGGTTGTGTGAGCCACGAATCACCGTAAAGTTGTCTGCCACGTGAACAACGTTAGTGCCGCCAATGAAGGGCGTGAACAGACGGGATCCGATGCGGTTGAACCCCCCGGTGAAACCCATACTTGTCATTCCCGCAGTGTTGATGTCTCCCAAGCCGACACCGGCAATGCCCAGTCGAGCTGGCATGTTCTGGTTCTCCGGCCGGTGCGCAAAGGAGGTCATAACGTTGAACACGCGGTTGTAGCCCACCATCAACTGGTTGAACAGAGTGGGGGAAAAGGTGTGCGCCCACTGAATCCCCACGTTGCGCGCCTCGGTCACGAAATCCTCTGAACTCTCGGCGACACCGGGGCCGGAACAAAAGCCAGGGCAAGGAGCGGGGAAGAATTGGTCGGCATCGTCGTAACTGAAGCGCCCGAAAATTTGATCGTTCTCTGAGACCTTGTAGTCAATGCGAACAACAAATTGATCGTCGTTGAACGTCCTGACGGGGTTAGACGCGAAGTTGTTGGTGAGCGCACCAGCAATATTCGGGCTCGGGTAAAGATCACAAACGCCCTGGCCAACGGGATCGATCATGCCGGCGGGGATAATATTGCCCGCAAACTGGGTGCGAACCACGTTGCCGTCGACATCAAAGGTCGTCGTGTTTGGATCGAAGATTGGGTTGAGTCCGGAAAAATCTCCCGCGCACATGGCGTCCGTGGGGACAGTGGCAAGTCTTGTCAGTCCCTGGCGGATGCGCGTTCCCTCATAATTACCAAAAAAGAAGGCCTTATCTTTCACGATCGGCCCACCGAGGGAGGCGCCAAACTGGTTCTGGCGTAACTTCGCTGGCTCCGGTATCCGATCGAAGAAGTTGCGGGCGTCTAGCTTATCGTTGCGGAAGAACTCGAACGCGGTTCCGTGAAACTCGTTGGTCCCGCCCTTGGTGATCACCAGGATGGTGGCGCCGCTGCGGCTTCCGTATTCGGCCGAGTAATTGTAAGTGAGCACCTTGAACTCTTGAATTCCGTCGACGGAGGGAAGAATCGCAATGGCCCCAGCCGTTAGTTCGTTGTTGTCCACGCCGTCAAGGAGCCAATCGTTGGTGTTCTCGCGCATGCCCTGGGCGGAGAGGGAGACAGTTCCTCGGATGGAAACTTCTGTGTTTCCTTGGTTGTTGAGGAAATCTCCTTCTGCCTTGGTAATGCCAGGGGAAAGATGGCCCAACTGTACGAAGTTCCTGCCGTTCAAAGGAAGGTTCGCTACCTGCTTCTGGTGAATCACCTGGCCCAGCGTGGCGGTGGTGGTATCCACTTCGACGATATTGCCTGAGACCTCAACCACTTCTCCGGCGGCCGCGACCGAAAGCGTAAAGTCTACGGTGCGATTATCCTGGACTTCAAGCACCAGATCAGTGACCTCTCCCTGCGCGAAGCCGGAAGAGCTGACCCTGATGGTGTACTGCCCCACGGGCAACAGGGGAACCACGTAGCGCCCTCTGGAATCGGTCGTTACTTCCCGCGCTATGTTTGTTCCTTGGTTGGTAATTGTGACTGTAGCGCCCGGAATGACCGCATCGGTGGGATCGGTGACGGTTCCTAAGATAGTTCCCGTCCCAGACTGTGCGAAGAGCTGGCCGCTAAACACCCCAACTAGCAGAAGAAAAACCGAAAAAACCGCCGCCTGCTTTTTCATTATTCCCCCTCCCATCGAATGGCTCAGCTAAGCTATTCAGCCGCAATAGTCTAGTTGACCACTCATGCTTGTCAAGAGGAAAATTTCCGGCGGGCAACAGGAAGGGCGCTCCTTTAGCCAGATAGAGAGACTGAAATGAGGTTGGGCCCGACACGCTGGCTGCTGGTGGGATCGCTGTGCGTCGTTCTTTGGCCCATAGCCGCAGCATCCGCCCAAGTGACGCGTTGGGAAACCCTAACGGCCGACGCCGCAAAAGCATACCAGAAAGCTGACTACGTCGAGACCGAGAAACTGTTCCTGGCTGCCCTCAAAGAAGCGGAAAAATTCGGAGAGCAAGACCTACGCCTAGCCACCAGCCTCAACAACCTGGCGACGCTCTACCGCGCGCAGGGCAAAGTCACCCAAGCCGAGCCGCTGTACCCGCGAGCGTTAGCGATTTGGGAGAAGACCTTGAGGCCAGAGGATCCCCGATGTGGCCACCGCTCAAGAGAACTACGCTACCCTATCTACGCAAGGTAGGATGGGAGGCCGAGACTAAAAAACTGGACGGCCGCGCCCAGGCCATCCACTCCAAGCACGCGCAAGAGAACCCACCGATATTAGTGCTTCCAATCCCTCCTCCGCCGCATGAACTTCCCGGAGTAAGTCCTTCACGTTGACTTGCCTGCGGGCGGGGCCTAGGATAGGGGCCATTGGGAGCAAACCATGAAAACCAAACCGTGTGGCCGTATTCTTGTCATCGTCATTCTTGCAGCCGTCACAGTTCTTTGGGCAGGTGAACCATGGAAGGATAAACCTTTCACGGAGTGGGGGGAGAAAGATGTGTGGAAGTTGTTAGAAAAATCTCCTTGGGCGAAGCGAATCCATCAGGCTGGAATGCGCCGCCGTTCCACAGGAAGCTCCCGGATGGAAGGAGGCGGAGTCGTTGGCATTCCAATAAACATTGGTGAAATCAGACACGCCTTGACTGTAGTGTGGTCCTCCGCGCTCACAGTGCGAGAAGCACTTGTGCGCCAGCGTCAGCTGCAGGGCACCCCGAACAAAGGAGACAGCAGCCAACTTCTTTCTCAGCAGCCTGAAAACTACGAGATTAGGGTGCATGGGCCTGCCGTGAGCACTTGTTGCCCCGAACCGTATTCGTGTTATCTGCAGCCTAAACGTAGCAAGCAGGAGATTTCGCCTTTCAAAGTGCAGTTCGTCCGGCAAGACAACGAAAGCTGGACAGAGGTCCGCTTTTATTTCGTCCGTAACTTAGCCGGCAAGCCAGCAATCGGCCCAGATGAGAAGAAGGTAGAATTCTACTGCCAGTCGGCTAGGGGGCCCTTCAAAGCTGTCTTCGACCTGCGGAAAATGACGCGCAATAGCAAGCCCGACCTCTGAGGACAAGCACGCGCAGGAAAATCCACCGAAATAGGGGTTCCAATCCCTCCTCCGCCGCCTGAACTTCCCGTCGTAGCCCTCCGCGTTGACTTGCCTGGGGGCGGGACATAGGATGGCCGCAAAAACATGTAAGGAGGAAAGTCCACGCGGATGTCCACTTTCCTATTCACTTGTACTCCGTGCTCTTTTGCCTGCACGGGCGGGCCGTGATCCTCCACGACCAGAAGAATCACTGCAGAACCCGATTGTTTTTGAGTGCCGGTTCGCAGAGGCATACTCAGCGAGGACGATGGCAACGCTGCAGTTGACGTACCTAGATCCCGGAGAAGCGCAGGGACACTGTACTCCCGGGCCAAAGGAAACAAGACCAGACATCCTACAATCGGATGCAGGCTGCATATCCAAAATAGCCTGTGTCCAATATCCGTATGGCCGAGGTTTCTCTCAGTACATAATTGTCCGGGTCAGGTGATGCGGACAGAACGTGGTGTGGAAGTGCGTCCAAAGACGAGCATCGATTTGCGGGATGATGATCTGTCTATCCGCTGGCCGCCGTTTGTTTATCTCCTCCGCTAGCAGCGCTGTGGCATAAAGGGTGTGGGCTCGGATTTCGACTTCCTGCGGGCTGTTGGCCGGAATCATCTTGTGATTCTCGATCCTCTCTTTCAAGGCAGGCGAGTAGATCAGGATCCCCATCGCCTCTAACGCAACCGGTACGATGTAGTCGGCGAACGCCGTTATCTTTTCCGGGTCTTCAAGCCTAAAGGTGTTGGAGCCGTGCAGGGCACTGTAGACCGTCCAGATACCGAGTTGGGCAAGCTTGTAGAGTTTGATTTCGTGCCCGGCATACGGGCTCACGTCGTTGAAGCGAGGAAATTCACGCACCAGCTTGTCGATCAACCCCTGCCCGTCGGCGTAGAGGCGCGGGGCAGCAGCTTCCACGAAGTTGTAGAAACGGCCGTCATAGTCCGCCTCTAGGGTCTGGCCTACCGCCTGGAGTATTTCCACCCGCTCATCCAGCATGGGCATTTCGATGTTTCCGCGAAAAACGTGTTTCAGGTCAGCCCTCGTCACCCTACTAAGATAAGCGCCGCCCAGGAAGGGAACCTCCTCATCCAATGCACGTTTGATGCACGCAAACATCGCCTGGGAATCCGACCAGTGCTGGCCGGAATAGTCCGCCTGGAATTTGACCTGGGTTTCGAAATCCGTAAAGGCAAAGTTGAGAACGTTGGCAACCAGAAGGTAATCGATGGCTTCTTTCGGGTTCTCCCTACCGATTCCGAAGGGGAGAGCAAACTTCGGGATGGGCAGCTCCTCGCAAGCCAGCCAGCGACTGTGCTCGACAATCTTTGATATGTCCGTTTTGACGTCGCGAGATTCTTCGATCACCGGGCGGAGACTCTCCAAGACCGGACTGGCAAAGGCTTCGGGAATGTGAAACAGCTGGTCGCTTGGCGGTGTGCTCGCGCTGGCCTCCCGGGGGCGCGCAGCAACGACCGCGGCGGCTCCGAGCAATCCCTTGAAGAAGTGTCTGCGATTCATGGGGTCACTCTCCAGCCATGGTATTGCACGTAAGGATACACAGGATGACTCCCGTCCGGAAGCAGGCGGGGCCGAGCCTGTATCTGGAACCAACCCTCTGCGGGAGGATGCCACCCACAAAGGCCAATGGGCTCCCAAGCGACTTGTCGTTGAACCACACTCTCGTCACAAGTCCGACCCCCGCTTCCACTCCCTCCCCCGCCGCATGAACTTCCCGGAGTAGGTCCCATAGCCTAGGTACAAG
>JACZYA010000287.1 GCA_022571295.1 Acidobacteriota bacterium | reverse complement strand
TACTCTTCATCGTCTTGCGGCACCACAATAGCGAGCGAATGAATTGAACCAGCAAGTAGGGAGCTAGTGTCATAAGCCAAGCTAACCCCGCCTCCCTTCCTCCGGTTAGCTCCACGAAGTATCTTTCTACTCCCCCCGGCTCCCTGATTGCAAAGAACACAGACCATACGGTGAGGGTGAAAAGAACAATGGCGCAAAGATAGACCCACTCTTTGGCTAATTGGTCTTTCCAATTACTCACGTTGTCTGCTCCCAGAGTTGCGAGGTTGTGATGAAGAGAGTAGCTCATTCTACACCCGCAATTGGTAGTTCGACAATGTGACGCTGATGGTCGATGAGCGGATGTGGTGGGAGCGGGACGCGGGTTAACTCGCGAAGGGCCTGCGTTCAGCCGCATGGGACTCCGCTTGCTTGCGAAAATTCTTAGGGGATTTTGAGGACGGCTACCAGCGATCCCGCCTGAAGACCTTCCCACGACGTCTAAGTAGCCTAGGCCGTGCCTCATACACCTTAATAGTCCGTCCCTCAACTTGGGTGTCATTCAGGTTCTCGATTGCCGCTTGAGCCTCGGACTCACAGCTCATTTCGACAAAGCCAAAGCCGTTTGGCAGATCGGTGATCTTGTTGATCATCACGGTGACTGACTCAACAGTCCCGTAAGCAGAGAAAAGGTTTCCCAGTGTCTCGCCTGTAACGTTATAGGGCAAGCCGTTAACGTAGAGTCTCTTTGTCATGTTGGCCTCGATTGGCGTCAGTTTCTCCCAGGATCAGTCCTAAAGCAAGGGGGAAGTAAAATTTCTTGGGAAGGCTGCTTCACGGTTCCAGATTCATCCGCCGCAGCAGGTCTTGGAAGCGAGGGTCGGAGTCCTACCGCGAGCAGTACTCAAATCGGATCAGTTGTTTGCGCTCTGAGTGCCACCAGGACTGGAAGTGCGCTGCGGGTTCGGCAGGCCAATCAAGAATTCGAGCGGGCACAGCAACCGGTAAAGGGTCAACACCAAACGGGTACGGTTCGCAAACGATACGCCGTTCACTTGCCGGTTTCACTTCAATCGTCACTCGATCCTCCCAGCTCCGCCGAGGAACTTCGAGTAGGTCGAACTCGTCATCTCCAAATCCCTTGGCTGTGCCTATGCGAGGGGGGATGAGTGCTGAGCAGAGTGACAGCGACAGCCCATCCAGGAGTTGGAGCAATCGAGCATGTGGGTTTAAATGTTCCGTATCGATCCAGGCCGCGCAAGTTCGGTCCTTCCGAAGCCGTGCAATTAATGCGTCCTGCATCTCTTTGATCTCGCCAACGAAACCACGAGTAATCTCGAGTCGCTCCCCCATAATGCGCGTTGACGAACCTTTCCAGAACAGCGGATGAGAAAAAACAGGGTCCGGGTCGGTTTGAGATCCATGGGCATAGAGCCAATACGCATGAAAACTGATGAGCAGACTCACATAGGGATGGTCTCGACTGAAGCGAGGAATTCCGAGTCGCCACCGATTCATGGCGTCCTGCTGGTTCTTTAGCACGTCAGTAAGATCCAACGGAAGCCCATCGACCTCTGAAAGTTCAGGAGTAGCTTCCCATTCCCACCAGCCGTTGTCGTGCTCGGCAATGGCCAACACGGTCTCGGCCCGCAACTGCTCGGGATCATTTGCGCTGGCGAACTGTCCAGGACAAGCAAACTCGTCGTTCCCCCAATTGGCAGCGAGAAGCCCTGCCAGCTCAGCATGGTCTGGCTGGCTGACCAACCACATCTTCTTATCTCGCAGAGTTTTCAGCATAGTGTCGTCCGTTGGGACAATTGTGGCCTAATGCAGCCCTCGCTTCTCTCTGGAACCGCTCCAGGGCCTGGCGATTCTGAGCAAATTTCTCAGGCAGAAACTTCAGGGCCACATTGCGACCCAGGCGAGTCTCTTCCGCCTAATAGACCACACCCATCCCGCCGCCGATCTTCTCGGTGACCTTGTAGTGCGCGATGGTCTGCCCGATCAACGGAAAGACGCCCCCTCCGTGCCCGCCATC
>JACZYA010000125.1 GCA_022571295.1 Acidobacteriota bacterium | reverse complement strand
TCCACTTCCATCTGCCGCAACAGCGTCACAATCTGCTCCGCCTTATACCTCTTGGTGGACATGACCGGCTCCTCCTCAGGTGGATTCTCTCTCATTCCACCTGGTACAAAAATCCCCGGTCACGTCATAAGAGGACGCGGAGTCGTTTTCTTCTTGACATCGGTGCGAAATGTATATAAATACAATATTATGAATATATATTCTATCCCCAAAAAACAGCGCCACCGCCGGCTGCTGGCGCTGCTCGGCCGGGAACAAATGCACACCCAAGAACACCTGCGCCGCCGGCTGGCGGCCAAGGGTATTCGGGTCACCCAGGCGACCCTCTCTCGTGACATTAAGGAGCTCGGCTTAGCCCGCACGCCTGACGGCTACAAAGTGGTGGCCGCGGCCGAGCCCGTGCTACCCCCGCCGCCCCTGGCTCACTTGGTGCAGGAATTCGTCCGGGAGATTACCGAGGCCGGCCAGCTTCTGGTGTTAAAGACAATCCCGGGGAGCGCGCAACCCGTAGCGGCGTCGCTTGATGAGCAGAAGTGGAAGGACATCGCCGGAACGATTGCCGGCGACGACACCATCCTGGTGATCACCGCGAACCGCAAGATGTCGCGCCAGGTAAAGAACCGCTTGGCGGGGATGATCAAAGCATGAGTGCACAGGTCCAACCCGCGATAGTAGGTGCGACGGGGTATGCGGGATTCGAATTGACGAGGCTTCTGCTCCGACATCCGCGCGTGAAACCGCCGCTGTTGTTCACGCGCGAATCGCAGGCGCCCTCTGATTACGCCGAACTGTTTCCCCACCTTGAGGGACGGGAGGAGCTGGCACTCGAGCCGTTTACCTGGGGTAAGCTCTCAACCGGCGGCGTGGATGTGGTCTTCCTGGCCACGCCGCCCGAGGTCTCGCACGGGCTGGCACCGGAAGCAATCGAGCGCGGCTGCCGCGTGATTGACTTGAGCGGCGCCTGGCGCCTGCGCAGGCCTGAGCACCGGCAGGTCTATGGCCTCGAAGACAATCCAGCCCAGTCCGGGCTGCGGAGCCGCTGCTGCTACGGTCTTCCGGAACTCCATCGCCCAGCCCTGCTTCAGGCTGAGCTGGTCGCTAACCCCGGCTGCTACGCGACGGCGGCCATCCTGGCGCTGGCGCCCTTGGTGCAGGCCGGCGTGGTGGATCCGGGACGCGACATCATTTGCGACGCCAAATCAGGCGTGAGCGGCGCGGGCAAGGAGCCAACCCCGGCCACGCACTTCGTCGAAGTGGCGAACAATTTTCGCGCCTACACTCCCTTCACGCATCGCCACACGAGCGAGATCCTTGAGCAGCTCGATCTGCGCGCGCAGCAGTTTGTCTTCACGCCCCACTTGCTGCCGATCCCGCGCGGAATCTTCGCTAGTGTCTATGTGCCGCTGGCACGGAGCCTCGACAACGCGGAGTTGCTCGAGATGGTGCGCGACTACTACCGTGACTCACCCTGGATTCGGCTGCCGCGCAATGGGCGTCTGCCGGAATTGCAGTTCATACTGCACACCAACTTCTGTGACCTGGGCTTCGTAATTGATGAGGTGCGAGCGCGCTTGCTAGCGATCGCCTGCCTCGACAACTTGCTCAAAGGCGCGGCGGGGCAGGCGGTGCAGAACCTGAACCTGATGTACGGCTGGCCGGAGACCGAGGGGTTGAATTGAAAGTTGTGATCAAGCTGGGCGGGAAGATGCTGGACGACGCGGCCTTGCTCGACCACTGCGCTGCTGAAATCAGCGGGCTGGCGCATGCGGGGCACAACGTGCTGGTGGTGCACGGAGGCGGAGCCATACTGACGCGAACTCTCCAAGCCCTGGGCTTCTCCAGCCAGTTTGTCGACGGCTTGCGGGTAACGGATGCGGCAACGCGCGACGTGGCTGTGATGGTTCTGGCGGGTCTGCTGAACAAGCGCGTGGTAGCAGCGTTTACTCGCCAGGGTCAATCTGCCGTAGGTCTGTGTGGAGGCGATGGCGGGGCGTTCCGTGCCCGCAAATTAAACGTAAGCCGAGACGCAAAAATCGACCTTGGCTTCGTCGGTGAAATTTGTGATGTCGACCTGCGCTGGATCGAAGCGCTCTGGAACCAACAGGCCGTCCCGGTGCTGGCCAGCGTGGCCCTGGGCTGGGACGCCGAGTACTACAACGTAAACGCCGACCACCTTGCGGCGGTTGCCGCCGGCGCGTGTGGGGCGGCACGGCTGGTTTTCTTGACCGACGTGCCGGGCTTGCTGCACCCGGACGGCACGGTGATTCCGAGCGTGAGTGTCCGAGAGATTGACCAACTCTTGGGAGAGGGGGTGGCCGCTGGCGGCATGGGGCCGAAGCTTCGGGGCTGCCGGGCTGCGCTGGAGTGGGGAGTGGCAGAAGTGGTCATCCTACCCGCCGCGAAAGTTGACTGTCTGCCGCAGGTCTTGAACGGCGGGGCCCCGCTGGGCACGCGGGTGGTGGCATGAATCTGGCTTCCGTGGTGCGCGCGGAATCGGCAGTTCTTATACCGACCTACGACCGCCACCGGGTGCTCTTCCGTCGCGGTCGCGGCTGCTATCTCTTCGACGCGCGCGGGCGGCGCTACCTAGATATGCTCAGCGGCATCGGGGTGAACGCACTCGGCTACGGTCACCCTGCCATCTTGCGCGCTCTACACAAGCAAGCCGACCACCTCCTGCACGTATCGAATCTCTTTTTCCACGACTATCAGGCTCTGCTGGCGCAAAAACTAGCAAGAATCTCAGGCCTCCCGCGCGTCTTCTTCACCAACAGCGGCACCGAAGCCATCGAAGCTGCGCTCAAGTTGGCGCGGGCCTATGCTCGCTTGCGCGGCGCCAACGGTCGGCGGCCGCGCTACCGAGTGCTGGCGCTGGAGAATTCCTTCCACGGCCGCACCTTCGGCGCTCTGGCGGTGACGGGACAAGCCAAGTACCGGGAACCCTTCGCTCCCCTGATGCCGGGCGTGCGCTTCGTCCGCTTCAACGATTGCTCCGACCTGCGGCGCAAGTTTGACGGTAGCGTCTGCGCCGTCCTGCTGGAGCCGATTCAGGGCGAGGGCGGAATCCGCCTGCTAACTCGAGAGTTCTTGTCCTTGGCACGGAAACTCACCGAGCGGTCAAACACCGTTCTTATCGCCGACGAAATCCAGTCCGGGCTCGGCCGCACGGGCCGCTGGTTTGCTTTTCAGCACTACGGTGTCCAGCCCGACATCGTCACCGTGGCCAAGCCGCTGGCGGCTGGTCTGCCTCTGGGCGCCATCTTGGCCCGGGAGCGCTTGGCCCGCGCCTTCTCGCCCGGACTTCACGGCACCACCTTTGGGGGTGGACCGCTGGCCTGTGCCGTTGCTGCGGCCTTTTTGGAGACGGTGGAAAACGAACAGTTACTTGAGCGGGTTCGTGAGGTGGGAAACTACTTCAAAAGCCGCTTGGAAAAGCTGCAGCAAAAGCACGCGGTAATTCGCGAGGTGCGGGGTCTGGGCCTGATGCTCGGCGTCGAACTCACGCATCCCGGAAAGACCCTGGTGCGCCAAGCACTCGCGCAGGGCCTGATTCTCAATTGCACGCACGACACCGTGCTGCGCTTCCTGCCGCCCTACCTTGTCACTCGCAAGCAGGTGGACCAGGCGAGCGATATCCTGGACAGGCTCTTGACGCGTTGGAGACCAGAAACCAAGAAGCAAAGGAGACTCCGTGCCTAACAAAGTCGTTCTTGCCTACTCCGGCGGACTCGACACTTCCGTGATCATTCCCTGGCTGCGGGAGAATTACGGCTGTGAAGTCATCGCCATGGTGGGCGATGTCGGCCAGGGGGAAGACCTGGAGGCCGTCGCGGCCAAAGCCCTGCGGACGGGAGCCAGCAAAGTCTACGTCGAAGACCTCCGGGAGGAATTCGTCAGCGAATACGTTTTCCCCACACTGCGCGCCGGTGCCATCTACGAGAACAAGTACTTGCTGGGCACATCGATGGCCCGGCCGCTGCTGGCCAAGCGGCAGGTGGAAATCGCCCTGCGCGAAGATGCCGAGGCTGTGGCCCACGGCTGCACCGGCAAGGGCAACGACCAGGTGCGTTTTGAACTCGCTTATCAGGCACTGGCACCGGAGCTGCAGGTCATTGCGCCGTGGCGCGAGTGGAGCATTCGTTCGCGGGAGGACGCGCTGGCCTATGCCCACAAATATAACATTCCGGTGGAAGCCAGCTGTGAGAACCTCTACAGCCGCGACCGCAACCTCTGGCACCTGAGCCACGAGGGTGGCCCGCTGGAAGATCCAAGAAACCCGGCTCCCGATTCGCTCTGGCAACTGACGGTGTCGCCCCAGGCGGCGCCTGACCAACCCGAACAGGTGGAGATTGGCTTCGAGCAGGGCAATCCAGTGAGCGTCAACGGTCGCCGATTGCCCCCGGTGGAATTGGTCGAAACACTGAACACGATTGGAGGCCGCCACGGGGTGGGGCGTGTTGACCTGATTGAAAATCGCTTCATAGGCATCAAGTCGCGCGGCTGCTACGAGACACCCGGCGGCACGCTCCTGGTAACGGCGCATCAGGAATTGGAAGCGCTGACGCTGGAGCGGGACCTCTTCCACTTCAAACAGCAGGTCGGGCTAAAGTATGCCGAGTTGGTGTACTACGGGCAGTGGTTCACACCGCTGCGGGCGGCGCTCGACGCCTTTGTAACCTCGACGCAGGTGAACGTGAGCGGATGCGTCAAACTCACTCTCTACAAAGGTAACGTCACCATCACGGAACGCCGCTCGCCCCACTCGCTCTACTCGACCAAACTTGCCAGCTTTTCCATGGACGACGACTACGACCAAAAGGACGCGGAAGGGTTTATCCGCATCCTGGGATTGCCGGCACGAGTGCGGGCGTTGCTCGACAAGCACGAGGTTGTTGTCCGATGAAAACTATGTGGGAGGGGCGGTTTGCCCAGTCGGCCGACCCCACCTTCTACCAATGGCAGCGCTCGTTTCTCTACGACCGGCGCCTGCTGGGGGAGGAACTGGCTGCGAGTAGCGCCTACGCTGAGGCGCTGGCCCGCGCCGGCGTGTTGACCGCGGCTGAGCACGACGCGATTCTCTCCGGCTTGGCTCAAATCGGCGAGCGGGCGCGCTCCGACCCCGCCTATCTCGAATCGGATGCCGAAGACATCCACCATTTTGTCGAGCTGCGGCTGGTGGAGCACGTGGGCAAAATGGGAAGCAAGCTCCACACCGGCCGCAGCCGCAACGAACAGATTGCAACTGACCTGCGGCTGTTCGTCCGGAAGCAAGTCGATGGATTCCGGAGGCAATTGGGCGAATGGAACGAAGCTCTGCTCAGCCGTGCGGAAGAGTTGGACGATGCCGTGCTGCCCGGCTACACGCACGGGCAGCGCGCCGAGGTCATCTTGGGCGCGCATTGGCTGCTGGCCTACACCGAGATGTTTTTCCGTGACGCTGACCGGTTGGCCGATTGCCGCCGGCGCACCGACGTCTTGCCGCTGGGGTCGGGGGCGCTGGCCGGCAGCTACGTACCCCTGGACCGGGACCAGTTGGCGCGCAAACTGGGTTTCTCCGCCGCTTCGGCCAACAGCCTCGACGCCACCAGCGACCGCGATTTTGTGCTCGAATTCCTGTTTACCCTTTCGTCGATTGGATTGCACCTGAGCCGCTGGGCCCATGAGGCGGCGTTGTTTGCGACCACTGAATTCGGTTTTCTCGACCTGCCGGACGCCTACGCCACCGGCAGCAGTGCGTTGCCGCAAAAGAAGAACCCTGATGCGCTGGAGTTGATACGCGCCAAGGCCGGGCGCATCTTTGCTGCCTGCACTTCGCTCTTCATTTCACTCAAAGCCTTGCCGCTCGGGTACAGCAAGGATTTGCAGGAAGATAAAGAGCCGCTGTTCGATGCCTGCGACACCATGACGGCCGCCCTAAAGATCGCCACCGGCTTTTTGCGCACGGTGCGCTTCAACACCGAGCGAATGCGGCAGGCGGCTGAAGCCTCCTTTCTGAACGCCGCCGCGGCCGCCGCCTACCTGACCCGGCGCGGTGTGCCTTTCCGGGACGCTCACGACCGTGTGGGCCGGCTTGTCCAGCACTGCCTGGATCGGGGTATCGGTCTGGAAGACCCAACCCTGGAGGAGCTGCGTCGCTTTTCTCCCGAGTTCGGCCAAGACATTTATGCCCACCTCTCGCTTGATGCTGTGCTGGCCGCCCACGACGTCCACGGCGGAACCGCGCCCGCCCGTGTGAAATCCGCGCTGGCTGAGGCGCACGCGCGTCTGGCGCAGTTAAAAGAAAACTGCAATGCGGCTGCGTAAAGCTCGCGCGCAAGATGTCAGCGCGATCCACCGTTTAATCGCGGTCTATTCGCGGGACGGCACGCTGCTGCCCAGGTCGCTTGACGACATACAGACACACAGGGGCCAGTTCATTGTGGCCGAAGCCGAGGGGCGCTTGTTGGGTTGCGGGGCGCTGCACTCCTACCCCAACGGATTGGTTGAAATCCGCTCGATCGCCATCGCACCCGACTGCCAGCACGGCGGCGTGGGTACGCGACTGGTGCGACGCTTGCTGCAAAAAGCCCAGCGGGGCGATGCCAAACGCATCTTCTTGTTTACGCGCAGCCCGGATTTCTTTGCTTGTTTGGGCTTCTCGGTAGTCCCCGCCGCTAGTCTGCCGGAAAAAATCTGGAAGGATTGTCGGTTGTGTCCGCGACGTCTCTGCTGCGATGAAATCCCAATGGTTTTTGGCGCCGCTGCCGGCGCCCACGCTTTTCCGACCCAGCCGGGTCTCGCATCTCCACATGTCCTTCCCGGATGAAGCTGAAATTCTCAACCCGAGCTCTTCTGCCCGGTGGGTTCCGTTTCGCCGCCGTCCCCGCCGGCATCAAGGTCCCAGGCCGGCTCGACCTGGCACTGGGCGAAGCTCCAGCGGGAGCGGCCGTCGCAGCCCTGTTCACCACCAACCGTGTCGCGGCCGCCCCGGTCCAGATTGCCCGGCGGCACCTGCGCCGGAGCCGCGGGCGAATCCGCGCCGTGCTGGTGAACTCAGGCAACGCGAATTGCGCCACAGGAAGCGACGGAATGCGTGCCTGCCTCGAAGCTTGTGAGCAGGCAGCAGCCGGCCTGGGCTGCCGCACGTGGGAGGTGCTGCCGGCATCGACCGGAGTGATTGGAGTGCCTCTACCCGTTCAGCGGTTGCTCGGCGCCCTCCCCTCGCTTGTCGGGACGCAAGCAGCCTCAACCGGAGCCGTTAAGCGCTTTGCGCAGGCCATCCTTACCACGGACACTCGCACTAAATTGGCGGCAGCCGAGTTTCGCCTTGGCCGGCGTAGCGTGCGCCTGCTGGGCATTGCCAAGGGCGCCGGCATGATCCAGCCGCGGCTCGCCACCATGCTGGTTTTCTTGTTCACCGATGCGCGCTCAACCCCGCGCAGGTTGCAGGCGCTGCTGCGGGCTGCCTGTCGTGTCTCGTTTGAGCGCATCAGCGTTGACGGCGACACCTCGACCAACGACACCGTCATCCTCCAGGCCAGCGGCGCCAGCGGGGCCGCGCTGGAGGGCCGAGCCACGCACTTGTTCCAGGCTGCGTTAACGCGCGTGTGCCAGGAGCTCGCACAGAAAATCGTGCAGGACGGAGAAGGTGCGTGTAAGTTCGTCACGCTTCGGGTTGAGGGTGCGCCCAGCACGGCCGCCGCCGAGCGTGTGGCCCGGCAAGTGGCGAACTCCCCACTGGTGAAGACCGCACTCGCAGGAGCCGACCCCAACTGGGGGCGCGTGTTGGCCGCCGTGGGTGCCAGTGGCGTTGCGATCGAAGCGAACCGCGTGGACATCTGGCTCGGTGGGCAAGCGGTATGCCGTCGCGGTAAGGCCTGTGTGTTTGATGAAGTGAAGGCGCGCCGCTACCTCCGACGGCGGGCGGTCGAGATGCGCATCCGTTTGGGGCACGGTTCGGGCTTCTCCACCTTCTGGACTTGCGACCTTACGGCCGACTACATCCGCATCAACGCCGACTATCGCAGTTGACCTCAGCCTGTAAGCTGGAAGCGGAGGAGATGGCGATAGCAGTGCGATGCACCAACTCATTGACAGAAAACACATTTTCCGCTACTCTGCCACCCTCATGAGAATGCA
>JACZYA010000124.1 GCA_022571295.1 Acidobacteriota bacterium | reverse complement strand
AACCATACAGGCGCAAGGCTACGGTCTTGCGCCTGGTTTTTTGTGAGGACAGGACTTTCCTGTGCATCGATGGAATCGATGCGACGCGCAGGAATGTTCTTCCCCAACTCTGGGCAATCAAGATGAGGAATTGCGGTAGAATCGGCTGGCAATGTCAAGATCGCTCAAACTGGTGATCGCAGCTGGGATTGTGCTGTTGCTGGGCGTGATCGTTTATTCCACCCTGAGCTTGGCCCGCTTCGAATGCGAAGTGTGCATGACCTTCAATGGCCGGAGCGCCTGCCGGGTCGCCGCCGGCGCCACCCGCGAGGAAACCATCCGCACCGCCAGCGACAACGCCTGTGCCTTTCTCGCCTCCGGCCGCACCGACAGCATGGCCTGCGGGCGCACCCCGCCAACTAGCATCCGTTGGATCAAAGAGTAACCCGGCGCCCAACGGCTTTGCTGGGGGCGCCTGCTCAAGCGTCTGAGAGGTCCTCTTCGAAGTCAGTGGGCTCGCCTGCGGGCTCGTCCAACTCAACGGTGTCGAAGATCAGCCCGCACTCCAGACATTCGACGTAGGTGACGGCGTCGTCCTGGGCGATAACCCGTCGGCGGCGATGATGGCAGCGCTCCGGCACTCCGCTCCCCTCTGAAAGCTCGGAACTTTCAACCCCTTCGTAGGGTATTATAGTCGGGACAACAACCAAGTTCGGCCGAAGAGTTGGGAGAGGCGATGCAGAAAATCCTGTTTGTGGCTCTGGTTGCCCTGTTCGTCTATTTGCTCTATCTGATCTTCTCTCCCTTCCTGGTACCGGTAGCGTGGGCGTGCGTGCTCACGATCATCTTCTATCCTATCCACAAGCGCATCCTGAAACGGCTCAAGCGGGTCAACTTGGCGGCGCTGATCAGCACGGTATTGGTCACCGCCATCATCGTTGTTCCGGGATTGGCGGTGCTGGCCTCTTTCACCTCCCAGGCAATTGACATGGCGCAATGGGCGCAGGAGGAGTGGGGCGAACGCAAGCCGGTGGCCCAAGCTTTGCAGGTGCTTCCCCTCGAGCGAATGCTGGACTGGTTGGCCGAGCACGACATCGGCGAGGAAGAAATCCGCAACTTTGTCGCGGAAAAGCTGGAAGCGGTGGTGGGCTTCCTCGCCGGGCAGGCGGGCCGCCTGGCCGCCAACGTGGCTTTCTTTTTCTTCCAACTGTTCTTCACGCTCTTCACCGCCTTCTACCTCTTCCGCGACGGCCCCGCCCTGCTGGAGCGCCTGCGGCGAGGCTTGCCGCTGGACGAAGTCTATCGCGAAGGGTTGTTCTACATCGCCCATAATATGCTCTACGCCACTGTCTACAGCAGCTTTGTGGTGGCGCTGGTGCAAGGGTTGCTGGGCGGGATCACCTTCGCCGTGCTGGGCATCCAATCGCCGCTGTTCTGGGGCGTCGCGATGGGCTTGTTTTCTCTCTTGCCGGCGGTGGGGCCGTGGCTGATCTGGCTCCCGGCCGCCTTGGTCTTCCTGCTGGAGGGAAAATGGGGGTACGCGATTACGCTGCTGGTGGTGGGCGTGCTCGTAATCAGCCTGGTGGACAACATTCTGCGCCCGGCTCTGATCAGTGGTCGCGCACAGATGAACGGCCTGCTAGTATTCATCAGCATCTTGGGAGGCATTGCCGCCTTTGGTGTGCTGGGCCTTGTGTTGGGGCCGATTCTGGTGGCCCTGGGCGTTGCCCTGATAGAACACTACACCGCCGCCCGGCTGTCCTCCCCGACACCGGCGGAGACCGCCGACTAAGCAGAGGGCGCAACCATGGCCGCTTCCAGACAACTGAAGTCCCCGAGACCCTTTCGGAAAATCCTGCCCCACCAGTTGCGGTGGCGCTGCGATCCGGCCGAATTCGGCTTCGAGACCACCGCCGACCTGAAGCCGCTGGAGCGCATCATCGGGCAAGACCGAGCCCTGCAAGCGCTCAAACTGGGTGTAGAACTCTACGGACCGGGCTATAACGTTTTTGTTTGCGGGCTGACCGGCACCGGGCGCGCCACCACCATCAAGCAATTGCTGGAAACCATCAAGCCGCAGTGCGAGCTCGCCCCCGACCGCTGCTACGTGCACAACTTCCACCACCCGGAGCGGCCGCGCTTGCTCACCATGCCGCGCGGCCAAGGAACCGCCTTCCGTAAGGACATGGACCGCGCCATCGAATTCCTGGCTGCTCGCATCCCGCAACTGTTTGAAGATGAAAAGTTCCACCACGCCCGCGGCCGCATCCTGGATCGCTATGGCGGGCAGGAAAAAGAATTGCTCGATCACTTCACCGAACAATTGAAACGGGAACAATTTGCCCTGGCGGAAATCGGCACCACCGGCACCGCCGTGGTGCCGGTGGTGGAAGGCCAGCCGGTGCCGATTGAGAAGCTGGGCGAGCTGGTGCAGGGGGGGCAACTGGACGAGGCCCGCGCCCACCAGATCACTGACAAGCAAGCACAGTTCCAAAAACGGTTCGTCACCATCTACCGCAAAACTCTGCAACTCCAGCGCGCACTCAACCTGGAGCTGGAGTTGTTGGAGAAAGAGACCGCCTCGGTGCTGGTGGACAGCGTGATCGAAGACCTGAAAGAGAAGTTCCAAGACGAATCGGTGGCCGAACACCTGGAAGACGTGCGGACGAGCCTGCTGGAAAACCTGAACTCATTCAAGGGCAGCAAGCCCGAGGGCGAGGAGGCGGAGGTGGCCCGGCTGATGGCGCGGGTCCCGGGCGATCTCTTCCGCATGTACCGCGTGAACGTGGTGCTGGCCCACAACAAGGAAGATGGCTGCCCGGTTCTGGTCGAGACCTCGCCCACCTACGCGAATGTGTTCGGCACCATCCAGCGCACCTACGACCTGCGCGGGCCCACGCAGCCAGACTTCCTGGACCTGCGCGCCGGCACCTTGCTGCAATCCGATGGGGGCTACCTGGTGATGAACGCGCTGGACGCCCTGGCCGAGGCCGGGGTGTGGAAGGCGCTCAAGCGCACCCTGATCAACGGCAACCTGGAAATCCAGAGCGCCAGCGACTGGCTGATGCCGGTGGGCTCAGCCGCGCTCAAACCCGAACCCATCCCGGTGAACGTCAAAGTCATTCTGGTCGGGGAGACCTACCTCTACGATCTGTTGTACGCCCACGAGGAGGATTTCAAAAAAGTTTTCAAGGTCAAAGCCGACTTCGATTCGGTGATGGATCGAACCCCCGAAGGGGTGCGGCAGTACGCCGCCTTGCTGCGCAAGCTGTGCGAAGAAGACCGCCTCTATGACTTTGACAAGCACGCCGTGGCCGAGGTGGTGGAGTTCGGCGTCCGCCGCGCCGGACGCCAGGACAAGCTGACCACCCGCTTTTCCGATATTGCCGACCTGGCACGAGAATCCCACTACTGGTGCAAGAGCGCAGGCGGCACGCTGATCCAGCGAGCGCACGTGGAGAAGGCGATCGCAGCCCGCATCGAGCGCCACAATCTGGTCGAGAGCAAGCTGCAAGAGATGATCGAGAAGGGCGTGTTGATGATTGACGTCACCGGCCAGCGCGTCGGCCAGGTGAACGGTCTCTCCGTCTATGACGTGGGCGCCTACGCCTTCGGCAAGCCGGCGCGCATCACCGCCTCCACCGCTATGGGCCGGCAGGGCATCATCAACATCGAACGCGAAGCCAACCTGAGCGGCCGGCTGCACGACAAGGGCGTGGCCATCCTCTCTGGCTTCTTGCGGCAGAGATTCGCCCAGGCCAAGCCACTCTCGCTCGCAGCCAGCATCTGCTTCGAGCAGTCCTACGGCGGCGTGGACGGCGACAGCGCCAGCTCAACCGAAATCTATGCGCTGCTCTCCAGCCTGGCCGAGCTGCCCATCCGCCAGGGCGTCGCCGTCACCGGCTCGGTCAACCAGAAGGGCGACATCCAGGCCATTGGTGGAATCAATTACAAGATTGAGGGCTTCTTTGATGTCTGCCGCGCCAAGGGCCTGTCGGGCGAGCAGGGCGTGATGCTCCCGATTGAGAACGTCGCTGACCTAATGCTGCGACCGGACGTGGCAGAAGCCATCCAGGGTGGCCGGTTCCACCTCTATCCGATTGCGAGCGTGGACGAAGGCATAGAAATCCTGACCGGGGTCAAGGCAGGCGAACGGCAGGCGGGAGGCACGTTTGAAAAAGCAACAGTCAACTACCTGGTGGACAAACGCTTGCAAGAACTGGCCGAAGGCATGAAGAAGTTCGAGACGCCTCCTTCCAAGTAGCGCACCCGCCCTCGGCGGCTCCGGCTTCCCGCCTTCCCACGCCGGAACCGAAAAAAAAAGCCCCGCCGACCGTACAGGCCGGACGGGGCTTGGATGCAAAACGTCAGCTAAAACCGAACTAGCTGCTGGCTTTGGCCATCGCCACTTCTTTGGGAACACTGAGGTAGCCGACAATGCGGTTCCTGTCCACCTCGAAGATTACGATCTCCAACAGGTGGCGCGTCCCCTGCATGTAGAACTGCACCGGCTCCAGCAGGGTTTTGTCCTTCTTTTCGATGCGCTTGTCGTTCAGCAGCAGGGTCATGGTGAACTTCTGCCGCTTGCTGTCGCTCTTGTTGAGGCGGATGGAGATATCGCCCACGCGGGTGTAGCGCTTCGATTTGGCGATGTCGAACTCGAAGTAGTCGCGCTGGCCGCGCTGCCGGAGTTCTTCCAGCTCACCGCGGTTGCTGGCGATCAAGCCGCTCTGCACGCCCAGGTCGCCGATGGTGCGCTCCAGCTTCACCATCGTGGCTTCCAGCGATTCCTTAGCCTCCACCACGTCGCTCATCACTTCCGTGACCTCGCCGCTGAGCGAGCCCAGTTGGTCCAACTGCGCAGCCAACTGTTCAGCAGCCTTCTGTTGCTCTGCTTTGATCTGCTTGGCGGTCGCACGCGCGCGGGACAGTTGCGCCCGGGTCAGCCCCAGCTTCTTGACGGTTTCGTCCGACAGGCCCTTCAGAGAAGCGTAGTTGTCCTCCAGGGTGGCGGCGCGCGCTTCCAGACGAGCCATCATGGTTCGGGCCATTTCCCTTTGGGCGGCGACATTCGCGCTTGCCTGGTATTGACCATAGACGGTGTAGCCAACGCCCAGTGCGAGTATCACCACCACCGCTATCAACCAGTGGGGCGTACCGCTGCCGCCGTTGCCGACCGGCTCTTGTGCGAATTCCTCCACGGGATCCTGTGCCTCATTAGTCATAAATACCTCTCTCCTCTATGCTCCCAGTTTTTAGCTTCCGATCCGGATAGGGATCGGTCGCAACCCCTCGGGTCACATTTCACTTAGATTATGGTTCAAGCCCAAAGAGTTGTCCAGCCACTTAATGATCTCCGGCAGCGGCCCTGCCGCCCAGGGCCTCGTTTGGGCCCAGAGCGGAAACTCCAGCCCAGCGCGATGTAAAGCCCCACCGGACACGCACTTGCTTCGCCTAGCGCGTTGGGCTAGGGTAAGAGGATGAGTGGCCCGGACAAGTAGGAAGTCCGCCGAAGGCCGGCTCACAATCGAGGTCAGAGTGGAAATCGCAACTCGCACCGTCGGCCAAGCCACCGTGGTTGACGCCACCGGCCCGCTGAAACTGGGCCAAGCCGCGGAAACCTTCCGTGCCGCGATTGAGCAACTGCTGGAAGCCGGCAGTAAAAACCTGGCCATCAACTTGGCCGGTGTGCCGGAACTCGACAGCACCGGCATCGGAGAGCTGCTGCGCACCCACGCTGCCGCCAAGACAGCCGGGGGCAAGTGCGTCTTCTTCTCCCTGTGCGATCGAGTCCGGCGAACCCTGGAAATGGTTCGCATGGAAAAAATCCTTGCGCTGGCCGACGACGAAGCCTCGGCGCTGGCTGCCTTCTGATTGGTTGGGTCGGTGAACTCCAGGGCCTTCCGGCCCGTTCCGGGGCCATTGCTCAGGCTACCGGGGTACGGCCAGCAGGTGCGAGCGGGTGAACTCCTCCGGCGCTTGGAATTCCCTGGCGCGATTCAGCGACAGCAACTTGTAGTCCGCGCACCGCAGCTCTTCCCAGACGGCCTGCGCCGCTGCCGCCCCGTGCACTTCCAGAATCCATGCTGGTTTGATCTCCCGCAGCACACGCCGGGCTCCTCGCAGCGCCATCCCCTCGGCGCCTTCCACGTCGAGCTTGACCAGTTGGGGAGCGGGCTCTCCAAAGTGGAAGACAAACTCATCCAGCGTCAGACTCGCAACCCCCTGGCTGTCTTCGGAACTCGCTGGTGGCGGGGCCAAGCGCGCCCGCGACGGGTCAGAACCTCCGTAGAGCCGAACCCGACCGGACACGTTCGCCACCGCTGCCTGCACCACCTGCACATTGCCTGCTCGCTCCAAGTTCAACGCCAGATTTGCCCGCAGTGCGCAGATGTTCTCCGGCAGCGGATCAAAGGCCGCCACTCTGCCGCCCGCACCCACCAGCCGCGCCAGCCCCAGCGTGAAGAAACCCAGATGCGCTCCCACGTCGTACACCGTCATGCCCGGCTTGGTCTCGCGCGCGAGCGCCTGCTGCACCGCAGCTTCGTGGGTCCCCAGCCAATAGTACTTTTCGGTTTTTAGGTCCAACTGCAGGCGGACGCCGGCGGCGATGCCCGCCGCCACCGACAGCGCCCGGTAGGCCAACGGCCCGGCGCCCGGACCGACGGCGGCCAGGTAGAGGGTGTTCAGGGGATGGGTGTTGTCGTGGAAGAACAACGCCAGCCAAGTGTCCAGACTGGGCAGGGAGCGGGCCATGGCGAGGTGGTTGAGAGACGTGATCTCGTCCAGCCACAGGTCACCCGACGCCCCCCATACCCGGAGAAGCCCGGCCACCAATAGAATGACGCCGAGGAGGCCGAAAGCCGTTCCCTTGCGCCCGCCGTTGCCGAATGCCCTTGTTTCCGCCATGTTCGCCACCTGCTTTATAGTTCCTTCGGCGCTTCGGGAAGAGAATATTCCGTTGCCGGTATTCCAGTAACCCGGCGGGAAAGGACGAAACCGGGGATGAAAAAGCTGCGCACCATTGTCACCGTATTCCTGATTATCCTGCCCCTGGATGTGGGGGTGGCACAATTCTGCCGCGCCAACTGCGGGTTCTGGAAAAACACCTATCCCCCCGGCGATCACCGGGTCCGGTCCGAGGACTATCACCACGGCCTGGCGCCGAACCGGTGGGTCACCGAAGCCTGGGGCCTGTCCCGTTACCGCTACGCCACCAACTCGCTCGGCTTCAAGGACGCAAGCCCGCGCACGATCGACCCCAAGGGCGGCGGCACCCGGGTGCTGTTTTTGGGCGATTCCTTTACCGAGGGGAAAGGCTTTGCCTTTCCCGAAACCTTCGTCGGCCGCGTCGCCTCGGAACTGGCTGGTCGGGGAATCGAGGTGCTCAACGGGGCCGTCGATTCCTACTCGCCGGTGATCTACCGGCAAAAGGTGAAACATCTCCTGGAAAAGGTGGGGTTGCGGTTTGACGCCTTGGTGGTGTTCCTCGACGTTTCGGACATCCACGACGAGGCCAGGGAATACCCCCTCGATGCCGAAGGCCGCCTGATCGTTCCTCTTCCGGAAAGGGAGGCGTTGCTGGAAAGCCTGCGGTTCCTGCGCGACAACTCGGCGACGGCGCGGCTGGTTTCGGTTGCCTACGACCATGTGAGTTTGCTCACCCGCATCGCCTGGACCCGGTTCAAGATCGCCAAGGCCTGGGGAAAGTCGTTGTTCGCCGTCGACGAAATGGACTTCTGGATCTATTTGACGACCGATTACAAAGCCTCGGCCTGGACCTACGACGACGCCCGCTGGCGGGACTACGGGGCGCTGGGGCGGCAACGGGCGGCGACCCACATGGACGCCCTCAGGTCGATGCTGCAAGAACGCGGCATTCCCCTGGTGTTGGCCGTTTATCCGTGGCCGGATCAGCTTTTTCACGATCCCCAGGCGCCCCGCTACCAAGGGTTCTGGCGCCAGTGGAGCGAGGACCGGGGGGTCCCTTTCATCAGCCTGTTTCCCGCCTTCACCGAAGGGGAGCCCCGGGACGTGCTGCAACGCTATTTCATCCCCCACGATGTTCATTGGAACGCCGAAGGGCACAAATTGGTGGCGCGGAAATTCCTCGAACATCGACTCGGCCGGGAGCGCGATGACGAGATC
>JACZYA010000286.1 GCA_022571295.1 Acidobacteriota bacterium | reverse complement strand
GTAACCCTGCGGCCAATGCCACTCAGGATTCTCGGGCCAGCGGTGGTCAAGATCCGCTATGCACGCGTACATTTCTCGGCTGAACGTTTCAGCGTCGGCCTTGTCTAAGGCAACTCCTGCCCTTGTTCCTAACCACACCAGACCTATGTTCTTGGGTGGTTCTTCGTTTTCACTTCCGAGGACATCCAAGAAGGAGTCTTCCTGTTGCTCGCGTTCCACATTGGCTGCCATCTGCCTGGGATTTAGCCATTCACCGAGCTCGACACCAACCCTCCAACCCTCAGAGTCGACACAAATGAAATCCGGGGGGTCGGGCCCGTCTTGGCAAGCAACGTCCCGCCCCGCGAACTCAGGGTAAGTAGCACGGAAGTTTCCAAAGGTGATCTTTTCTTCAGGTCTGAGCAATTGACCGACCCTCGAAATAGGAGCCTCAACGAGGCTGCCTCAACATTCTTTCACAAAGGGCTTGACAGGTCAATAGAAATATGCATACTGTGTAGATGTAATGCGAACCTACTCAACAAGGCAGGTTGCCAAACTGGCGGCAATTCACTGGACGACGTTGCACCGCTGGCTGGCAACTGGAAAGGTTCGCGCTTCACGTTCGATGCCGATGAACGGTCGAACGCTCTGGCGCTGGACCGATGCTGACGTGGAGAGAGTTCGTAGGTACAAGATGAAGTTCTACCGCAAGGGCCGAGGCCGCAAGCCGAAGCGCAAGCGGTAGAGAAAAAGCGGACTGCCGCGAAGCTGTAACTTCCCGGCAGCCCTAATCACAGCCGCCTAACGGCTAGAACCGAGGAGGCAGCCATGACTAGCGCAAGAGTAGTCCAACTCCCATCTCCCCAGCAAGAACCCCAAACCCCGGAAGGTGTCAGCCAGGCCGAGATCACCCGGCTGCTGACCAACCGCAACCGGCTGCGCCAGCATAAAGAGCAGATCGAGAAGGACGAACGGTCGATCAAGGAGCGGCTCGAAGCTGGCGCAGCTGGAAGCAATGCTTGAAACAGTCGAGATCGACCTACAGCAAAGGAAAAGGTGAAGGAATGCGCACCGCCATCTATGCTCGTGTCTCCACCACCAACAACGGCCAGTCGCCGGAGATGCAACTGCGCGAGTTGAAGGAATACTGCGAGAGGCGGGGGTGGAAGATTGCTGGGGAGTACGTTGACACCGGGATCTCTGGGGCCAGGGAGAAGCGGCCGGAGTTGGACCGCCTCATGGCCGATGCCCACCGCCGGCGCTTCGATGCCGTGGTGGTGTGGAAGTTCGACAGGTTTGCGCGGTCCGTTTCTCACCTACTCCGAGCACTGGAAACCTTCAAGGCCCTCGGCATTGAGTTCGTCTCTCTCAGTGAACAGGTAGATACCAGCACTCCCACGGGCCGGATGATCTTTACCGTCTTGGGGGCCGTAGCCGAACTGGAGCGCAGCTTGATCGCCGAGCGGGTGAGGGCTGGCCTCCGCAACGCCCGCGCCAAGGGGAAGAAGCTGGGAAGGCCCCGGAAGGCCGTAGATCGCGCCAGAATAGCCTCTCTCAGGCGCTCAGGCGCATCCTGGGCGGAGATTTCCGCCCAATTAGGTATCGGCAGGGGTACGGCCTACCGCGCCCTTCAGAGCCTTCCCAAAAACCGTCCCCAAAAGGCTTGCTAGGCCAAATCAACGCGAAGGCCTACTCCGGGAAGTTCATACAGCGGAGGGAGGCACACTAGGTTCAAGTCGGGTAAGTCTGATCGAGAAGGACATCAAGACTTGCCGCGACTAGTCGCGGCAGAGATTTCCTCTAGCTAGTCGGAACTGGCTTCCGTTTCAGCGGCAGCAGAGCGTCGGTAGCGCCAGTAGATAAGGCCGAAGGCAGCGAACATGATGAGAGCACCGGGAATGGCCCAATACTCATCGCCAGGGCTACACGGACGACGCCATTGTCCAGCACGGCGTCCGGGAAGAGGGGACAGTCTTCCTCCAGAAGCCCTTCTCACTGGAGACGCTGGCGCGCACGGTGCGCGAGATGCTGGAAAACGCAAAAAGTCACTA
>JACZYA010000285.1 GCA_022571295.1 Acidobacteriota bacterium | reverse complement strand
AAGTGGCAGCGAACCATCCTGCGCGCCATCGGCGACCACCTACAGAGCAGGGAGACAATCTACCAGCCCTGCCAGATAGCCGTATCCAGCGGAAAGGGCATCGGGAAGTCCGCCCTGGTGGGGATGGTCATCGACTGGGCGATGAGTACCTGCGAGGACTGCAAGGTTGTGCTCACAGCCAACACCGACGGGCAGCTACGGACCAAGACCTGGCCGGAGGTTTCAAAATGGTTCAAGCTGACCGTCAACAAGCAGTGGTTCTCAGTCAAAGCCGAATCCATCACTATCCGCAACCCGGAGCACGAGCGGCTCTGGCGCTGCGACCGGATCGCCTGGTCAGAGCACAACACCGAAGCCTTTGCCGGCTTGCACAACAAGGGCAAGCGCATCGTCATCATTTTCGACGAAGCCTCTGCCATCGCAGACAAGATTTGGGAAGTTACCGAGGGGGCACTGACCGACGAGGACACCGAGATCATCTGGCTGGCCTTTGGCAACCCCACTCGGACGAATGGGCGTTTTCGAGAGTGCTTCGGCAAATTCAAGCATCGCTGGAAAACCTTTCAGATTGACGCACGCGAGGTAGAGGGAACCAACAAAGCAGAGTTTCAACGCCAAGTAGAGGATTACGGCGAGGATAGCGATCACGTCCGAATTTGGATTCGCGGAGAGTTTCCCCGCGCCAGTTCCACGCAATTCATCCCCAACGATGTGGTAGCCGCAGCCCGGAAGTACAAAGCCAAAGGCTACGAGCGTCTGCCAAAGATTCTCAGTGTGGACGTAGCGCGATTCGGGGACGATCAGACAGTCATTGGGTGGAGGCAGGGAAGGAAGGCAGTCATTCTCGAAAAGAAACGAGGGTTAGACACTGTACAGGTAGCCGAGCATGTAATTCGATTCATTGAGGAGCTTAGGCCACATGCCACCGTAGTTGACGGCGATGGCCTTGGGGCTGGTGTGGTGGACCAGATCAAGCACCGGGGCTTCGGGCACAAGTTGTTCGAGTTTCACGGGGCACAGAAAGCAAACGACTTTGCCAAGTATTTCAACCGGCGAGCAGAGGTTTGGGGTCTGATGCGCGATTGGCTGATGGCCGGGGCGGAGATTCCTGATGACCCTGAACTAGAGGTCGATCTAGTGGGACCGGAATACCTGTACTCCCGCCAGCAGCAGATTCAGCTGGAGAAGAAAGAGGACATGAAAAGCCGAGGGCTGGCCTCTCCTGATTGTGCAGACATGTTCGCTATGACTTTTGCTCCACGGATAGCGGCACCCAGACCGAAACCCAAGCGGGAGTATGCCTATGCGTACCGTGGGGAACTAGACTGGATGGCTTGAAAGCGGTGATCCCTCACGGGAAGGAAGTTGTCAGAGGCAAGCACCAGGTCGTTCTCTGCTTCGAGACAAAGCGCGGCTACCAAATGCCTGCGGGGAGACTTTTTCATCGAGGTTGAAAGTTCGAGAAAAAAGCGTAGTAAAGGGCGCAGACCGCTATCAGTCGTCAAGGTGCGGTCGGAAGGACTGAATCAGGGCGTCAACGCAATCCGCAAGTTCACAGAGAGTTGGGATAATCGGCTCACCATCAACAATCTCAGGCTCGCCGAACGCTACGTCAAAGCGGAACTCCATCTTCTCATTCACTTCACTGTCGGGGGCATCGATGAAGAGTTCGTCGCCTGCCTTCAATGGGAACAGCCGGTCAGCAGGTTTCACGAAAAGTGGTGGCAGCGTCGTGCCCTTGGACGCAGGGAATGCGCGCTCCATTTCCTGTTGCATGTGGGGCCCCACGTTGACGCTACAGAACTCCGACCCTACAGTGATAACGAAGCGATGCTTATCGATGTTGTTAAGCTTGTGCAAGCGCCAGAGTCTATCGTTTCCGCCTTTGTATGGTTTGACCGCGTCAATGGTGTCTATAGCATCCTTCCGCATGCCCTTTACTTTTGCATGCACCCAGGCTTTATATTCCGCGGCGCTGTCGAAAATCGGGAAGCAGACCTGGCTCGGCGCAGCGGTGTCTCCAGCGCCAACGCGGAAAAGG
>JACZYA010000123.1 GCA_022571295.1 Acidobacteriota bacterium | reverse complement strand
GACTCCTTCCTTGTCGCGGTCGTCCACGGTTTGCGGGAGCAGGCGGACGAGCGACTCGACGTAGTCGCGGGCTTGGCGCACCTCTTCGAGGTGGGCCTGGAGGTCGGTGGTGGATTTTTCGCGCCGGGCCAAATCCTGCTGGACCTGCGTGCGGGTCTGCTCGACCACGGCCTGGAGTTGCTCGCGCGAGTTGGCCAACAAGAGCTCGCGCTCCTGGGCGACCTGCTTACGGAAGGTCTTCCCGACGCTAAAGAGGAGTGCTTCCGCCTCTTCGCTGAGCTTCCGCACGGTCTGGAGCTTGGATTCTGCGTCGGTGGAGTCTTGACGGCGGCGTTCCAGGTCTTGATCCACGGACTGGCGAACTTGCTGGGCAATCTCTTGCAATCCTTGTTGGGCCTGTTTTTGGAGGCGCTCCCAATCGGAGGAGGCGCGCTCCTCGAAGTCAGCGCGGAGGCGCACCAGCAGGTCACCCAGGCTTTCGCGGTAGGAGTTTTCAAACTCACTGGAGATGTCCTTGGCCTTGCCCTGCAGGGTCCGCTCAAATTCTTTCACCACTTTGCCGACGTCGGGCAACGCGGCCACGGGAGCGGGCGGTGGCGGTGGCGCCGGGGCTTTCGGGGGTGCGGGCGCAGCGGCTTGTGATGGTGCAGGCGACGGAGCGGGAGCAGCTGGTCGCTGAGCTACGGGAGCCTTGGGCGGTACCGGGGCCGCTTTCTCCGGAGCCGAGGGAGCAGGCGGAGCCGCAGGCTTGGCCGCCGTGGCAGCTTTCGGAGCGGCCGCTGCGGGCGGAGGAGCGCTGGCAGACTTGGGTTCCTCTTGTCCCCGAGAGCGGGCGCGGGATTGCGCGGCCCAGTCTTCGGGCGGGAATTGGATGCCCCAGAAATTCTCCGGGTTATCGAGTTCCAGCGAGACTTCCCAGGTCTTGACATCGGGCCCGAGCGCTTCCGAGCCGACCACGTGAGCATTGGTGGTGCGGTCGGTGTGCAGAATATCGAGGCGTACCTGCAGGCCTTTTTCCAAGGAGCAGGGGGCCCGGAGGCGACACCCGTGGCTGCTTACCGAAACGGTTTCGCATCGTTCGGAGAATTTGAAGTTGGGGTCGAGGCTGGAGACAAAAAGAGGCACCGCCAGCGGAATGCGTTGGCTGCGACGCCGGAATGCTGATTGAGGCGTACGGGTAATCGCCAAGTGTCCCCTGTGGCCGGCCTGAAGACGGGCATGAAAACCCACCTCATACTAGGGAATTAGCCATAGGCTTGTCAAGCGTTTTGGGAAGAATTTTTTCCGTCCGACCGGGAGCAGCAGCCCGGCGGTGCTGGGTGTTGCTAGGACTCGCGGCGGAGGTAGATGGTGCCGTGGGAGGTGGAGAGGCGGATGGAAGTCCGGCGAGCGCCGTAGGTGCCCCGGAGGGTCTGGGTGCCGCGCTCTTCGCGCTCGAGGGTCAAGCCGGGGCCGGTAAAGTCGGACTCAATCTCGCCATTGCGGACGCGGGCGGAAATCTCGAAGCCGCTGGCCGTGGGCAGGACAAGCTCGATGTCGCCGGAGCGGTTCTGGATATCAATCGGCTGGGTGGGGGAGGCGGGGGCGCGAAGCACGATGCGGCCGTTGCGGTTCTCAACTCGGATTTTTCCGCTGACACCTTCGATTTCGATTTCCTTGTCGCGGGTGAGCAGGGTCACGTCGCCGGGGACGCCGCGCAGGATCACTTCGCCGCTGGCAAACTCCAGGCTGCCGTCAATGCGGGGCGCCTCGAAGGTGGTGCGGCGGGAGACGAACCGAACTGGGCCGGCAATAGCGGCCAAACGGATGGGCCCATAGAAGGAGCCTTCCACACTGGCAGCGCCGCCGATGTTGCGGACTTGAACTTCACCTCCCCGGCCCTCAACGTTCACTTTGCCGGTGACGTCGGCGATTCGTACATCGCCCCGGCTCAGGTCCACCCGGACGTCACCGTCCACGTTCTCTACGAAGACGTCGCCGCGGCTGAGGTTGATCTCGACGTTGCCTCGGGTGCCGCTGAGGCGGATATCCCCGCGGCGGTTGGAGAGTTTGAGTTTGACGGCTACGGGAACTTGCAGTTGGAGCTCGGCGCCTACGAAGCCGCCGGTGCCCGAGGGGGTATCCCAGCGGATTTCGTAGCCGTCGGCAGCGCTCTCCAGCACCAACACGTAACTGTTGGCCACCCGCCGGGCTTGGTCTTCCGAGGCGGCACAAACGGACTTGCGGGCCAGCAAGCGGATCTCGCCGGCGTCGCCGGGGGTGAGAGTGAGGTTGCCGCGCAGGTTGCGGACTCGCAACGTGGCACCGGCGGCGATGTCTTCTTCAATCAATTCCTCGGTGAACTCGTACCGGTTGCCGAGCAGGCAGCCGATTTCCTCGCCCCCGATGACAATCGGAGCGCCTTCCCACCAGCCGCCGCGCATGGCGCGGCTGAAGGCGGTGCCGATGAGGATGAGGAAAATCAGACCGACGATGCTGCCAGCGCCGATGCGGGTGGCGGCGGCCGCTTCCGGGCGGCCACGGAGCATGAGGTAATCTACCAGCTTGCTCAGTCCCCAGAAGATGATGAGCACCGGCCAGTAGAGGGCGATGGCGGGCCAGAGATTGAACTCGGGCGTGAAGTTGGCATAGAGGAAGAGCCCGCCGACGGCGATCAGCAACAGCGCGCCGAAAACCGAGCCGCGGCGGTAAGAGGTGCCGTTGGCCATGCTAGCCTCGATGTCCCTCGGTGGAGGCGCCGTATTCGAACAGTTTCACGGCTCCGATGACGATCAAGATGACGGGCCACAGGTCGCCGAAATCGAGCCGGTGCACGAACTGCGGGATCAGGAAAAGCACCCCGACTGTAATCAGGATGGCCGGGCCCATCAGGCCGCGGGAGCGGCAGCGGGTGCAGGGGCAATACTTGCCGGAAGGTTGCGGCGGCGGCGTTCCGGTCGGTTGCGGCGTGGGAGTGGGTCCTTGACTCATCCTAGCTCTCCTGGTTGTCGGTTGGGGGGCGCGCCGGAGGTGCGCTTCCAGAGCAACCAACCGCCCAGCGCGATCAAGAGTACCGGCCAGTAGCGCCAGAGGTAGAAACCCCACGGGAAAACGTCCAGGTTGCCGAGCAGGAAGAAGGCGCCGAAGGCAATCAGGAAGAGTGCGCAGAACACGCCGTTGCCACAGCAGAACCCGGCCTCGCCGCGCGAACGGCGGGATGCTGACGGAGTCTGTGCCGGAGTCAGTGTAGTGTTTTCGTTCATCGCAACTCTCCTTTCTGTCCCGCTAGGCGGGGGGCGCGCCGCTGGTTCGTTTCCACAGCATCCAGCCGCCAAGGGCGATCAGAGCCACCGGCCAGAAGCGGAACAGGTGAAAGTGATAGGGGAGAAAGTTGTTGAGCAGGAAAAGTACACCTAAAACAATCAAGACCAGGGGGCCGATAGGGGTGGCCTTGCCTTCCTTCGCTCCCGGCATTTCCCAGCCACTGGAAGCCGGAGCCAAGCCGGCCGCGCGGCGCTTGGCGGTCTGGTAGGCTTCAATCGGCATGTAGAAAATAAAGGCTGCCAGAAATATCCCCAGCAACGGTTCCAGGCCGCGGGCGGCGCCGGAGTCCAGAAGGCTGATGGTGCCGCCGAAAATGAAGATAAAGGTCAAGGCCTTCAGGTACTCGCCGTTGTAGATAGCGCCCACGCCCGGAATCAGCCCCAGCAGCGCCGCCACAACGGGGTTGGGTGCGCCCGCGGTTGTCGCCTGGCCTCCGAGGGTGGCGGTCGCCAGGCAGTCTTCGCAGTAGTACACCCCGCGGATGTCCCGGCGGGTCTCGGGGGTGAGGGCCTTACCACACTGGCGGCAGAAGCCGGCAGCCGCTTCGGGTTGTTTGGCGTTTTCGTTCATCGCAACGTCCTCACGAGTGTCATCTGATGGTACGCGTACAACCAACCGATTGTTCCGGAGACGGAATTCCCGTCGTCGGGCTTGGGCTGCTCGCCCGGGCCGGGATCGGGCGGCGGCTGCGGGGCCGGAGGCTCGGCGTCGGAACGGAACGCCTCCAGCCGGGTGCGGATTTCGTACACCAGCCGGAGTTCGTTGACGAAGCGAGCCCCGCGCGCATAGGTTTGGTGGGCCTGGCGGTTGACGGCGCGGTAAATGTTGGCGGGATTCAGGTCCGCCGCCCGCACGTCCCGCAGCGAGACATCCAACGCGCTCAGCGCCAGCGCGGCGGAGAACACCGCGGCCGCCAAGCCGAAGGCGAAGCGGGGTTGCGACACCAGAGTCCAGCCCTGGCCCAACACGGCCCACAGGCTTTCGCGCGGCGGGGGTGCGACGGTTTGGGCGAGGATGCGGGTCTCCAAGCCCGGCGGTGCCTCCAGCGGTTCGAGCCGGCGCAGCCAGAGCGTGGCGCAGCGGGCGTCGAACCACTCAGCGCAACGCGAGCAGGAACGCGCGTGGGCGTCGGCTGCCCGCAGGTCGGCTGCTGCCAGCCGGCCTTCCAGGTAGTCGTCCAGCCGCGCTTCCAGCCGTTCGCAGTTCCACTTGGTCATTGCAGCATACCCTCCGGGCTGTCAAACCCGGGCAGCCGTTTCAAAATCCGGCCCAGCTCGGCGCGGCCGCGGTTGATGCGCGACTTGACCGTACCTTCCGGGATGTTGAGCGTCTGGCTGATCTCACGGTATTCCAGTTCTTGCAGGTCGCGCAGCACCACGGCTTCGCGCAGCTCGGGCGAGAGCCGCGCCAGCGCCCGTTGCAGCGTGGCGCTCAGCTCGCGCAGGGCCACCTGCCGGTCCTGCTGCGCAGGAGCGGCTTCCTTCTCGCCCAGGTGCGTCAGCTCGTCGTCGAGCGAGCTGGTCATCCGGTCGCGGCGGGTGGCGCGGTAGTGGTCAATCAGCAGGTTGCGGCTCACCCGGTGCAGCCAGACGCCCAGGGCGCCTTGAGCGGGGTCGTAACTTTTGAGCGTACGAAACATGCGCAGAAAAACCTCCTGCGTCAAATCTTCCGCCTCTTGCCGCTGGCCGGTAAAGCGGTAACAGAGGTTGTAGATGCGCCGGGTATGGGTGCGGACGATGCTTTCCCAGGCCGCGCTGTCGCCAGCCACGCATCGTCGTACCAGTTCGGCATCATCCACCTCGGCCGCTCCTGCAACTTCCGTTGACCGGCCCTATTCTAAGAAACGGATTTGGGCTGCGAAAAGTTCCCCTCCGTCCTCCCCGGGCGGGGGTATGGTACCCGCTCCTAACTCCCAGCGCAACTATGCCTTAGCAGCGCCTGCTCTTGCCAGCCTGCCGGCTTCGTATTAGGCTGGGGCCGACCTTGGGGTTATCAATGGGAGCCGCTGCACCATCGAAAGTTCTTCGGAGAGGCCCGCGATGAAGTGCCCTTTCTGCGGCCGTGGGGAAGACAAGGTGGTGGACTCGCGCGAGGCGCGCGGGGGCGACGCCATCCGCCGCCGGCGCGAGTGCTTCGGCTGCCACCGCCGCTTCACCACCTACGAGCGCATTGACGAGATTCCCTACATGGTCATCAAGAAGGACGGCCGCCGGGAGCGCTTCGACCGGCAGAAGGTGTTGGCGGGCCTGCTGCGGGCGTGCGAGAAGCGCCCCGTGCCGATGCAGAAGCTGGAAGCGACCGTGGACGAGGTGGAAACCTTCGTCGCCGACTCCCCCAACCGCGAGCGCAACTCCAGCGAAGTGGGTGAGGTGATCATGAACCGCCTGCGCAAGCTCGACAAAGTCGCCTACGTCCGCTTCGCCTCGGTGTACCTCGATTTTCAGGACGTCAAGGAATTCATGGGCGAGTTGAAGCAGCTTCTGCGCGAGCGCTCCCGCCCCTAGCTGGTGCCCAGTGCCCACCGACCGGTGGGGCTGACTCATCTCCACAGCCGGACGAATTTAGGAAGGGGGTGAGGGGTTCTCACCGCCGAGGCGCAGAGGCCGCAGAGAAGGGCGAAAGTACCCTCGCCGCAGACAGGCAGAAGCCGCTGGGCTGAACCGGTCGGCGGTTGCTGGTTGCGGGCCTGCCCGCCGTAGCCCGCAGGGCGAAGGCGGGTCGCTGCTCTTAGGGGCGGGCGAGGTATTTCTTGTAGAGGCGGCGGTGCTTGTTGTCGGTGCTGGTGGGCTGCCCGTTGATGAAGAGGTAGCGCACTTCGGTCTGAATCTCCAGCGGGTCGCCGTCGGTGACGATCAGGTTGGCGAGCTTGCCGACTTCAATCGTCCCCAGCCGGTCGTCCACCCCCAGCATTTGGGCGGGGTAGAGGGTGACGGCTTTCAGCGCTTCCTCCCAGGGCAGGCCGTGGGGCACGGCGTTGGCGGCTTCGTAGGGGAGGGTGCGCGCGTGCGCCGCGTCGAAGGTGGCGAAGGCAATCTTGATACCGGCGGCGTGCAGTTCGCCCGGCAAACTGAACGGGCGGTCGTAGGGCTGGTCTTCCCGCGCCGGCAAGCGCTGGGTCCGGGCCAGAATGACCGGAATGTTCTTCTCCTTCAGCAGGTCTTTCACTTTCCAGGCGTCGGTGCCGCCGGCAATGATGATCTTCAGGTTGTTCTTTCCGGCGAACGCGACCGCATCCTCGATGGCGCGCTTGGAGCTGGCCATAACGATGACGAGCAGCTTGCCCTGCACCACCGGCACCAGCGCTTCCAGCTTCAGGTCGCGTTCGACCTTGCCGGCCGCTCCTTTCTCTGCCGCCTGGGCGTAGTGCCGCGCCGCCTCCATCCAGTCTTCCAGCTCCACCACCCGCTTGTCGTACTCTGTCTTGCCTTTGGTGAACGGTTGGGTTTGAATGCCGGGCCAGTTCAGGATCATGGCCACCGAGGTTTCAATCGCCATCTCCTCGATGGTCCAACCCGCCAGGTGAATCACGGCAGCCTGTCCGGAAATCACTCCCCCGCGCGGCGCCGTAAGCGCATGGGTGATGCCGTTGGCGCGCGTCACCGGAATGTGCTCGCTGGCGGGATGGACCGCGGTGGCGGCTTTCAGGTGCGGGTTGTAGCGGCCCAGCTCGGTGGTGTCAACGGTGGCGCGGACGGCGCCGACTTCCGTCAGCCCCAACCGGCTGAGCGGGTCAAATAGCCCCGGGTACACTTGCAGTCCGGCGGCGTCAATCACCTCAGCGCCGCTGGGGACGCTCACGTCCGCGCCCACGGCGACAATCTTTCCGTCGCGAATGACTACCGTGCCGTTTTCGATCGGCGGCCCTGCCAGGGTGTAGATTTTCGCCCCCTGAATGGCGTAGGTCTGCTGCGCCGCGGCTGGAAGAGCGGCCAGCAGCAGCGCCGGGATGAAGCCCAGGGCAAAGTACTTGCGCGCTTTCATCGGATTGCCTCCTCTGCCACCGCTCGCTCGGGCGAGGGTTTTTTCTCCTTGGGCTTCTTTTCTTCCTTCTCTTCTTTTTTCTCTTTGCCCTTCTCCGCCAGCTCCTGCTTTTCTTTTTCAATTTCTGTCCGGCGGGCGATGTCCTGCTGGCGGTCGAAATAGACGACCCCGTCGATCAAAACCTTCTGCGGCACCGCGTACACGCTCAACGGGTGCTGGTCGTAGAGCACCAGGTCGGCGTCCTTGCCGACTTCGATGGAGCCCACCCGGTCGGCGATGCCCAGTTGGATGGCCGGGTTCAGGGTCACCAGCTTGAGCGCCTCGGTTTCCGAGAGCCCGCCCCATTTCATCGCCTTGGCGGCTTCCTGGTTCAAGTGGCGCGCTTCTTCGGCGCTGTCGGAGTTGATGGAGACCACCACGCCCTTCTTGGTCATGATGGCGGCGTTGTAGGGGATGGCGTCGTAGGCTTCCACCTTGTAGGCCCACCAGTCGGAAAAAGTCGAGGCGCCGGCGCCATGCGCGGCGATCTCCTTCGCCACCTTGTAGCCTTCCAGCACGTGCTGGAAGGTGGCGATGCGGAAGCCGAACTCTTCCGCCAGGCGAATCAGTTGCAGGATTTCGTCGGCGCGGTAGCAGTGCGAGTGCACCAGTCGCTTGCCTTCCAGGACTTCCACCAGTGTGTCCAGCTTCAGGTCGCGTCGGGGAGGAATCAGGTTTCGCTCGCCGGCTCTGCGCCGGCGCTCATACTCTTGCCACTCGCGGCGGTACTGGCGGGTTTCGATGAACGCTTGACGGATGACGTCCATCACGCCCATGCGCGTGGCCGGGTAGCGGCGGGGCGTGCCCTGGGGCGGGGGGAAATTCGACCGCTTGGGGTTTAGCACGTCTTCAATGCCGATCATGGAGC
>JACZYA010000122.1 GCA_022571295.1 Acidobacteriota bacterium | reverse complement strand
TTCACCTTCAACTTGGCGCTGCGGGCGGCGCGCACGACCGAGCGCAACCGGCTGAGCGCCTACTTCACTTCGCTGGTGGCGGAGAACAGCACCACCGGCGTGTCAGTTACGACTGCGAACGCCGTCCGCGCCGGGGCGCGCTACGACATCAACCTGGGCGAGCGGCTGTTCACCTTCGCGTTCACCGACTTCGAGTTCGACGAGTTCCAGCAACTCGACCTGCGGAACGTGCTGGGCGGCGGGCTGGGCCTGTACGTCCGGAAGACGGAGCGGACGAAGTTGCAACTGTTCGGGGGCGGGTCGTTCGCGCAGGAGTTTTTCTCCACCGGGCTGACGCGGCGGTCGGTCGAGGGGGTGCTGGGCGAGGAGCTGTCCTACAAGCCGACCAACAGCACTTTGCTGACCGGACGGATTGTGTGGTTCCCCAACCTGAGCGAGCCGGGGGAGTACCGCATCACGGGCGACGCCTCAGCGGTGGTGCGGCTGAACTCGTGGTTAAGCTGGCAGACGACCGTCAGCGACCGGTTCACCACCAACCCCCTGCTGGGCGTGCAGAAGAATGACCTGCTGATCACCACCGGCATTCGCGTCAGCTTTGGCAAGGAGGGCGCCGGCGGGCAGAGCCGCCTGGGCCGCTGACGTGGTGCGCATCCCGGCGAAGTAGCCGCACGGGTGCCTCGCACCTTTTCCGAACTGGTTGTGCTGAGGCTGGCTATAGCTGGGCGGAGAGAGCTTGGATTCGCTGCTGGAGACGACGACTGGGGCGGCGGTCGCCGCACTAGGCGGATGAGATGAGCTTTTTGGGGGCATCGAGGCGGTGCTTGCAAGTGCCCTGAGTGCCAACCGGTTCGATCACCATCGGTAGACTGTTGGAACCTGCCTGACCTTCCACTATTCTTTTCGGGGTTAGGAACCCTTCATAAGCTGCCTTTGCCACTGGTCACTCGCCATTGACTTGGCTTGCTGTTCCTCACCATTCCAGGCGGGAACCTGCCCGCCCTCGCCAACCTGAATTCGTGGTACTTTTCCGTCAAATCCTGCTCGGCAGGTTTCCCCTCTATTCCTTGCTGTTCTAAGGAGTTAGGTACCGTTTAGCAGGGAGTTCGTTTTGCAATTTCTAGTCCTCCAGGCCGCTGCGGTTGTTGGGGCGCCGCGGTCCCTGGGCTTACTGCCGGGGGTCTTCCTTCTTCTAGCGGGAGAGGAAACGCTGGAGGTATGTGGGTCCTTTCTCTACCTGCGTCGCCTACCGCTGCCTTTTGGCAAAGAAGATCCTCGACCTTGGTCCTTCAGTTCTTCCTGATGCGTTCGATCTAGGAGGAATTCAAAAGGAATGGGAAAGACGGTCACGGATTGGAAAGAAAAGCTGCGTCCGACCTGGTCACACGCGCCGAGTAGCAGGGCTAGGCATGAGCCCTACTCCAGGAAGTTCATGCGGCGGAGGAGGGCAGCCCCCTAGTACTTGACCACGACGAGGTCATGGTCGAGCCTAATCCAGCCCTTTCGGTTGGTGATTGCATCTCGGACCCGAATCCAATTCCCTCTTTCGGCAAGGATCACCACCCGGCCAGTGGAAGGAATCTTGTCGACTGGCGCAACCGCGTCGCTCGGCTGGCGGTACATCCCCACCTGTTTGGTTCGATCAACGGTATCGCAGTTCTTCATCCCGAAGATCTGAGCAGGCGTCCCATGGGAGCGCAAGCGCTCGCGCTCTGACTTGGGCGGCAAAATAATAAAGTGGATACTGGGATCATTGAAGGTGATCCAGTCTCTTTTCTCATCCAGCTCATAAGCGTAACAGTTGTCGGAGGGAGTCGCCGCCAGGTCTTCGTCGACCCGAAGAACTCCACCTAGGGCCCCATTCGTTTTCGCGTCACCTTCTGAGGTTGCAGTGTTTTCAGCTACATCCGATGAGCCAGATGGCTCGGTCTGACCGATATCCACTTCTTGGACCGGCGCTCCTGGCTGTTCGAATGTTTCAACAGGCATGGAGCGATAAGGTTCAAGAGTTACCGAGCTACTTTGGACTGTCGTCTTTGACAGAACCCCGGGATGGCGCTTGTGCGCTGCCCTGGCAGAATTGAGTTCTCGTCGTGTCAAGGGCAGGACCCAAGTCCTGAGCTTCACTTCGCGGGTTAGACGTGCTGCCAGGGCTTCCGCGTCCGCCTTCGTTCCTACTGGAACACGCACGCGGTGGAGAGTCTGAGTGGCACCATACACTTGATCCTGGGTGGCGAGGTAGAGTGGCGTCACCAAGGTTTCGAATTGGTAGCGGGAGTGGAGTTCCTGCGCCAAGGCCTCGGCATTTTCCCGGGTCTGGTAAGTCCCGACTTGGACAGCGAACCTTGGTAGGGGCACGGTTTCGACGGCTGTCGGCTTTGATCTCCTATCGCTCTTGACACTTTCAGGGTCTGAGGCAGAGGCGTTCCGGGGCGACTCTGTGATCGCCTGGCGCGGGTTCGGGTTCTGCCCAAAGGCATTCGCGGCCAGCAGGAGAGCAACCAGGAACGCGCTGGCAACAATCGAAAATCTCTTCAGTCCCATCTCAATGCCTCTCGTCGTAGTTATCGTAACGTTCCCCCCGTCACTTTATCGCTCCAAACGACCCCCGCAATCTACTGGTCTCCCGAACAGTTTTGGGACAGGGTCTGGCCCCGCCCGCAGGCAAGTCAACGCGAGAAGGCCTACTCAGGGAATCTCATCCAGCGGAGGAGGTGTTTGGTGGGTGTGCGAATTTTGCACACAGACGTAAGCAACAAGGCAAGGTGTGAGACCCCCCGGAGGGTTCAGAAAAAAAACCACAAGGGCCTCTTTTCGGCCCGCGTCAATCACACACATACGATACGGCAAGAATGGTCGAACCGGACTATTCTACACTGTCTACTCCGGGAAGTTCATGCGGCGGAGGAGGGATTGGAAGCGGGGGCCGGAGCAAAGTGACCAGCTGAGCTTCTCGTAGGGGTGTCGCCTGAATCACTTTGCCGCTGGTTAGGGCAAGAGAAGCACGACCCTGTCGTCGGCCGTTCGAGCACGCACAGCGATCGGTTCCCCAGCAGCATCAACGATCTGAGGAACCGACGCTCCCGGTTGTGCTTCCACGACCAGCGCTTGGCCGGAAGGGAGTTCCGCGCGTCTCAAGTTCAACACGATCACAGCCCCACCGTCCTTTCCCCTCCGCACCACAGGTCGCAGGCGAGCGCGGTCACGCCAGAAGCGGGCCAAGCTGCCCACATCTCCGATCCAGGTCTCGTCCCCTAGATGAGCTGCGATCAGACGTTGCTCAGTTTGAAGCTTGTAAGAGGTGTCGGTGGGGTGAATCAGCAAACAGGTTGTTGCGCCGTTTTCGGCATTGGCGCGGATGATCTCTGTCCAGGTGCGAAGTACCTTTTCCTGGGTCTTGGGAGTAAGGAAGTCGCGCGAATCGTCCAGCGTAACAGGCACCACCACAATGTCGCTCTGCTCGGCGTCCAGGGCCCTGCGGCGGAACCCAAAGTAAGGAAAGTTGGTCAGAACGTACTGCGCAGAGACGCTGGAGTCGAACCTGTACCCAGATTCCTCCAGCACATGCAGCAGTTCGCTCGGATAGCGCAGGTAGCCGGCGCGGAACCCTATGGTGTCTTGGTTGAGATCGCGGTCGAGCAATTGCTTGCTGACACGCACCTCCCCGGAAACAGTGGGCCGGGCCGGCTGATAGCTCTGAAGATCGACCGCCCGTGAGCCCACCGGGAACTCATCAAAGGTCAAGGAGTGGCTCACGGAATGCGATCCCACTTCAAAACCCATTTCCTTTATTTGTTTGATCCACTCCACGCGGTCTGGTGTGTAGTAGTCGATGTCGGTGGCGTCACGAAAGTACTTAGTGGTGACGAAAAAGGTGCTGCGGACACCCAGACTTGCCTCCATCCGTGCGAAGGCCAGTGAGTTGCGAAATGACTCCCGCGCATCCACGTCATGCGAGAGCACCAGAGCCGTCTCCCGCCCTTCGGGGACGGTATGCACGAGCAAGAAGGGATGGACGCTGTCTTCGTAGAGCCCACGCAACAGCAGACGGAAGACATCTCCCGAAGGTTCGAACGAGTTAATCCACCGGCGGGCTGCTTCGAAGCTCCGAGCTAGTTGTGGCAGGAGCGTAGTTTCCTTGAACCCCAGTCCCAAAGCGTAGGCCAGTCCCCGACCATAAGCGTAGAGGGTCAGAGCGGCAGCACCGTTCTCGTATTGCGCTAGGACTTTCGTCCGTCGGCCGGGCGTGTATTCAGTGGACCACACTGTCTCTGAATAGAGAGAGGGGTCGCCCAGCGAGACACTGCGTTCCTCGGGCCGATTCAAGTATCGCAACGCAGGATCGTTCACGTCAGTGAAGTGCACACTGAAGTTGGTGCGGCTGGTGGCTGCGTCCACGAGCCCAAACAGCGGGAAGAACATGTTGCCTTGGACCTGAGTAGCTAACAGCACACCACCCCGTTCCACGTAAGCGTAGAGAACTTCTCGCTCATTCGGTGTCAGTTCGGTGTTGAACAAGATGCCACCCGTGACCACAAATGGTCGACGCACAGCTTCTTCCACCTCGGTTGTAGCCACAAAGGGAATGCCCAGCAGTTCCAGGCAATTGCGCAGCGCGAGCTGCTCTTGCCGGGCATCCGTACTCGATCCCACTTCGAGCACTGCCATGCCCCACTCCGGCGCGGCTTGGGCAGCCCCCAGACAGGGGAGGACCAAACCCAGCAAGAGAACTGCGACTCCCAGTTGGCGCTTCATTCCCAGAACCGCTCCGCAAGAGGATTTCCTGCCATGGCCTCAGCGACCAGCACGAGCCACGCTGAGGCGGCCACGCTCGGAACATCCGCCATTTGGTGGGGCACTGCTCTGGAAGCATAGCGCAGACCGCTGCCTTCAACCTGCAGCGCCTTCAACCCCACCACTATCTCCCTTGCCCGCTGAGTCTGACCCGTGCGCAGGTAAGCGAGCGCCACGCCCAGTGCTCCCTCTGACCAAACAAGCGGCAGCTCGCGCCACTCCTTGCGCGGACTCTCGGGGAAAAAGTACTTACCGACCTCTGCTGTCTTGTAGATCGGATGGTCGAAATAGGGGCGGTAACCACCCAGATCGCCGTCTTGAGCGGAGTAGAAAGCCTCGATGGCCCCCAGCGCCGCCCGGGCCTTTTCGGGTTCTCCGACAGCCTGAAGGAAGAGTACGCCCCAAGAGGCGCAATCGAGCGCCTTGACCGGGTCTGGCGCCCTCCAAGCATGGAAACCCCGGTTGAACTGGCCGATTTCATCGTTCCATGCGCCTCGCAGCAGTCCGTGGCGGATGCGGTCGGCTGCATCGCTCCAGCGAGCCTCCCCCGTCAGCTGACCGAGTTGGCGCAGGAAGAACCAAGCGCCGATGTTGTTCTCCGAGCTGATACCCAGTGCAGGCTCATCGAGATAGATTTCGACCACTTCGTCGGTCTCTGGCCGGTAGGCAAGTTCGATGGTGCCGTAGCCCAACCGGAGCAACCCGTGGCGCGGGTCTGCCGGGTCGTCCACCTGCAACGAGAGTGAGTAGTTTGCCAACCGGACAGCAGTCTCTCGAAAGAAAGCCCGCTCCCGTGCGCATCCACGGTCATCGGCAACGCAAGGCGGGGCGTGGGTTAGATAAAAGGTGAAGGCGTAGCCTGCCCACGCCACCGCACCGGCGCGAACAATCGCGCTTTCATGGTCGCCTTCATTGGGCCAGCTATTGGCGGTGTTGTAGCTGAACCAAAGGCTGCCATCGGCTCGCACCAGGCGGGCCAGTGCATGCAGGGTGAAAGCAGCAGCATCCGTTTCGCCTGTTATGACAAAGACCAGCGCCGCCAAGGCGTTGTCGTACGTCGCTGAACGGTGGAAGCCCTGGGGAAACTCTTCGGGCGGAATGTCGTAGCTGACAAGCAGACGCCGCCGGGCGGGGTCAGGGTCGGGAACCACACGATTCGGGGTGACCTGTGCCCGCAGCCAGGCTTGGTTGGCCGCCGTCCAGTCACGCCAGGAAGTCTCTGGGGAGCCCGGCTGCTGTGCGAAAAACCACCCCGGCAGCAGCACCAAGCCAATCGCCAGAAATGGAAAGGTCGAGTACTTGTAGTTCAACATTTGGATGCTACCGGATTATATCGGCAGGGATGGACAAAGACCACAACCGCAAGTCGCTCACCGGGTGACGAAACCCGCTTGTGCGGCATTCGCTGGGTGGGCCCGCAGGCAAGTCAACGCGCACTATGAGGCCCGGCTCTTGCAACTAGCTGGTCGTGTACAGTGTTGTTTGGCTTGCAGGCTCTGGCCTCGCCGACGGCGGGGCTAAAGATTCCTATCATCCCATGCCAGTGAGAGCCATAAACCCAAGGTACAACCCGACACCGCCTGAAGCCCCCCATCGCCCCGCAACCCAACGTCATGGCAGGAAACAAGACGGTGGAGAGCCCAATCGAAAGACAAGTCAACGATCAGTGAAGTCCTGTGCCGGAATGATTCCCTTTTGGCGCAGGCGGGCCTACTCCGGGAAGTTCAGGCGTCGGGTGGTACAATCACAGGCGGCAGGTCATAGGGATTGACGCAAACTCAGGGGGTGGAGTTGTTGGAACAGTTGGAGGTGTGACTGCAAGTCCCTTTGACGCTTTCCTGCTTGACAGGCTCTTGCAGCGGTGGAAGCCCGATCATTTCGTGGAAGAGCCGCCAAAGGTTGTCATTCCCCGTGTAAATCGGTAGTGAGTGGGGGCCATTCCAGCAGCGTTTTCATGGAATTTTTGGTATTACCAGCAAGAGAAAGACAATTGTTCTAAAGACAGTGAAGGAGAGTTCTGACCTGCCATTGAAGTCTGTGACACCCCAGAAATGAAAAGAGCATCCTCTATGACCAAGATGATGGACGCATTGCCCTTTCCGCGTGTTTCTCTGGCCAGTATCCCAACTCCGCTAGAACTGCTTGAAAACTTGCGGCGTCGAGTAGGAGGGCCGAAGCTCTTGGTCAAGCGCGACGACAATACAGGCCTGGCCATGGGCGGGAACAAGGTGCGCCAGCTCGAGTTCTACCTGGGAGAAGCAGTAGCCAACGGGGCAGACACAGTCATTGCCTCTGGGGCCGTGCAGTCGAATCACGTTCGGCTGACGGCGGCGGCAGCGGCAAGGCTCGGGCTCAAGTGCATCGTTCAGCTCGAGAACCGGGTACCGAACATGAAACCGGAATATGCTGTTTCGGGAAATGTGCTACTGGACGAATTGCTCGGGGCGGAGATTCACCGCTTTCCGGTGGGAGAGGACGAGGAAGCCGCCGATGCGTCGATGTACAAGGTCGCGGCCGAATGTTCTCGGCAAGGAGGAAAGCCCTATGTCATACCGAATTCCGTGAACCACAAACCGCTGGGAGCCTTGGGCTATGTCCTAGCGGCTCGTGAGCTCCACCACCAGCTTGAGGCCATGAAGGAGTCTGCCGGAGCGATTGTCTTGGCGTCGGGCGGAGCCAATACACACGCCGGTCTCTTGGTGGGTCTGAGAATGCTGTCACAACATACAAGGGTCTATGGGTTTTGTGTAAGAAGGAACTCGAGGAAGCAACGCGAGCGGGTGTGGAAGCGCGTAACTATGCTAGCCGAGATGATGGGTGTGCCGGAGCTGGTTGGCGAAGGGGATGTATGGGTGAGCGACGAGTTCTTGGGGCCCGGCTACGGTCAGCTGGATGCGCGCTCGCTGGAAACTCTCCGAGTGGTAGCCCAAGCAGAGGGCTTGCTGCTTGACCCGGTCTATACAGCCAAGGCGATGAGCGGACTGTTAGAGCTGGTAAAGCAGGGACATTTCAAATCCGACGAGACTGTGGTTTTCCTGCACACAGGAGGAACACCGGCCCTGTTCGGATACGGGGAACTGATCCGAGAGCGACGAGAATAGCCAGTTGCTTGACGGAAACAGCAGTCTGCCTCCGAGAGGCACGTTTTTTGGCCTCTCTTGCTCCTGCCATACATGACAGTATGAAGTGTACAATAGTCGTCTATCAGCGGTGCAAGATTTGCGACTTCAAAGGTTCTTGAAATGACAGTCAGCAACACTTTTGTTGTGGTTCTCAAGGTGAGGGTTTTATCCTACCGTTTGGCTATGGTGTCAATTAGCCCTTTGCGTTGACTTGCCTGTGGGTGGGGCCTAGCATGCAGGAAATGCCCGATTTGGCCACCCAGAGAGGTCAGCGAATATGACAGA
>JACZYA010000121.1 GCA_022571295.1 Acidobacteriota bacterium | reverse complement strand
CGGTCGGCGGTGGATCGGGCGTTCGATTGGCCGTTGCGGCGCGACGTGCGATCGCTGCGGGTGGGCTACGTCGAGGCGCTGTTCGAGGAAGACCGTGCCGCGCAGGCCGAGAAAGAGGAAGAGAAAGCGCGGCTGCGGGAGTGGCAGGAATACGACCGGCGCACGCTGGAAGTTTTGCGAGAGCTGGGAATCGAACTGATTCCGATCAAGCTGCCGGACCACTATCCGGTGGAGGCGTTGCAGTTCATCCTGACGGCGGAGGCGGCAAGCGCCTTCGACGAGTTGACGCGCAGCGGGGGCGATGACCAGTTGGTGCGCCAAGTGGCTGACGCCTGGCCGAACGTGTTTCGGCAAGGGCAATTGATCCCGGCGGTGGAGTACATCCGCGCCAACCGCATCCGCACACTGCTGATGCAAGAGATGGAGCGGGTGATGGAGGAGGTGGACGTCTACGTCGTACCTTCTTTCGGCGGCAACGACATGCTGATGACGAACTTGACCGGCCATCCGGCGGTGGTGCTGCCGAACGGATTCCGCCGGAGCAATGGCACACCCACTAGCATTACCTTCACCGGCAAGCTGTACGGGGAAACTGAAGTGCTGGCGGTGGCCCACGCCTACCAGCAAGCGACTGACTTCCACTTGAAGCGGCCGCCGCTGGAGGGATGACCACGCAACCGGCGCTCCATCGATTGACGTCAAGGAAGCGGACGGAGTAGGCTTTGCACAAGGGTCGGGAGCGTCGAGTCGAAAGTGAGGGGGAAACATGGCAATGCAAAAAACCAAGCAGCTTACGGTGTGGGTACAAGACCGGCCGGGGATACTGGGTGAGGTGGCAGACGCCCTGGGCGCGAAGAAGGTGAACATCCTGGCGCTGGTGGCCTCGGTCGTGGAAGGGAGCGGTGCGTTGCGGATGGTGGTGGACAGACCGGCGGAGGCGAAAGAAATTTTCACGCAACGCGGTTGGAAGACCACCGAAGAGGAGCTGGTGAGTTTCGCGCTGCCGGACCAACCCGGACAGTTGGGCAGCGTCTCAAAAAAGCTCGGTGATGCCGGCATCAACATTCACTACGCCTACACCGGCGCGGCTAGGGGCGTCGCCGAGGCCAGCGCCTACCTGGCTGTGTCTGACGTCGAGGCTGCGCTGAAAGCACTCCGCTAACGTTCAACCTGAGTGGTTGGCACCTCGGGCCGCAAATGATCCCACGGGAGTTCCTAGAGGCGCTGGAGGAAGAGTGGCAGCCGGTAGGGAAGGCGGCGCTGGCAGGCTGGCTGGTGTTCTACGGGTTGTTTCTGTTGCACGCGCTGGCCGATGACGACGGCTTTCTGCTGATTGACCACGTCAACCTGATTGTCCACGAAGCCGGGCACCTGCTGTTCGGTTGGTTGGGTGCGACGCTGGGGTTGTGGGGCGGGACGCTGCTGGAGTTGTTGGTGCCGCTGGCGCTGGCGGCTTATTTCACTTTCCACCGGCAGACCACCGGGGCCGCTTTTGCCGCCTTCTTTTTCTTTGAAAACTTTCTCTACATCGCCACTTACATGGCGGACGCCCGCGTGCAGATGCTGCCGCTGGTGACGGTGGGCGATCCCAGCCTGGGCGGGCACGATTGGTTCCAAATTTTTTCCCGCCTGGGGTTGTTGCCGCACGATACTTTGATCGCTGGGTGGACGCGGGCGCTGGGTTGGGCGGGGATGCTGGCGAGCATGGCTTGGCTGGTGAAGCGCGCCCGAGCCAATTAAAACGGATGGGCGTCGAGAAAGGTTCCCGGAAATTTCCCCGCCGCGGGCCCCGAGGATGGGGGGCGGGTAGTCGTGCCGGGAAGGGGGTGGTTTCAGAACAGCAAGAGGGAATTACTGCTTGGGGCGGGCGCGCTTGCCGGTGAGGGGAACGAAGGACCGCTTATGTTGGGTTCGAGCTCTGGGGGAATTCCTTTTTCCGAACCTCCTCCAGGCAGTTCGGGCAGATGCCGTGGGAGAACTGAACGTCGGCATGTTCGGATATGTAGTTTTCCAAGTTCTGCCAGTAATTTTGGTCGTTGCGGATGCTCTTGCAGTAAGCACAAATAGGAAGGAGGCCCCGGAGTTGCCTGATTTGAGCTTGGGCGGCTTCGAGTTCGGCCACACGGTTAGCAAGCTGGTCGTTTAGTTGGCGTACCGTTTCCAAGGCTTGGACCCATTGGAGAGCATAACGAATGGAACGCTCCAGCAAAGGGGCACCCACTTGGCCTTTGACCAAGTAGTCAGCCGCTCCCGCCGTCATTGCTTCAACGTCAATGCCGTAATCCCCCTGCCCGGTCAGCATGATGATGGGGGCCTTGCAGCCTTTGGCGAGCATCTCCCGCAGCAGTTCCAGACCGGTGCATTCGCCGAGGTTGTGGTCCAGGAGGCACACGTCGTAGTCATTGCCCTCGATGGCTTTCAAGGCTTCCGCGGGTGTTCGCACCCAGGCCAGGTCGAAGCGGCTTCCCTTGATCTCCCTGAACAAGTCCCGGGTCAGGAGATAGTCGTCTTCGTCATCCTCGACCAGTAGTACTCGGAGTTGTTTGTCGTCCATGCCGTTCTCAAAGCTCCTTCGGTGGCAGTTCAACCATTTCGAACCAGTATTTCCCCAAGCCCTTGACAGCCTCGACCAGCGAGGAAAATTTCGTTGGCTTGGTCATGTAGGAATTCACGCCCAAGTCGTAGCTGCTGGAGATATCCGTCGCGGCCTTCGACGTAGTGAACACTACAACGGGGATTCGTCGCAGGTCGGGATGGTTCTTGATCTCCCGGAGCGCTTCCCGTCCGTCTTTCTTGGGCATATTGAGATCGAGGAGAATCAGGGAGGGTCGTGGGGAACTGACACCATTGGAGTATTTCCCGCGATGGTGCAAGTAGTCCATCAACTCCTCGCCGTCCTCGACCATGTGCAAGTCGTTGGCCAAGCCGGCCTCTTCCAAGGCCTCTCTGGTGATCATGCGGTCGTCGGCGTCATCGTCCGCCATCAGGATCGTCACCAGCTTTCTGCTGTTGTTCATGCAACTTTTTCTCCCTGGTGCTGCTTGATTGGCAAGCGCACGGTAAAGGTTGTCCCCTGGCCCGGCTTGCTTTGGGCGGTGATGCTGCCACCGTGGCGCTCGGCAATCCGGCGGCAGAGCGCCAGGCCGATGCCGGTTCCCTGGAATTCTTGGCGACCGTGCAGGCGCTGGAAAATACCGAAGATGCGGTCAGCATACTTTTGGTCGAAACCGATGCCGTTGTCTTCCACGATAATTTGACAAAACTCGTTGCCGGGAGAATGTCCCGCCCGGCGTCGCACCCCGCCGCCAGGACTCTGGGCGCGGATTCTTACCACCGGAGCTTCCTCCTTGCGGTGGAATTTGAGCGCATTGCTGATCAGGTTCTGTAGCAGTTGGCGCATCTGGGTTCGATCAGCTTCGATGGTGGGCAGCTTACCGATTTTCACTCGCCCACCTTCTTGGACGATGCGGCCCTCCAAATCGGACAGCACCTCGCGGGCCACCGCGTTGAGATCGACGGGAACGAAGGGTTGGGGTTGGGTGGTAACGCGCGAAAACGCCAGCAAGTTGTCAATCAGGGTCTGCATCCGTGCCGCCGCATTCAGCATTCGATCCATGTAGTCGCGTCCCTGATCCGTCAGCGCTTGGTGGCACTTGGCCTGCAGCCGGTCACCAAACATCAGGATTTTGCGGAGCGGTTCTTGCAGGTCGTGGGCGGCCACAGAAGCAAAGCTTTGCAGCTCGCGGTTGCTCTGTTGCAATCGAGCCGCCAGAGCCTGTAGGTTTTCCTCGGCCCGCTTGCGCTCGGTGATGTCCATGGAGTAGCCGATCATCCCGGTGGGCGTGCCATTGCTGTCCCGGAGTAGCGAAAGTGAGAGGTGGGCAAAGAAGTCCTTCCCTGACTTCCTGCGCATCCGAACTTCCACTTCGTGTTCGCCGTTTCGCTTGAGCGGTGCAATCACTTGATTTTGCAGGAAGGTGTGCTCTTCGGGGGGGTAGAGTTCAGCGATGTGTTTGCCTAGCATTTCCTCGGTGGTGTGGCCGAAGAGCCTTTCGGCGCCCTTGTTCCAACTGGTGACGTAGCCATCCAGGTCGGTGGAAACCACCGAGTCGTGGATCTGGTTGATGATCTGGGCTTGCTTCCGCAGCGCTTCTTCGGCCCGCTTGCGCTCGGTGATGTCTTGGACTGTTCCCACCATCCAGCTTGGCTGGTCTTTCTTGGCAGGCATGTGCTCCCCTTGCGAAAGCACAAGGCGGACCGATCCATCGGGCCGACTGATTCTGTATTCCAGGCTGAAGGGTTTCTTTTCCTGGACAGCGTCATTCAGCACTTGTTCCAGGGCGGTGCGATCTTTGGGATGGATTCTATCCATGAAGGTATCGTAGTCGGAGGGAGTTCTCTCCGGGTCGAGGCCAAAGATACGATACAATTCAGCAGAGCCAAGCACTGAGCCATCGCTGGGATTCCACTGCCAACTTCCCAGATGGGAAATGCGTTGCGCCTCGGCCAGACTGGCTTCGCTTTGGCGTAGCGCCTGCTCCGCCCGCTTGCGCTCGGTGATGTCGCGGATAAGGGAACAGTTGTATTCCTTGCCCTGGAATACCACATAGTTGGTCTTGACCTCTGCCGGGAAAATCCGGCCGCCCTTGGTTCGAACCCGGGCTTCAAATGTGAAACCACCGCTTTGCTTGATTTTGCTCCAGATCTTTGGCCAGGTTTCTTCTGGAATATCGAGGTTGATATCGGGCACCTTCATGGAAGTCAGTTCCTCGCGTGAATAGCCCAGAATTCGGCAGGCTGCATTGTTGACGTAAAAGAAACGTGCATCTGGTGTCATCCAGAGGGCGAGATCCGAGTAGTGATCGACGGCGACCTGCGTGAATCGCAGCGCCTGCTCCGCCCGCTTGTGCAGCAGTCCGAGGGTTGCCGTCACCCAAATTGCGAACAGCGCCAGACCGCGGTTGGCGAGCACTACCCACAGGGTCCCACCAGCGGGAGAAAGGAAGAAGCCAAGAACAGTAAGGACGGAAGCGAAGGTGGCCGCGGCCAGCGTATGCTTGCGGTGCGGGAGCGACAAGGAGACCAGCACCAACGCTACATAGGGAACTGCGCCCGCCACCCCCAGAGGAGCTAACAGGTCCAGCAGGAAAATTCCGCCTGCGAGGAAAATGGCCAGCACAACCGTTGGGCCATACTCCTTTTCCTCGGAGCCCTTGGCGGCTGTTACTACAACGATTCTCCAGATGACCAGAAATCCCACGGCCAGTAAAACCCCGACGAAGATGAACAGATTTCGGGTGTTTAGTTGCTGTTGGGTAGTCAAACCGGCGGCTGCTTCCTTGTAGGAGGAGGCATGGAGCCGTTGCAGTTGGCCGGTGACGACTTGAAGGGAAGCAACCTCTCTCTGCAGGAGCGCCGGTACGATTCCTTCTGTGGCTTCTTCCGCTGCCACCAGCCGGAGAAGCTGCCTGGTGCGTGCCTCCAGGCTTCGCACCGTGGCTTGAAATTCAGGCTGGCGGAAGGTGTCTTGCAGCAGAAGGATATGGTCAGTACGCTTTTCAATAATGTGAGCAGAGGAGTTGATCTGGTTGGGCAGGACTAACCCGTTCGCCTGAGTTGAGCTTTTCTGGTCGGAGACTTTCTCCAAGAGGAAGAGCTCTTCATTGATGCTGGCGCAAGCGTCAAGGGTGGCCAAGTGGTAGCCGTTCGCCAGCGTCTCTAACTTTCTGAACTCGCTTGTCTGCCAGTAGAAGAAGGCCAGGGCGGCTCCGCCCAGGAGCACAACAATGCCCGACATCAAATAGATCAAGGAGCGAGCGGAAGCGGGACGAAAACGGAGCGCCAGAGCTTTGATCACGTCTTTGTTACTCCAACTCCTGGTTCAGCGATGGCAGCTCCGCCCGGACCGCTTGCAGGTGGGAGAAATCATCCACGGTGGCGGGCAGGAAATGGCCGGCGCCGATACTCTCCAGGAACTTTGCTTGCACTTCGTTCTCGGGCAAGACGCCGACTCTCAGGGCTGCAGGCGTCGTTTGGTTGGGAACCTCTGTTGAATGACACGCGAAGAGACACGCACAGAGGAAAAAGAGCGCACAAGCACTACCGCCCTGCTTCATTCAACCTCTCTTCAGAATATGGGCATTGCGGATTAATCTCACCTGTACTGCTAGCCAGTCACTGTCCGCATTAGCAACACCGGGGGATTGCGCCTACCGGCGCTCAGTGACGCATAGGAATCCCCCCTCTTTCTTAGGAGAATTAAATGAGAACTTGATTAAAAGAAGATTAGAATTGCGAACCTAACGTCGCTCATCGCATCTCGCTGGAAATCCTTGAACGTTAATGACATCGCGAGGACAGGGTAGCCCGAAAAGATTCAAGGTAACAAATGGTGACTACTGTTTGGGGCGGGCGCGCTTGCCGGTGAGGGGGACCCCTCGGAGAAGATCTCGGGGTAAACTCCGGCGACGGGGTGGAATTGCCGCACTATTGTTTCGGTTTTTCGTGGCCTCCTGTAAGAGGTACAAAAGCCACCGGCATGATGCGCTCGATGCGCAGGTCCTGGGGCGTTTTTCCGCGATGCACGACGCGCAACTCCAGCCTGTAGGGAGGCTGGCCGAGCGGAATGACCATGCGCCCGCCGGGCTTGAGCTGCTCCAGCAGCGGCGGGGGCAGGTGGGTGGCACCGGCGGTGACAACGATGGAGTCGAAAGGCGCCGCCTCCGGCCAGCCCAGGTAGCCGTCGCCGGCGCGCACGTGGACATTGGCATAGCCCAGGCGCTCCAGCCGCTCCCCGAGCACTGTGAGTGCCGAAAAGTTGGCCCACGCTATTGAAGGCAATCCCTTCAATTCCTTCAATGGAGCAAGAACCGGCTCCGCCTACAGGAATAGCTGGCACTCCGACGCAGTTACCGAAGGGTCCGATGATAGTGGCTTGGCCGTTGTTGACATTAATCGTCGCCAGGTGGTCCGAGCCAGTACCCCCATCCCCGGCTATGTTGACCGCGGCAAATAGAGTACCATCAGCCCGGAAATCCATACCGCCCACCCCCGCAAACCCCAAGCCCGTATCACCCACCAAAACGGCTACTCCGGCGGGGCTAACTGTAAAAAGGCGAGGATTGCCCCCGCCAGTCCCCGCGTACATAACGCCGGTCTGGGGATGAACCGCAAGAGCCGGCGTCACGCCGATACCCATGTTAGCCACCACCGCCCCTGCGCCGGTGGCTGGATTTACCGTTATCAGATTGCCTAAGTTGGCGTCGGTGCCAAACAGTGTGCCGGCTCCTGGGGCCGCCTGCAGTTCATGGGCAGAGAAGCTGCCCACGGCCACCAGCAGGGCGACCACAGTTGCGGCGAGGCCTAACAGAGCATATATTCGACGATTCATGTTGTCATTCCTTCACGTTGATTGAGTCTTGACCCTGGGGGCAGGGTCAAGCGATATATGCACCGCCTCATGTAAATAATGACTGACAATTGAATTTCGCAACAGACGGTGTTGATTGAGTGCCGTAGGGTACTACAGGTTCTGAGTTATGTCAATGTTTAAGGGGAAAGTGGCTGAATGCCAGACCACGCCACGCCAGCCGCTCTTCCTCACACCTACGGCCCCGAATCCGATTGGACGTCACATTCGTAACATCGGTTGTATTCCTAGTGGCCCACGCTGGGGCGATTGACGCGCTTAGATAGCCGTCTAAAAAGAGACCAAGGCATCCTAGAGCATCTGATACTCAGTGGATTCAGTTTGATATAGGAAATCTAGGTAAATATAATAGATTAACGGCATCAAAAACTCGGAAGCGAACTGATCTGCTTCCTGTTCGATTTCAACACTGACATGCCTGTGCATTACTACATGCCCGATTTCATGGGCGAGGGTCCAGCGAGTACGATCGGTAGGAAAAGTATCGTTCAAGAAAAACAGCGGAGGTGTTGGCGGCACCCACAAGCTCACCCCGTCGACCTTCTTGCTCGCGAATGGATAATACACGACGATACCGCCAGCACTCTCAACAGCGTGCGTCAGATTGCGGATCGGTCCAGACGGCAGTTTCCACGCAGCCCTCATCATCTGCCCTATGTCTTCGGGTGTCCCATCTTCATGAGGAGTGTATGTTGCGAAGTCGTTTACATGTTCATGCTCAAGTCCTCGAAGCAGCCTCCCGATCCGCATCCGAGCGACGTTGATTTCCGCCTCCAGCCGGCGCATGTCGCCAGCGCCCAAGGTTTGTCTCTTCCTGTGGAACAGAAAGCTCGTCCCCAGGCCGAATACTTGATCT
>JACZYA010000120.1 GCA_022571295.1 Acidobacteriota bacterium | reverse complement strand
TCCTCTTTTCCTTGTTGCGGGCGGCCTCGCGCTCCGCTTTGCGCCAGACTTTCGAGCGTGATTACTCAGCCGATGTCGCCGAGGCCAGCCAACTGGAGTTCTTGGCCATCCGCCGCGCCCTGCTGGAATACCCGGAGGAGATCGCCGACTACAGCGGCGTCTTGACCACCCTCGAACGCGACTACGAAGCCCTGACTTACTTGCTCCGCAATGCCGGCACTGTCCATGTGGGGAAGTATTCGCGCGCGGAACGCCTCCTGATGTTGGATTTCCAGTTGCTCCGTTTCTGGGTGCGTGTGAAGCGCCTCTTGGGACTGCAAAGCTGGCACTCGGCCTTGCTGGAGATGACCTCCATCCTCCAGTATTTTGGCAATGTGATGGGCCAGCGCCTGGCCACTTCCCCCCTTTTCTAGCAGAGTCGGTTTTGCCCGCTTCACAACTGTTTCGGAAAACTGGAACCTCACGTCCCCGGCTTGACCGGGGCAGCATGGGTCGCCACCCAGCGTCCCAAAAACATATGTTTGTTGGCAGGGAATTTGCGCTTTTTCGGGGGCGCTGTTTCTACGACTTACAGCCCTCTTTTCCGACCTGTGCAGGGGGGTTTTTGGGCAGGCCCTTTGCTCTCGGTTGGGTGCCCTCCCCGGTGGGGGAGTACCGCTCTCCCGCCGCAACTCACGGGAGCGCGCGGTGCTGCTTAAGCAATAGGTCGAGCTGTTCGGTCAGAGCAACGTCCTTCTCCAGCAAATCCCAGTATTCCAGGGGAGGCACCGGCATAGGCTTATTGGGGTCCAACGGTTGGAGCGAGTGAATTTCATTTCTTCTCTTTCGGATTGCCTCCTGCTTGTTGAGGATCGGTCTGATCTCGGCCCATATGGTTTCCGCTGTTGGCATCTCAGTTTCTCTCCTACGTGAGAGTTTCTAGAGTGTAGAGCCGATTCCTGACACCATTCAACCACGAAAGGTGAAGCATCACGGGCACAGAGGCCACAGGATCGCCCAGGTGCGGTGTTCTCCTGGCTGGTGGACGGTCTTGAAGCCTTCTATTCCTCATGGTCATTGTTCGCCTCCTCGCGCCGGTCACGTTCTTCGGCGCGGGTATTTCGGCGTCGTACTCTTCGGCGCCGCTGTTCGCGTTCCTCGGCGCGGAGCAGCACATGAATCGCCCACACGCACAGCACCATCAGCAGCAAGAACCACAGCCCCCACTGTATCAGCTCCCACATGGCTTCTCCTGGCTGATGGTATCAGAGGCTGGGCTCTACGCCTTGGGCGCGTGCGGTAGGGCCCGCGTGATGGTGCCGCGGCTGACCTTCAACAGCTTGCTGATCTTGTTCCAGGACTGCCCAGCGGCCCGGAGACGTTCAATCTTGGCCCGATCGACGCGCCGGCGGGGCCGGCCCAGCGTCTTGCCCTTGGCGCTGGCGTTCCGCAGGCCAGCTCGTACCCTCTCAGCAATCAGGCTCCGCTCTAGCTCCGCCACGGCTCCCAGGACGGTGAACACCATCTTCCCCGTGGGCGTGCTGGTGTCCATCTGTTCACTGAGGGAGACGAACTCGATCCCCAGGGCCTTGAAGGTTTCCAGCGCCCGGAGCAGGTGAGAGACGGAGCGGGCGAAGCGGTCGAATTTCCAGACGGCCATTGCATCGAACCGCTAGCTGCGGGCATCGGCTACAGTTTCCACTAGCCCTCATTAAGGACACAACCTAGCCGTTTTGAGCGGGCGCCGATCATTCTTGGCTCCCGCCTTTCCCTTCAGCCCTTCCGATCTGTTTCTATGCAAGTTCTACAAAAGGAGACTTCAAAGATGAAAAGTGAAAAGCATTTGGCCGCAGCCCGAAAAAACCTAGAGGACTATCGCCAAAAAGTGAAGCGCGGCGAGGCCAAGCCGCCGAAGCCCAGCAAACATGGAATTCTTAGCTTGCTGCGTACCGGCAAGGCCAAGAATCCTCGTGTGCGCCGGACTATTGAAGCCTACGGAGAGCGCATGGTGGAAGAATTCGGTGGTGTAGAAAACCTGACTCCGGGTCAATTCGCACTAATCGAAACTCAGAAGACCCTGTTGGGTGTGATTCTGCTTTCTACGATAGACATCATGGAGAATGGCATCGTGGCGGACGACGAAGGCGCTACCAGACCAGTTGTTAAAGCGACTGTCGCATACAGCAACGCGCTCAGGCAGAACCAGCTGGCCCTCCAGGGCATGGCCAAAGAATCCACGCCAGGAAAGCGGAGTACCCTTGACGAGGCCTTGGCCAAAATCGCCGCTGAAAAAGACCAGGAGGAGGACGACTGAAAAACTAGCTATACAGGGGGCCATAGTGTTAGCCAATTTTCGGCCCCGCTCTTCCCCCCGAATCTAGCCGCACAATTTCCTTCATCTGGCGCGACTTCGCGCTCTTAAGAAAAACAAAGCGAGCAAGTTCAATATGTCACAATCTGGCTTGACTTCGCAGTTTTCCGAAGGTGGGTTACGAAGAAAAGACTTCGAAAGCAATCTGGGAAAACATCCCCTAGCCTCTCAGGCCTTTACGGCGGGCGCTACCGAGCTAATAAGCGCCAAGGAGGCGGCAGGAAGGTTAGGGGTCGCTCGTGGTTGGCTCTATCGTCATCGGAATGAGTTGCCGCACCTGTACGTGGGGCATGGCTTGCGGTTCGAATGGGATCGGCTTCTAGCTTTCTTGCAATCTCGTCGCAGCTCGTCTACAGTTGGGCGCGAGGCAGGGAACCGCCTTCGACCTAAAGTGGAGGTTGAAATGGGAAGAAAGCGGTTCCAGCAAGGATGTATTTTCAGGGCAGGAAGCAAGAAGAAGGTGTGGCGGGCACGCTGGCGCGTGGATGTTCTGGATGCTGAGGGCAACATGCGTCGCGTGCAGCGTCACGTCACCCTCGGATCTGTTGCCGAGATCCCTTCTCGGACAGCAGCGCGGGAGAGGCTGGCCGTGCTGATGGCAGAGGATGGGAACAGAGGCCCGAAGGTGGATATTACCTTTGAGGAGTTGGCAACCCGTTGGCAGCAGAATATCCTTCCGACGCTCAAGCCTCCCACGGCTAACTACTACCGCAAGCTCATAGCTGCGCATCTTCTTCCTGTGTTTAGCGGGATGAAGTTGTCGGAGATTGGCCGCTATGAGGTGCAGCAGTTCTTGACCGGGCGTTCCCGGCGGTACACTCGCAATTCTCTGCGGGGGATGCGGGTGGCACTGGGGCGGCTCTTGGGCTGGGCGGCGGAATGCGGCTGGGTGGAGGAGAACGTTTGTCGGGGTACGCTCCTTCCTCGCGGCATTCCAGGTCGGACGCGGGCGCGGCTCTCGGAGCAGGATGTGGAACGCTTGGCGGCCGCGCTCAAGGAACCCTACCGCACGCTGATACTGTTCTTGGCCATTACAGGGGCTAGGATCAGCGAAGCGCTAGGCCTGCGCTTTAGCGACCTGGGCAAGGAAGGCTTGCTACTGGAGCGCCGCATCTATGCCGGCCAGGTGGACAAAGTAAAGACAGACTCGTCGGAGCGATGTTTGCCGGTGCCGGATTTGGTTCGGGCGCTGCTGCTTAGTCTGCGAAATGGCTCGGGAGATGGCTGGATCTTCCGTACTCATGCGGGTACGCCGTTGATCCCAGGCAACGCTCTCAGGCGCCATGTCAAGCCCGCCGCCAAGCGGTTGGGTATTCCGCTCTGCGGGTGGCACGATCTACGGCACGCGCTGGCAAGCTGGGCTAGTGAGCGAGGTTGGTCGCCGAAGTTGACCGCTTCGATTCTCGGGCACAGCGATGTCCGCACTACCTTACAGATATACACCCACACGACGGAAGCGGGGGCGAGGCGAGCAATGGAAGAGATCGCCCAGTCCCTGCTGCGGAACACCGAGTTGTTCCACGATGTTCCACGATTGGCCCACTCCGCAGACCAGCCTGCGGTAGGTAACGTGAATTGAAGAAGTTGGAGCCGGCGGTCAGAATTGAACTGACGACCTGCCGATTACGAATCGGCTGCTCTACCGCTGAGCTACGCCGGCCGGTCTTCTAAGTAGCACGCCACAAAGCCAGGAGTCAAACCCCAGAAAAACCAAGAGCCCCCCGAACCCGGGGAGCTCTTGGGGAAAGCAGGTATGGCCCAGTGCGCGGTTGGGCCTACCGCTTTGAGGGGGCCAAGTCTAGGAAGGGGGAACGATGCTGTCAAGGGGAAACGTTTGCGAAAGGCAAAAAGAGCGCTAGCCGTTTGTTTTCATAAGATTAGGGGTTTCGGAGGCGTTCCGGCAGGCTTTGTTAGTAACTTCTTACATATCAGAGAGTTATCTGTCCCGATCGAGGTTAAGACAAATAATCTCAGCCGCTTCTTTCCGGCCGAAAACCTTCCCGGGCCACAGGCGATCGACAAGCATCCGAAAAACCGCAAAAGCCAGTGCGAGGGCCAGGATCGAAAAGATGAACGAACCTGCTCCAGTAAAAAGACTTACGACGGTCTCAGCCCAATTTTCCTCCACGCGAAGCTCACCTGGGCGGCTCCAGGACAGTTGTCTTTCGTAGCGCATTTGATCGAGCAACCCATTCGCCGCTGCCGGAGAAAGCGCGCCGCCGACAAAGGCTACAAAAGTCCCCGTTCGTCTGCCATAAGCCCGCGGACGAGCGGGGTCACCCTCGCCGTTGAAGTCGAACAGGCGCTGGAAATCACGCAGGCGTTCGGCAGCGATTTGGGGGGTAGGATAGCTAAACAACACCAGCGTGGCTTCGCCGTCTTTCAGCCGATAGCGAGCGCTTTCAGCCTCGGCCCCGTACGCAAAGCCTCCCCAATCTCCAGGGCCAAAAGGCGCCACACGCGCCAGGGCCAGCGGACCGAGCAGATAGTAGTCCGTTCCGGGCACAAGCCCGGTCTGCGGGAGATAGTAAGGCAGATTGGGCAGGGCAGGCTGGCGGCCCGCCCGTGCTTCCAGGTGGCGCGCCAGAGCAGCCAAAGCGGACTGGCGGGCGGTGGCGTCAGCCACGACGAAATAATTACCTTGGTAGAAAACAATCCTCTCGCCCACGCGCGCAGCCGCTTCTCCCAACCGCAGCGGTGTTCCGCCTGCGCGGAGCAATGTGTAAGCTCCGTAGGCGCTGCTGTGATCCAGCATGTGATGCACCACCAGTTGCCAGGCCGTTGTGCCGCGCTGGTAGCGGGCGCGCTCGGCACGTTGGCTGCCGTATTCGAGCAGCAGCGCGGCTTCAGTACCGGACACTTCGGCCAGATTGATGGCGCTGACCCGCTGATAGGAGTCGCGCTGCCAACCGTTCAATTCCAATGGCAACAGATCGTCGCCGTCGGACGCACTCAGCGCAGCAGCGCTGAGCAGAAACAGCAGCGGCAAAGTTGAAACCATCTTCATAGACAACGCCTTTGAATCACTCCAACCAAATGGTAGTACAGACAGGACAGCGAGGAAAGAGCAGCTATTTAGGATTGGCGGCCGACTTCTGGCCATTTGGCAGCATCGCGATGCTGTTCAGGTTCTCCATGTATTGGGACAACCCGGCATACAGTCCCTCAGCCACTTTCTGGCGGCCCGCTGCGGATTTGAGAATCTTCTCGTCGGTTCGGTTGCTGAGGAACGCGATCTCCGTCAGCACGGAAGGCATGGTGCCCCCAATCAGTACCACGAAGGGAGCCCGCTTGACGCCGCGGTTGATGATGCGACGGGAGGTTTTCCGCAATTGGCCGTGTAGGTGGCGCTGAATCTCGCGCGCCAGTTCGCGCGATTCGGAAATCTTCTCGTTGCGAGTAATCTGTCGCACCAAATCTTGCAGTTCGTGTATGGACTTTTGCGACAAGGCGTTTTCCCGCGCCGCTAGCTCCAGCACCGCCGGGTCGCTGGTAAAGTTCAGGTAGAAAGTTTCCACGCCCCGCACGCCGCGGTTGCGGCTCGAGTTGGCGTGGATGGAGATGAACAGGTCCACCTGCTTTTCATTGGCCAGCGCAATGCGGTTTTCCAGCGGCACGTACGTATCGTCCTCGCGGGTGTAGACGATCTCTGCGCCCAGTTGCTTTTGCAGCATCCGCCCCAATCGTTGTGCCACGTCCAACACCAGGTCCTTTTCCATCAAGCCGGTGGCGCCGACCGTGCCGGTGTCATACCCGCCGTGGCCCGGGTCGATGGCGATGCGGCGCAACTTCAACCCCAAAGCCCGAATGTTGGTCAGTTTGCCGTCCTGGGTGGGCTTGGGAGGAGACACTGACTGCGGCGGGACACCACCTGCCACCTCGGTCTTGCCCCCTGCGGGGGCAGAGCTCGGTTTGCGGCTTTTCTTCGCAGTCGTGCTTGCATTCGGAGCACGGATGTCCACCACCAACCGGAACGGATTGGGCAGAGTGAAGACCGAATAATCCTGCGCATTCTTGACTTCCAACACCACCCGCGTGACTCCGGAACGGTTTTCTGCCACCCGAAGACGCTTCAGCAGCCCTTCCTCCATGATGAACGTCTTGCCGCTGAGAACGGGGCTGAGTTCGCTGTTGAAGAGATCGAAGAAGATACGATCGGGGTTGCTAAGGCGCGCGTCCTGGAAGCGCACCTTCTCGTCCAGGTCCACCACCACGCGCGTGTAGTCCTTGGTATTCCAATAGCGAATGTTGCGTACTTGCACGCGGTGGGTCGGCGGAGCGCGCTTGGATTTGCGGGTGGCGGACCGCGCTTTGCTGATTTGTTGGATGGCGGTCCGGGCCTTGGCGGCATAGCGGGAGCGCGGGTAAGCCTTGCGCACCGCCCGGTAGCTTGCCAAGGCCGCTTTCCAGTCTTTCAGGTGAACGTGCTGGACTTGGGCGATGTTGAAAAGCGCGCTAGCCCGATAGCGGCTGTAGGGATATTCGCGCCGCAGGAACCGGTACTCCTCGATCGCCTTGACCCAATACTTACGGCCGAACTGCGCTCCCATGTCGTGGTACAACTCGGCCCGCGCAGCCAGGGCATCGGCGGCGATGCCGCTGAAGGGCGCAAGATCGTACACCCGGCGGTAGCGGCGGGTGGCGTTGAGGTAGTCCTTTTCCCTTCGATTCTTTTTGGGGGTGCCATTCAGGTTGGCGTGCAAGCTCTTGGCCTTGGCCAGTTGTTGCTTGCCCAAACGAAGGCGTGTGCGGCGGCTGGCAGAGTGCACCGGTGCGGCGAGACCAAAGAGCAATAGCGCCACAACCAGCGCTCCCAGTACGCGCCCGGCTCGGTGCTTCCCCGTTTGGTTCTGCCCAAAAAATGCCGTCATTCCCAACCCTGGCTCACTCCGTTCAATCGTTCACGAATACCGTGCGGCCGTTCTGGTCCACTAGCTTGTAGATGCGTCCGATGCGCGGAATGCGGCCTGCTCGCAGTTTTCCGTAGATCGTCTCCACCCGTTCGAGATAGAGATGAGTTTCCCGGTAGGGAGGCACGCCTCGGTTGGCGTCCACTGCGTTTTCGCCGGCGTTGTAGGCCGCCAGCGCAAGGCGCCTGTCGCCCCCGAACCGATTCAGCAGAAAACGCAAGTGTCGTGTGCCGCCGGAAATGTTTTCGCGGGGATCGAACGGGTCGCGCACGCCGTAGCGGGCCCCGGTGGCGGGCATGAGCTGCATCAAGCCCAGCGCTCCTTTGCGCGAGCGTGCGCGGGGATTCCACGCCGACTCCACCTCAATCACCGCGCGCACCAGCTCGGGGTCAAGAGCGTGGCGGCGGGCCACGTTTTCGATGTGCCGGTCAATGCCGGGCAGTGCCTGCTTGCGCTTTTCAATCAGTCGCCCCCCTGCCTTGGCGCCTCTGCGCTCGACCGCCAAACGCAGCTCGGCGTCTTCCATATTGACAAAAACGCGCCGGCCCGTACGGTCCACCACCGCAATGATTTCCTCGGCACTCGATTGGGCCGTCAAGCTCACAACCGCGGCAATCACAATCGCTGCCATCTTCCATGCTGAATGCTGCGACACCTGTTTTGTTGGGGGAGGAGTCTCGGGGTCCGCATGCTTGTTGCGAACCATCCACACATACAAGAACGTTTCTGGCATACGGAGGATATAACTCACAGGCACGCTCTGTCAAAGCATTTTTTCAACAATGGCGTACACGTCCTCCAGGGCTTGACGCAATTGCCGCGCATCTTTTCCGCCTGCTTCCGCCAGGTCGGGCCGCCCGCCGCCGCTGCCGCCCACGCGTCCGGCCATCTGCTGGATAATCTTGCCGGCGTGCAACTTCTTGGTCAGGTCTTTGGTCACAGCCACCACCAACGCCACCTTGCCGTCCGCGCTGGCGCCCAGCGCGATCACACCCGACCCCAGCTTCTGCCGCAGCACGTCCACCAGCGAACGCATGGTGCTGCGGTCAGCGTCCTCCACTACTTCGGCCAGCACC
>JACZYA010000284.1 GCA_022571295.1 Acidobacteriota bacterium | reverse complement strand
GGATCGCAAGCTCTACAGCCCGGACGATTACGCGCGCTTCCGCGGGCGGCGCGTGCAGGTGCGGTTGCGCCAGCGTTCTCCTGAAATCGGCAGCAAGCGGTTTGAGGCCTGTCTGGGAGAGTTGGCCGACGGGATGGTTGACTTTGTGGTGGGGGAGCAGGCAGTGCGGATTCCCTACGATCAGATTGCAGCGGTGAATTTGGTGGTTGAGTTCTAGGGTGGCTAACGATGGCGATGAGTCTGTTGGCGCAAACAATCGATCAGTTGAGCCGGGAGAAGGGCATCGAGCCCGAAATCATTGTCTCCGCCCTGGAAGATGCCATGGTGGTGGCAGCTCGTAAGTACTATCGCACCGAGGAAGAGTTGCGCTCGCGATTCGAGCAGGAAACCGGACACATCATCGTCTATGCGGTTCGGAAGGTGGTGGAGCAGGTCGCCGACCCGGTGCTGGAGATGGGCTTGGAAGAGGCGCGCGGGCTGGATCCCAAAGTCGAAGTGGGCGGAGAAGTGTACATCCCCAAACCCACCGACGTGCTGGGTCGCATCGCCGCACAGACCGCCAAGCAGGTCATCTTTCAAAAAGTGCGCGAGGCGGAGCGGGACATCGTGTTCGCGGAGTACGACGGGCGCGCGGGGGAATTGTTGCATTGCATGGTCACTCGCGTTGAGGGCCCCGAAGTGATCGTGGAGATTGGTCGCCACGAGGCCCGCATGCCTCGGCGTGAGCAGTCCCGGCTGGAGACCTACCACACGGGCGACCGCCTGCGGGTGGTGATCCGTGAGGTGGACAAGACTGCCAAGGGGCTCCAAGTCATGGTGTCGCGCGCGGATCCGGCGCTGGTGCAGCGTTTGTTCGAAATGGAAGTGCCGGAGATTTACGACGGCACGGTGCAGATCAAGGCCATTGCCCGCGAAGCCGGGGAGCGCACCAAGATCGCCGTGCAGTCGAGGGATCGAGACGTAGATCCTGTCGGTGCCTGTGTCGGCATGAAGGGTATGCGGGTTCAGTCCATCATCCGCGAACTGCGCGGGGAAAAGATTGACATCATCCAATGGAACGAAGACCCGGTGCAGTTTGCCACCAATTCGCTCAGCCCCGCCAAGGTCTCGCGCGTCACTCTGGTCGAGGGCGACGAGCGCCAATTGGAAGTGGTGGTGGAAGACAGCCAGCTTTCGCTCGCCATCGGTAAGAAGGGGCAAAACGTGCGCTTGGCCTCCAGGCTCCTCGACCGGCGCATTGACATCAAGAGCGAGGAAGAGAAGCGGCAGGAAATCGAAGCCCAGATGGCCAGCTTGATGTCGTCCACCGCGCGCACCCCGGTGGAGAACTTGAAAGGGTTGGGTAAGAAAACCATGGACAAACTGGGCGAGCACGGCATCTCCTCCATCGAAGAGCTGGCGGCCATGACGCCCGAGCAACTCATGGAAATCCCCGGTGTGGGCGAGAAGATGGTGCAGAAGATTGCCGACGCCGTGAAACAACACTTCGAGCCGGACGTGGCGGAGACGGACACCCCCGAAGCGTCTGCCGCTGAAGTGCCGGCGGAGCCGAAGACGGCGGAGGAGAGTGAGCGGCCCGCTGCCGCCGTTTTGGCCGACGCCCCTGCTCCCGCACAGGAAGCCCCGCCCGAGGAAGAGGTGGCTGAGGCGGTCACCGCCGGGTCGGGCGAGGAAGGCTCCAAAGCGGCGGAAGAGGGCGGGGCGGAAAAAGAGCTGGCAGCCGAAACCACAGAATCGGAGAGCAAGCGGGCGGATTAGCCCCGCGATTCAAAATGGGACAGGTTCGCATCAACGAACTGGGGCGAGAGCTCGAAATCAAGAGCAGGCTGATACTCGACTACCTGCCCGAGGCTGGCGTCACCGAAAAGAAGTCCCACTCCAGTTCGATCGAAGACGAAATCGCCGACAAGGTGCGAGCCCATTTTCGCGCCCAGCAAGCGGCCGAGGAAGAAGCCGCGCGGCGCGAGGAGGAGGCCAAAGCTGCGGCCGAGCGCGCTGCCGTTGAGAAAGCCGCCGCAGAAAAGGCTGCTGCTGAGCGTGCCGTTGCCCAGCGGGCTGCTGCCGAAAAGGCTGCCGCCGCGGCCCGGGTGGTCCCGGGTGTGGCTGTGCTGCCTCCGGCCCGCACT
>JACZYA010000283.1 GCA_022571295.1 Acidobacteriota bacterium | reverse complement strand
TCTACGAGACACCCAAGGAAGCCTTTGAAGCTCTGGTTGACATTCAGCGGCGCAAGGCACGGTTGACAGAACTGGAGCAAGTGCCGTTACCGGAAGCCAGAGCAGCGGTTGAAGGTGTACTAGAGGAACTTCGGCGGACGGGCCGCGTAAGCCGAGCAGTACGGCAGCAATTGGTGGAAGCCCTGAAAGCCTTGCCCCAGTCAGACCAGAAGGCGATTCTGGATTGGTTGCAGGACCAGATCACCGCGCAGAAGGGAGTGAAGGAACGGGAACGCCGGAGAACTGCGCCAGCCCCAAGAGGAAATCTTGCTCCCGCGCCCGGACTACCAAGAGCACAAGCAAACCTAGCACCAGCGCCAGGGCTAAGTTAACCAAGAGGAAGTCAAGGAGGAAGAAAATGCAATCACCAGAAGGGCATCTAACTTGGAATTGCGACTACTGCGGGGCCTTCATGTTCGGAATCGGCTACTTGGGGATCATCGAACGCATGGAGTGTGATGAATGCGGCAAACCGAACCTAGTTGTGATTTGCCAGCGGAATCACCCCATCACGGAAACTGAGTTCCGCCTTCTCGCAAGAACTGCAATCCTGAACGCAACGATGGATAGGCCAGAAGAGAGGAAAAGATTACAGGAAGTTCTCTCTCTTTCAACGAAAGGGGCTACGTCGAATAATTCCACACACCCAGTAACACATCAAGATTCTCACTTCCAACCGCCGTGTAGTGGTGATCGCAAGCATGACAATGCAGAGGAACAGCGTGCGCGATGACTTCTTTTTGTGTTCTTGCCTTCTCATCTCGAAGATATGCCAAGACTGGCTCTCGGCATTTCTCGCAAGCAAAAACCAAGACATACATGGGTATCGTCTTTTCGGCTGACATGTTCCCCCCTAGAATGAGGCAATCATAGACACAACGATCCCAGTTGAGCAAGACAGCGTGACGACCCAGGAACCAGATACCATTTTGCTTGAGCCGCAGCTTACGCAAGGGCAATACCTTTTCATCCCAGAAAAAGGACAGGATCGCGGAGAAGCCTACGGACTACAAGAAAGAGACGGCATAACCGTCCATGCCTCACTGAAGATCATCGGCAACCACTTCCGCGTGCACTTGATTGTCTGGAACGGAAGAACAGAGGCAGTTGCTTGGGACAAGGAAACAGTCTTGCTCACCAGCAAGGAGGGCGAACCATTCCCGTTCCGCTTGGTGGGGGAAGGCTTTTTTGACGGCCTTATTCAGCCAGGAAAGACGGCTGGTGGGAAGATGTACTTTTGGTACGCTCCTTCACGCGAAGCAGCGGCAATTTTGACTCTCTCGCTGGAGCAAGAGAAACTGTCTTTCCGGTTCGGCTTGCCCTCCTCAGATTCCCAGAGACTCACGCGGGATCAGCGGATGTTTGAAGCGTGGCTGCGAGACAAAGAACTCCCTGTCGCACCCTACCGCAACCCCAACTGCCTTTGCCTAGAGTGTGTTGGACGGCTGTGGTCGCCCAACTGCACCAGACCGTACAATACCCTTTGCCCGCACGAAGGCCCCTGCCCCTACTGCGGCGCTGCCCTATCTTCAACTCCCGCGCAAAAGGACTGGTGGCCCTATTGGGATTCGCTCCACAACGTCTTGGGCTACACAAATCTTCGCTGGTGCGAGAACTGTAAGCATTCGCTATAGTTGAAGGTATGAGCAGGAAGAACGCAGGGAACTGGAAGCTGCGCCGGAGTAGCCCAACCACCCAGGCAACCCATCCTGCAAGGGTGTAGGAATGCCGACTGAGCAGATCAACGCAAGGCTGAAAACCCACACCATCGGCCGGCAACGCTCTGCGTTTATCGAGATGGCGTTGAGAGCGGAGCAGAACCAAGAGCAGGCACAACCTGTTCCCCCTCTGCCGTTCAAAAACCAACACTGTCTCTGCGTGAACTGTATGGGCCTACTGTGGTCCTCCCACTGCAAAGCCCCGATCAACTGGCTGCACCCACACGAAGGCAGCAGGTGCCCCTACTGCAACGGACCGCTGCTCACTCACAGCTTGAAGAAAGACTGGCCCCCTTTCGAAGATTCTCTCTATCGAGTGTTGGGCCACGAGCAAATGAAATCATGCGACAACTGCCGATGCTGGTTATAA
>JACZYA010000282.1 GCA_022571295.1 Acidobacteriota bacterium | reverse complement strand
TGCCGACCGTAGTTGAGGAGTTGTTGGTGGAGAAGGAGCGGGGGAAGCGCGGGGTTGGCAACTCCCCCCGAGTTGAACTCATGAGTCAGACAGCCAAAGTAAAACTCAACCCAACCACCCCCGTCAAGGTGTTTTGTGCCTAAAAGAGTGATTCACGGTGAAGGAATCTGGCGGTCGGACAAGCTGGCACGGGTAGAACCCACTTGGGTGCGGGCTGAGTATGCCAACCTGATCCCTCTTGCGCTGGCAAATGGGGTTTTTGAATGCAACCCAAGGCGCGTTTGGTCCGAGGTTTATTCCTACAACCGTGCCGATATAGCGGTTCAGGACGTTGAGACAATCATCTTGCCCGCCCTTGTGGGAGTTGGACTGCTGTTCTGCTGGAAAGACGAGGATGGGAAGGGCTGGGGCTACTGGCCGGGGATCGAGAAGCCGGGTCGCTTGCCCGGTAAGAGTCGCCGTGGTCGGAATGAGGCTGTAGGCCCTGAACCACCGGCTGAGGAGCTACGGAAGTTTTTGGAATCCAATGGAATCCATAAACTTCCTGGCTTTGGCTTTGGCTCTGGCTTAGGCTCTGGTATTCCTTCGTCCGAAGCTCCTGCTTCGGACAAGGCAAAAAACCCTATCACACAATCCGGTCAGGAAACCAACCTAGAGGCTGTCAGATCCTTAGCCACTCTCCTAGCTCAAAGAATCCTTAAAAACAACCCCAAGTCTGAATTGAGGGACGAAAAACTCAGGGAACGACGGATCAAGGCTTGGACCATCGACCTGGAAAAGATGGTGCGTCTCGATAAATGGACCGTAGATGAAATCCGGGACTTGATCGAGTTCGCCGAAAGCGACGAGTTTTGGCGGGCGAATATCCTCTCTGCGGGAAAACTAAGAGAAAAACGAGATCAACTCAAGCTGAAGATGGAGCAACAAGGAGGAATCCGTGGAACACCTAATCCCAGAGGGAGCAACAGCGGAGCAAGTCGTACAGCAGGCCCGCACAAGCCGAAAGCCCTTAGCCGACCCGTTCCTGCCGGCCCGAACGCCCTTACAAGTCCGAGGGAGGGCTGAGCCGATGAATGTTTGCAGCAAGTGCTCCGGGACCGGCTGGGAGTCAGTCAAGGGCAATGACGTTCGGCAGGTTCGTAGGTGCTCTTGTTCCATTGAACAGGAGAAGCGGCAGTTACTCTCACTGGTTCCGGTTCGTTACCGGGATGCGCGCCTAGAAACCCTCACGCCTTGTCTCGATACCAACCGATGCTTCGCCCCGCCAGAGATTCAAGAACGGTCTATCGCCCTCCTGAAAAACAGGCCAGACGATAGTTACTGTCTCCTGGGTGGGGTGGGAATTGGGAAATCCCACTACCTAGCCGCCCTATATCGCCATGCGGTCGAGACACAGGGAACTGCCTGCTACTTCGTCCAGGCATCCGAGCTGGTTAAGGGCTTCCGCGAGATCGAGTTTGGCAGCGACTTCGAGCCTTTCTTGTGCCTGCCAACAATCCGGCGCGATATTGAGCAAGGACTACGCCCGCGAATCTACATTGACGAACTGGAGAAAATCCCAACCTTCTCGCAGTTTTCTTGGGCCAAGGTGAGTGAGTTTTTCGATGGGCTATATCGCTTATCTGACCGTGACTCCAAAGCCCTGCAACTCTGTGTGGCTTCCAACTTGGACCGAGCTGAGTTCGAGGAATTTTGGGGCGGGGCGATATTGCGTCGGCTTCAAGAACTGTGCGTAATGATGGACTTCTTTGCCGTGGAAGAAACTGTGAAGTTGGGGACGTAAGATGAAAATACCACTTACCAGAACGCAGAAAAAATACTTGCTCCTTTTGCAGAGAGGATACTGCTTGGAAATTGAAAAACGCAGTCCTGGTTATGTGTCAAAATTCTTCGGCGCGCAAATCGGGGGGCAGGAAATAAAGTGGGACACCGCGCAACGCATGATTGACAAATGCTTGCTGGAAAAAGTTGGTGAGGAGGATCGCACGCTCAAGTACCAAATCAGCCCAACGGCCATTCAGATTCTCAGTTCCCTGGCGGAAGCCCGAAGATGAAAGAGCAAGCGAAACAGGAGACGGAAGTGGAGAGTGCAGCACTACCCCGACGCCAACGATTGCCAGAAACCAGGA
>JACZYA010000119.1 GCA_022571295.1 Acidobacteriota bacterium | reverse complement strand
CCGCTGCCTGCGCGCCTCTGCGCTCGACTGCCAAACGCAGCTCGGTGTCCTCCATATTGACAAAAACGCGCCGGCCCGTACGGTCCACCACCGCAATGATTTCCTCGGCACTCGATTGGGCCGTCAAACTCACAACCGCGGCCATCACAATCGCTGCCATCTTCCATGCTGAATGCTGCGACACCTGTTTTGTTTGGGGAGGAGTCTCGGGATCCGCGTGCGTGCTGCGAACCATCCACACATACAAGAACGTTTCTGGCATACGGAGGATATAACTCACAGACACGCCCTGTCAAAGCATTTTTTCAACAATGGCGTACACGTCCTCCAGGGCTTGGCGCAATTGCCGCGCATCTTTTCCGCCTGCTTCCGCCAGGTCGGGCCGCCCACCGCCGCTGCCGCCCACGCGTCCGGCCATCTGCTGGATAATCTTGCCGGCGTGCAGCTTCTTGGTCAGGTCCTTGGTCACAGCCACCACCAGCGCCACCTTGCCGTCCGCGCTGGCACCCAGCGCGATCACACCCGAACCCAGTTTCTGCCGCAGCACATCCACCAGCGAGCGCATGGTGCTGCGGTCAACGTCCTCCACTACTTCGGCCAGCACCGGTACGTCCTTCACCCGGCGCACCCGCTGCACCAGCTCGTCCACTTGCTGGTGAGCCAAGCGGCGCTTGGATGTTTCCAATTGTTTCTCCAACTGCCGGCTTTGCTCGGCCAGATGGTCAACCGTCTCCAGCAGGTCGCGGTCGCTCACCCGCAGTTGTCGAGCCAGTTGTTGCAATGTGGTCTGCGCCTGCTGGTATTGCGCCAGGGCAACTCCGCCGGTCACGGCCTCCACCCGGCGCACCCCGGCGGCCACGCTGGCTTCGGAAACAACTTTTAGCACCCCGATCTGGCCGGTGCGTTGCACGTGCGTGCCGCCGCAGAGTTCCTTGCTGAAGAAACCTCGCTCCGTCGCCTCGTCGGCAATCGTAATCACGCGCACGTTCTTCTCCGGGTACTTGTCGCCGAAGAAAGCCAGCGCGCCACTGTTCAGCGCCGCTTCCAAATCCATCCGCTCTTGCCCTACCGGCGCATCACGCAGGATGTGCTCGTTCGCCAGCCGCTCAATTTCGTTTAGCTCTTCCGGGTCGAGCGCAGCGTAGTGGGAGAAGTCAAAGCGCAGGCGGTCGGGCGCCACCAGTGAGCCCGCCTGTTTGACGTGCGGGCCCAGCACCTGCCGCAGCGCGGCATGCAACAGGTGGGTGCCGGTATGGTTCCGCATGGCGGCCCAGCGCGCTTCCGGGTCCACCACCCCTCGAAGTCGCTCCCCCACCGCCAACCTTTCCTTGGCGCGAACCTTATGCACAATGACGCCGGTGAGCGGAGAGTAAGTGGTGCGCACCTCGGCCAGTGCTTTGCTACCGTCAGGATCGAGCAGCTGGCCCACGTCGCCCACCTGTCCGCCCGATTCGGCGTAGAAGGGCGTGTGGTCCAGCACCACCTCGACTTCCGTGCCGGGCGGCACCTCGTTCAGCGCTCCCTCTTTGGTGACCAGCGCGATGATGTGGCAGTCGTGCGACGTGATCTGCTTGTAGCCGTCGAATGCCGTCGGCTGCATCTGCGCCAACTCTTGATAGACCGGGTTGGCGACCTCCTTCGCCACCCCCTTCCAGGAAGCCTTGGCCCGTTCGCGCTGCTTTTCCAGTTCGGCTTCGAATTCCTTGTCAGCGTCCCCGGCAACCTTCCAACCATGTTCTTGCGCCAGGTCACGAAGGAAGTCCGGCCGCAAACCGAGAGTATCGTAAGCGAAGAACATATCGTGGCCACTGATAGTGAATTCAGAGGGCGGGTGGGATTTGAAACGGGATTCAAACCGAGAGCGCAGTCTCTCCACCGCCGGGACGACTAGGCGCGCGTATTTTTCTTCTTCTGCCTTGATGACGGTGGCGACGCGCTGGAGGGAGTCGAGCACTTCGGGATAGGGCTCGCGCATCAACTCGGCCACGCGCCCGGCCAGCTCATACAGGAACGGTTTCTCCAAACCGATCTGGCGGCCGTAGTCGATGGCGCGGCGGATGATTTTGCGCACCACGTAACCGCGCCCTTCGTTGGAAGGCAAGACGCCGTCGGTGATGACAAAAGCGGCGGCGCGGCTGTGGTCGGCGATCACCCGCAACGCAACGTCTGTTTGCGGGTCGCTGCCGTAGCCTACACTCGCCAGCTCGCTGCCGAAATCAATCAGCGGGCGGAAGAGGTCGGTATCGTAGTTGCTTACCTTTCCCTGCAAGGCCGCGGCCAGCCGTTCCAGGCCGGCGCCGGTATCCACCGAAGGTTTGGGCAGGGGAATTTTCCGGCCGCTGGCATCGCGGTTGAACTGCATGAACACCAGGTTCCAAAGCTCGACGTAGCGGCCGCAGTCACAGGGGAACTGGCAGTCCGTGTGGCCTAGCTCGCTGCCCGCCGGCCCATAGTCGTAATGGATTTCCGAGCACGGTCCGCAGGGGCCGGTATCGCCCATGGCCCAGTAGTTGTCCTCTTCGCCCAGGCGAAACAACCGGGCCGTCGGGATGCCGATGTCTTTTTCCCAAGCAGTGTAGGCGTCCTCGTCTTCGCGAAAGACGCTGGCGATCAGTTTCTCTGCCGGCAGCTTATACACCTGGGTCATCAGCTCCCAGCCAAACTGGATGGCCTCGCGCTTGAAGTAGTCGCCGAACGAGAAGTTGCCCAGCATCTCGAAGAAGGTATGGTGGCGCCGGGTGCGCCCGACGTTTTCCAGGTCGTTGTGCTTCCCGCTCACGCGCAGGCACTTCTGCGAGCTGACCGCACGGTTGTAGTCATGCGTTTCCCGCCCCAGGAAGGTGTCTTTGAATTGATTCATCCCCGCGTTGGTGAAAAGCAGCGTGGGATCATGGATCGGGACCAGGGAGGCCGAGCGCACCACCCGGTGCCCGCGTTGGGCAAAAAACTCCAGAAACGTTCGGCGAATGTCGTTGGCGGTCACTCGTCTCCGTTTTCTTTTAGTGTAGGCTTTTCGCCCGCAGTGCCGCCTCGACGAAATTCGGGGCGGCGAAACAACTCCTCCCGTATTATCGTAGACGAAAAACCCGCCCGCAACAAACTGTCATACAGCGAACGCAGCACTCTTTGCGTGTACGGCGGCCGCTCCCGCCGCAAGCGTTTCTCAATGCGCTGGCGGACAGGCTCCACCTCATCGTGCGGGGTGGGGAAGACCGCGGTCAGCGCCTCTTCGATCAATTCTTTATCCACGCCCTTTTGGCGAAGTTCGCGGGCGATGCGATAGCGCCCCAAGCGGCGGTGGCGGGCGCGGGAGCGCGCATAGTCGCCGGCGAAGTGGCGGTCGTTGAGCCAGCCGCGCGCTGCCAGGCGGTCCAGCACACGCTCAACGTCGGCCGGAGCATCGGCGCGTTTTTCCAGCTTGGTCCGCAGCTCGGTGGTGGCGTGAGCGCGGCGAGCCAGGGCCCGCAGAGCGTAAGTGTAGAGTTGGTCTTCGGAGAGCCGGGGGCGGGAACGTCGGGGCGTGCGCTACCTCTGGTCGAGCTCCAAGTCGCCGATCGCTTCCTGCATGTCCGCTTGCGCAGCATCGGAGGAGGAATGGATGCCCGCGATGCGCAGCTTGAAGTCGTCCACGTTGGAGGCGTGCAGCAGCGCTTCTTCGTACGTGATCAGGCCTTTGCCGTGCAGGTCGTAGAGCGATTGGTCGAAGGTCTGCATCCCGTACTGCGAAGTGCCGGAGGCGATGGCGTCGCGGATGAGGCGGGTTTTCTCCGGGATGGTAATACAGTCGCGGATGTAGGCGGTAGAAATCAGCACTTCCACCGCCGGCACGCGCCCGTTGCCGTCTGCGCGGCCCACCAAGCGCTGGGAAATGATGGCTCGAAGAGTGCTGGCCATCTGCATGCGAATCTGCTTCTGCTCGGGAGGTGGAAAGACAGCGATGATGCGCTGGATGGTTTCCGGGGCATCGAGCGTGTGCAAGGTGGAGAAGACCAAGTGGCCGGTTTCCGCCGCCAGCAGAGCAGTGGAGATGGTTTCCAAGTCGCGCATTTCGCCCACCAGAATCACGTCCGGGTCTTGGCGCAGCCCGGCGCGGAGCGCGGTGGCAAAGTTCGCAGTGTCAACTTCCACTTCGCGCTGGTTGACGAAGCCCTTTTTGTCGCGGTGCAGAAACTCGATCGGGTCTTCGATGGTCATGATGTGGTCGGGACGCGTAGAGTTGATCCGGTCAACCATGGCGGCCAGCGTAGTGGACTTGCCGCTGCCGGTGGTTCCGGTGACCAGCACCAGCCCGCGTTTTTCTTCGCAAATCTTGTTGATTATGGGCGGAAGCATCAGGTCGTCAATGGACTTGATTTTGGTCGGGATGACCCGCAGGACCATGCCCACGTTGCCGCGCTGCTGGAAAATGTTCACGCGGAAACGTCCCAACCCCGGCACGCCGTACGACAGGTCGAGCTCGGCTGTTTCCTTGAACTTCTGCTTTTGCCGGTTGGTCATCATGCTGAAGGCCATCGACAGCATTTCTTCGGGCGAGATGCGGGGTTGTTCCGCCAACGGGTGGAGGCTCCCGTCGATTCGCAGGTAGGGGTGGTTGCCGACCTTCAAATGCAGGTCGGAGGCCTTGCGCTCAACTGCTATACGCAGCAGGTCGTCAACGTTCATTGTAGCTAACCAATCGGCTTCTGCTCACGTCCGCTTCAATTTCGACGGACGCTAGCATACGTGTTAGGTGGTGTCAACGCAAGCGGGGGATGGGTAGCGGGCTATAAGTGTGTTGCTGTGTCTGATGGCCTCTCCCCAGCGGCTGGGGCCGCTGGGCTGGACAATAGGTTTAAGAATGACGAACGCCAATCTCGCCACAGCCTTTCGGCGCCGACAATCTCCCTCGCGTCCAACCCGGTGGCCCCTGCCGCCGGGCGGAAAAGCGGTACGAGCGCCCCGTGGCAGGTGCCACGGGGCTCGGCGATCATAGGAATTGGGATCTACGCAATCAGACAGCAGCCGAAATTCAGCGAGCCGCCGCCACCGGTTGCTTGACCAGGGTCAGCCAGCCGTGACGGTCCGCCTTCTTGCCCTGCAGGATGCCAAAGAATTCATCCTGGAGTGTTTTCGTCACCGGGCCGCGCTGGCCGCTCCCAATGACATGCCTGTCGATGGACCGGATGGGCGTGATTTCCGTGGCGGTGCCGACGAAAAAGACCTCGTCGGAGATATACAGCTCCTCTCGCGGAATGGACCGCTCCTGGAAGGGGATTTCCAAATCGCGGCACAGCGTGATGACGGAATCGCGGGTGATGCCGGGCAGGATGGAGCTGGCCAGCGGCGGGGTGATGACGGTGCCCGCGCGGACGATAAAGATGTTCTCCCCGCTGCCCTCGCTCACCAAGCCGCGGTCATCGAGCGCAATGCCTTCGACGTAGCCGTTGATGATGGCTTCCATCTTGATAAGTTGTGAGTTCATATAATTGGCCGCGCTCTTGGCCATCGCCGGCAAAGTATTGGGTGCCATGCGGTTCCAGGATGAGACGCACACATCCACCCCTTTCTCCAACGCGTCAGCGCCCAGGTAGCCGCCCCAGGGCCAGCAGGCGATGTAAACCTCAATGGGAGTCTTGGACGGGTCCACCCCCACCACGCCGTAGCCGCGCAGCACCACCGGGCGGATGTAGCAATGGGGCATCTTGTTCACCCGCACCAGCTCCACCATCGCCTGCATGAGTTCTTCCAGGGAATACCTCACTTCCATGCGGTAAATCTTGCTGGAGTTCAGCAGGCGTTGGGCATGCTCCGGCAAGCGCAAAATGGCAGGTCCCTGCGGGGTGGCATAGCAGCGGATGCCTTCGAACACAGCCGAGCCGTAACTGATGACGTGCGCGGTGATGTGGATGGTGGCGTCGTCCCAGTCAATGAATTTTCCGTTGTGCCAAATCTTGTCGGTCTTTTGTACAGGCATTATGCGCTCCGCCTCGGTTAGGATGGGTTGTGTAGTTTCACTGATTCATTTTTGCCAAGCAGGACAATGGGTTGTGAGTAGCGTAAGAAGTGTATTCTAACAAACGGCGAGAGTTGCTGACCTGCGTTGGTGTTCGTCCCTGCCATTGAACGCTCACTCACACTACCGCAGGAAAACCGGGGAAAGCAAGCGCCAAATTGTCTCCGGTATCAAGCAACTTCGCCCGCGTGCTGGGGTTTAACAAAGAGGGGACGGTTCGCCCGGACGAATTCCCCACGGAAACCAGCCCGGAGATGGCAAAAGCAATTTGCGGGGAAATTATGGCAGAATGGGCGCAACGCTGCAGCGCCGTGCGTCATCTTAGAGAGTGTAGACGAAGGGATCTGACAATGCGCACGCTGAAACACAAAGCTCGCCAGCCCTGCCCGGCGGGGAAGCGCAGCCTGGCTTGGCTGCTGGCAGTGCTCTTGCTTGCCTTGCCGCTCTACGCCGAGCCGGCCGCAAAAACCGATCAGCGGACGCGCGTAAAGCCGGGCTGGAACATGTTCAGCGAACAGCAGGACATCGAGCTCGGCCGCAAGGCAGCCCAGGACGCCGAAAAACAGTTACCGGCGCTGAAGGACAAAGCAGTCAATGACTACCTGAACCGGCTGGGCGCGCGCTTGGTTCGCCACACACCCGGCCACCGCTATCCGTACCAGTTCAAAGCAGTCAACCAGGAAGCCATCAACGCTTTTGCGCTGCCGGGCGGTTTCCTCTACCTGAACCGTGGCACCATCGAGGCGGCCGAAAACGAAGCCCAACTAGCGGGTGTGATGGCGCACGAAATCGCCCACGTGGCCTTGCGGCATGGCACCAACCAGCTCACCAAGGCCACCTTCGCCCAGGCTCCTCTGGCAATCCTGGGAGGCATGTTCGGCGGGGGCGGGGGCATAGTGGGCCAGCTCGCACAACTCGGCATCGGGGTGGGATTCACCGCCGTGTTCCTAAAATACTCACGCAGCGCCGAAACCCAGGCCGACGTGCTGGGAGCACAAATCCTTTACGACGCCGGCTACGACCCGCGCGAAATGGCGGCCTTCTTTGAAACCCTGGCCGCCCAAAACAAGCAACGGTCCATCGAATTCTTCTCCAGCCACCCGCATCCGGAGAACCGCCAGGAGCGCATCATGGAGGAGGTCCGAAGACTGGGCGGGCCGAGGGCAAACGCGCGCAAGGACTCGGAAGAGTTCCACCTGATCCAGGAGCGCGTGCGCAGCTTGCCGCCGCCTTTGAAACCGGGCCAAAAGCGCCGCGATTCAGGCCGGGAAACAACCGGGGAAATCAAGCGGCCAGCGCTTCCCTCCGACCGCTTGGTCCGCTACCGCGAGCGCGACTTCCTCATCTACTACCCGGAGAATTGGGATATCTACGAGCGCGGTGCGGGGGTGACGCTGGCTCCACCCGAAGGGATTTATTCCACCCGGCAGGGCGACTCGGTCGGCTACGGAGTTATGATCAACATTGTGGAGCTTGACGATCCCCGTGCCCTGCTGGACGAATCAACCGATTGGTTGCTCGAACAGCTCCAGGAATCCAACCCCGGCATGCGGGAAGTTTCGCGCCGCCGCATCCGAGTGGCAGGCCAGCGCGCGTTGCAAACCAAGTTGGTGGGGGACTCTCCGCTGCCGGGAGAGCGCGAAATCGATTGGCTCTACACCCTTCAGCGTGGAGACGATTTGATCTACTTGATTTTCATCGTGCCCGAATCGGACCAGCGCCGCTACCGGCCCACCTTCCAGGAAATGCTTGAGTCCTTCCGCCTGCGCTAGTTCGGCTTGCCTTGCGCCCGTAAAGTTATTCCACACTGAGGAACGCCCGCAGGATGCTCAACCGGTGGTTTCTGGTTAGGGTTCCGGCGTGGCCGCCGCTTTGGGCTTCCAGCGCAGGATGGGTTTGCGGGCGGCGGCGACTTCGTCCAGCCGCTTGACCCGCGTGGTATGGGGCGCAGTCCTGACCAACTCGGGGTCGCTCTCGGCTTCCCGGGCAATCGCGCGCAGCGCAGCGATGAAAAGTTCCAGTTCCTCTTTACTTTCGCTTTCGGTAGGCTCGATCATCAGCGCCCCCTGCACGATCAACGGAAAAGCTACCGTGTAGGGGTGGAAGCCGTAGTCAATCAACCGCTTGGCGATGTCCATCGTGCTCACCTTGTGCTTGAGCTGCCGCCGGTCCGAAAAAACGCACTCGTGCAAGCTGGGCGCCGGATAGGGCAGCTCATAGACGTCTTCCAGGTGCTTGCGGATGAAGTTCGCATTCAGCACCGCATCGCGCGTAGTTTGCAAAATCCCTTCCGGCCCATTGGCCAGGAGGTAAGCCAGCGCCCGCACCAGCACTCCGAAGTTACCGAAGAAGGCGCGCACGCGCCCGATGGATTGCGGCCGGTCGAAGTCCCAACTGAGGCCGCTGGTGCTTTCCTCCCGCAACACCGGCAAGGGCAAGAAAGGCTCCAGGATTTTCTTCACTGCCACCGGCCCGGCGCCGGGCCCGCCGCCGCCGTGGGGTGTCGAAAAAGTCTTGTGCAAGTTCAGGTGGACGATGTCGGCGCCGAACTCGCCCGGGCGGGTCAC
>JACZYA010000018.1 GCA_022571295.1 Acidobacteriota bacterium | reverse complement strand
AGATTGAAATCCTACACCTGATGGAAGAACGGGGTATCGACTCGGTGAACCTGGGTTTGCCCGGCGCCGGGCCCCGCGCCGTGGCCGCCGTCGAGCGCCTGGCGCGCGAGATTGTCAGCGCCAAGCTCAAGATTCGCCCCAACTGCGCCGCCCGCACCCACGAGAACGACATCCGCCCCATCGCGGAGATTTCCGACCGCGTTGGCCTGCCCATCGAGGCCGCCACTTTCCTGGGCTCCAGTCCCATCCGCCGCTACGCCGAGGACTGGTCGGTGGACTTCCTCCTGCGCACCACCGAGAAGGCAGTGAAGTATGCGCGCGGGTTGGGCTTGTCGGTCATGTACGTCACCGAAGACACCACCCGCTGCGACCCCGACACGGTCAAGAAGCTCTACACCACCGCCATCAACTGCGGCGCCGAAGCCATCGTGTTGTGCGACACCGTCGGCCACGCCACCCCCAAGGGCACGCGCAACCTGGTGCGCTTCGTCATCGAGCAAGTGGTCAAGCCCAGCGGGCAGAAAATTCGCGTGGATTGGCACGGGCACCGCGACCGCGACCTCGGCTTGGCCAACAGCCTGGCCGCCTTCGAGGCCGGCGTCGACCAGGTGCACGGCTGCGCCCTGGCTCTGGGTGAGCGCGTGGGCAACACTCCCATGGACCTGCTGCTGGTGAACTTGAAATTGGCGGGCGTGATTGATCGCGACCTGAGCAAGCTGCGCGACTATTGCGAGAAAATCGCCCACGCCGTCGGTGTTCCCATTCCCCACAACTATCCCGTGGTGGGCAGCGACGCTTTCCGCACCGCCACTGGCGTCCATGCCGCCGCCGTCATCAAGGCGTACAAGAAGAACGATGTCCGCCTCGCCAACACGGTATACTCCGGCGTGCCCTCGCACCTGTTTGGCCTCGACCAGGTAATTGAGATCGGGCCCATGAGCGGAAAGTCCAACGTCATTTACTGGCTGGAAAAGCGCGGCATCGCCTCCACCGACGACTTGGTGGAGCGGATTTTTTCCACCGCCAAGCAGTCCGACCGGGTCTTGGCCGACGAAGAAGTGCTGGCGCTCTGCAAGGACGCGCCGACGGCCGGTTCGGGCTGAAAGTGGCGCGTCTGTTTCCGGGCCCATGCCGCCGGCACGCGCAGGGGCGTTGGCTCCAATTTTCGGGTGAGTTTGCTTTTATGCTGCGGCGAATCTCAATGGTCGCCGTTCTCTTCGCCATGAGCGCTCCATTGCCTGCGGCTGAATTGAGTGTGGGGTCGGTGGAACGCCTGCCGGCTGTCCAACGCGCCTTGCAGTTTTTCGAGCGCGAACGGGAGTGGATTCTCCAGCAACAGATCCGCGCCACCTCTATCCCCGCCCCGCCCTTTCACGAAGAAGAGCGCGCCCGCTACCTGGAGGAGCAGTTCCGCGCCCTGGGGTTGGAGCCGGTCCGCCGGGATTCCATCGGCAACGTGCTCGGCACCCGCGCCGGGGCCGACCCCGAACACATCGTCTTGCTCTCCGCCCACATTGACACCGTCTTTCCTCCCGGTACGCTGGTGGAAGTGCGCAAGCAGGGCAGCCGCTGGGTGGCACCCGGCATTGCCGACAACGGTGCCGGCATCGCGGCTCTGTTAGCGTTGGCCCGCGCGCTGCAGGAGAGCAAGCTGCGGACGCACGCCACCCTGCTGTTCGTCGCTAACGTGGGTGAAGAGGGCGAAGGCAACCTGCGCGGCATGCAGGCGCTGTTCTCCGACCCGGCCTTGCGCCGCCGGGTGCGGGCGGCCATCGCCATTGACGGCTCCAGCCACGAGCGGTTGACCGCCAAAGCCCTGGGCAGCCGGCGCTTCCATGTGACGGTGCGAGGACCCGGCGGGCACAGTTGGGCCGACTTCGGCCTGCCCAACCCGATTCAGGCACTGGCCCGTGCCATCCACCGGCTGGCGGAGGTGGCAATCCCGCCCCGCCCCCGGACCATCTTCAACATTGGCCAGATTGAAGGCGGCACCTCGGTTAACGCCATTCCGTTTCAGGCTTCCATGAAGGTGGACATTCGCTCCGAAGAAGAGCCGGAGATTGAGCGGCTGGAGCGGGCCCTGCGCAGGATCGTCGCCGAGGCGGTGGCGGAGGAAAACGCCGTGGCAGATACCAAACGCGGCGCCCTCACCGTCGAAGTCAAAGTCATCGGCCAGCGGCCGGCCGGCGAGCTGCCTGCTTCAGCCCGCATCATCGAAGTGTTCGGGGCGGTGGACCAGCACCTGGGCATCAAGACCCAGATGCAGCGCTCCTCCACCGACGCCAACATTCCCATCTCCTTGGGGATTGAGGCGGTGGCAGTGGGCGGCGGCGGCCGCAGCGGCGCCTCCCATTCCTTGCAGGAATGGTACGACCCCAGCGGGCGCGAGCGGGCGTTGAAGCGGATTCTCTTGGCCGTGGCACTTTTGGCGGGGGTGGAGGAAGAATGAAACGCGCGTTGCTGCTACCGGTTCTTTTGCTGGGCTTGGCAGCGGGACTCCTCTCCGAGCCGCCCGACGCCGATGTGGTGTTGACCAACGGGAATATCTACACCGTGGATGTGCGCCTGGGCCGGGTCGAAGCCATCGCCATCACCCGCGGCAAGATCGCCGCCGTCGGCACAGCCGAAGAGATGCAGCATTGGGTGGGACCGCAGACAAAAGTCATCGACCTGGAAGGCAAGTTCGTTATGCCGGGTTTTAATGACGCCCACACCCACCTGGCCAACGCCGGCCAGGGTTCGCTGAGCGTCAACGTGGAAGGCACGCGCTCGATCGCAGAATTTCAGCAGCGCATTCGCGCCCGCTTGAGCGAATTTGAGCCGGGCACGTGGGTGGTTGGCCGCGGCTGGGATCACTCCCTCTGGCAAGAAAACCGCATGCCCACCAAAGCCGACCTGGACGCGGTTTCCACCTCGCACCCGATGTTCTTCACCCGCGTAGACGGGCACTCGGCGGTCGCCAACTCGCTGGCGTTGGAGCGAGCCGGCATCACCCGCAGCAGCGAACAGCCCGAAGGCGGCGAAATCGTCCGCGACGCCGACGGCGAGCCCACCGGCTGGCTGAAAGAAAACGCCACCGGTCTCGTCAGCGGTCTGATTCCTGCTCCGACCTCCGAGCAGCGCCAGCGCGGCCTGCTGCTGGCGCTGGCGGAAGCGGCCCGCTACGGCGTCACCTCCGTTCAGGACAACTCTTCCTGGGAGGACTTCCTGGCCCTGCGCGAGCTGAAGCAGGAAGGCAAGCTCACCCTGCGCGTAACCGAGTGGCTGCCCTTCGACGCTCCTCTCAACCGGCTGGAGGAAATGCGCAAGGAAGGGGGCGCGACCGACCCCTGGCTCAAGACCGGCGCCCTCAAGGGCGTCACCGACGGCAGCGGCGGTTCGCTCTCCGCCGCTATGCTGGAGCCTTTCGCCAACGCCCCCGACAACCGCGGCATCCTGCTCTATGACCCGGAGCAGTTGAAGAAGATGGTGGTGGACCGTGACGCCGCCGGCTTCCAGATTGCGCTGCACGCCATCGGCGACCGCGCCAACCGCGTGGCGCTGGACGCTTTCGAGGCTGCGCTCAAGATCAACAAGCGCCGCAACGCTCGCCACAAGATCGAGCACGCGCAGTTCGTCCACCGCAACGACTTCGCCCGGTTCAAAGAACTGGATGTGATTGCCTCCATGCAGCCCTGCCACCTGCTGGCTGACATGCGCTGGGCGCCCACCATCCTGGGACCGGAGCGCGAATACGAGGGTTACGCCATCGGAACGATGCGGAAGGCTGGCGCGCGCTTGGCCTTCGGAACCGACTACCCGGTGGAGCACATCAATCCCTTGCGCGGGCTCTACGCCGCCGTCACCCGGGAGTTTGAAGACGGCGGCCCCGAGGGCGGCTGGTTGCCGGAAGAAAAAGTCAGCCTCGAAGAGGCCATCCGCGCCTACACCCTCGGCTCGGCCTTCGCCGAATTTGAAGAGCGCCGCAAGGGCACCCTGTCGCCGGGAAAGTTCGCCGACCTGATTATTCTCTCACAGGACATCACCAACGTTTCTCCCTCCGAGCTTCTGCGCACCGACGTGCTGCTGACGATGGTGGGCGGGAAGATCGTTTACCGGAAAGAGCAAGCGGACTGATCGGTGTCGGTTTCACTGCGCGTCAAGGCTGACCTGGCGCTGGTCTTTGTGAGCCTGACTTGGGGCGCGACCTTCGTCGTCATCAAGGCTGCTCTCGCCGACGCTTCGCCCATCCTGTTTGTCCTCTTGCGCTTCGCGTTGGCTTCCGCTTTGCTGATGCTGCTGTTCGCTCGCCGCGCTCGGATGCGGCCTCCCGGTTTGGCGCGCGCGGGAGTTATCATCGGCGGGTTTCTCTGCGCCGGGTATCTCTTCCAGACTGTTGGTTTGGTCTACACCACGCCCACCAAGTCGGCCTTCATCACGGCGTTGTCAGTGGTGTTGGTGCCGCTGCTGTTGGTGGTGGTGTTCCGCCAACGGTTGCGTTTGTCCGCTGTGGCGGGAGTGGCGACCGCCACCGTCGGACTTTATTTCCTCACCGTTCCACCCGGCACGTTCACGGTCGAGCGGGGCGACCTGCTGACGCTGTTCTGTGCGGTGGCTTTTGCCGGACACATTGTAGCCGTCGGTCACTATGCCCCGCGCTACGGGGCCGGGGCCCTGGCGATGTGGCAGGTGGCAGCCGCCATGGTGTTTGCTGCGCTGGTAATGCCGGTGGCCCACACGACCGGTCTGGAGCCGGCGGTCCTCAACTGGACGCCGCGGCTGATCTTCGCGCTGGTGGTTACGGCGGCCCTGGCCACCGCGCTGGCGTTTTCCGTGCAAACCTGGGCGCAGCGCTTTACCTCTCCCACCCATACTGCCCTCATCTACAGCCTGGAACCGGTCTTTGCCGCCCTGACCTCCTACCTCGTCTTTGCCGAGCGGCTGAGCAGCCGGGGCTTGCTGGGGGCGGGGTTGATTCTGGCTGGCGTGGTGGTGGCTGAGCTGCGGACCGGCCCGGCTCCCGGCGTTCCCGGCGCGCCGGCTTCCGCTAACCCAAACGGGCCTGACCGCGTCTAACTAAAAGGGGCGGTTTTTTGTCGTTCCCGCCGATGGTATAATCGTACGGTTGGGAACCGAGGGAGGTTCTTTCATGGGACAGCAAGGTTGGACTCATTGGGTACATAAGCGTAAATGGGAAATGCGGCTGGCGGTGGTAGTGACGCTGGCGGTGGGGATCTTGCTCGGCACGCTGATTTCCGACGGCGTGCGAGCCGCGCGCGACAACCCCACCCCGGCGGGCGCGCAAACCTTGACGGTTGCTTCCCCCCAGCAGTTGTCTTCCATCTTTGCCGAGGTGGCGAGAAAGCTGGAGCCGACGGTGGTGAATATCAATACCGAATCGTACCGCAGCACCCAGCGCCGCCGCGCCCGTCCCCGGCAACGAATACCGTGGCCGTTTGAGGATTTCTTCGATTTCGATTCTGGCCGGCCGCAGACAGAGCGCAGCCTGGGGTCGGGCGTGATCGTGGACCCCGATGGGTACATCCTTACCAACTACCATGTAGTGTACGGGGCCGGCAAAATCGCTGACAGAATCAGAGTTGGTTTGTACGGGGAGAACGAAAGCTATGACGCAGAGGTGGTCGGTTGGGATCAGGAAACCGACCTGGCGGTGATCAAGATTGATGTCGGGCGCAAGCTGCCGGCGGCCACGTTGGGCGACTCGGACGCGGTTCAGGTGGGCGACTGGGTGCTGGCCATCGGCAGTCCCTTCGGCCTCAGCGCCACCGTTACCGCCGGCATCATCAGCTACAAGGGGCGGTCGGGCCAACGCATCAGCGGACCGAGTTCGCAGTTTCAGCGTTTCATCCAGACCGACGCTGCCATCAACCGGGGCAACTCCGGCGGCCCGCTGGTCAACCTAGCCGGGGAAGTGATCGGCATCAACACCGCCATCATGAGCCGAAACGGCGTCAGTGCCGGCGTGGGTTTCGCCTTGCCGTCCAGCCTGGCCGTGCGGGTGTACAACCAAATCGTGGAGCACGGGCGCGTGGTGCGCGGGTCCATCGGAATTGAATTCAGCAGCGCCGACAGCGAGAACAAAGCCATCCTGCGCAGCTTCGGTGCCGACCACGGAGTGATCATCAACAAAGTCCGTCCCGCTAGTCCCGCCGAAAAGGCCGGATTGCAGGTGCACGACGTCATCACCCACGTGGGCGGCACGCCCATCCACACCGGCGACGAACTGGTGGAGAAGGTGACTTCCACCCCGGTGGGCCAGGAAGTCAAAATTCGTTATCTGCGCGACGAAAAGGAACGCGTGACCACGGCGGTGGTAGAAGACTTCAGCAAAATTTACGCCGAACGCTATGAAGACTCTCTGACTCCGGAACGCGCCCAGGAAGCCAGCGTGGAGCTCGGCTTGACACTTGAGGAAGTGAGCCCTGCCATGGCTCGCCGGAGCGGCTTGGAGGAAGAGGACGTCGGGTTGCTGGTGGCGGAGGTGGAGCCAGGCAGTTTCGCGGATGAGATCAGAATGCTCCGGGGCGATCTTATCTTGGAGGTCAACCGGCAACGCGTGCTGACGCTGCGCGAGTTCCGGGCTGTGCAGCGGAAACTGGGTCCCGGCAGCGATGTTGTTTTCTGGGTTATGCGCCGCGGGAGGCGGAATTGGGTGCGTCTCCGCCTGGGCGGGACTTTGCCCGAGTAACCGCGCCTATGCGACCCTTCCTTTCACAATCCAGTCGGCGTCGAGTGATGACCGCCGCACTCTGCGTGCTGTTTCTGTTGGGGGGACCGTGGCTTCCAGGGGACGCTTTGCCGGTGGCGGCGTCTGCCACCATCGTTGCTCCAGCCAAAGTTGATCCAGCCACAACCGCACAACGCCGCCGCCGTCGTCGCCGCGGACAGCAGCGGCCCACCGCCGAGCGGATTCGGGAGATTCAGCAGGCGTTGATTCGCGCGGGCTACCTGGAAGGCAAGCCCACCGGCCGCTGGGACGCCAAGACCCGCGCGGCCATGAGGCGCTTGCAAGAGGAAAACGGCCTGCCAGTGACCGGCAAGCTCGACGCTCGCTCCTTGGTCAAGCTGGGCCTGGGTTCGGAAACAGCCGGAGTGGCCGCGCCCCATCCGCTGCCGCCCGAACCAGTGCAGACCGACGAGAAACCTGACGACAAGCCCGGCAACAACCGCCAGCCCTGATCGGCGGCCAATTGACCCTCCTGCCGCGTTCTGCTAGAGTCAGCTTTCCCGAAGCCCACGCGAGTAGCCCCGCATAAAGAATTTCAACAGGAGGCAAGGCACCCATGGCAGCGCCGAAAGTCTATCGAAACTATATCAACGGCGAGTGGGTCGAGGCTGGTTGTGGCCAGACATTCGAGAACGTCAATCCTGCCGACAAGTCCGACGTCATCGGACTGTTTCCCGCTTCCGACAAAGTTGACGCGGACGAGGCGGTGGCAGCCGCCCAGGGGGCGTACGAGAAGTGGCGGCTCACTCCCGCGCCCAAGCGTGGGGAGATTCTCTTCCGCGCCTCGCAGATGCTGGTGGAGCGCAAGGAAGAGTTGGCCCGCGAGATGACCCGCGAGATGGGCAAAATCCTGAAAGAAACCCGCGGCGACGTGCAGGAAGCTATCGACATGGGCTTTTACATGGCGGGGGAGGGCCGGCGCTTGTTCGGGCAAACCACGCCTTCCGAGTTGGTCAACAAGTTTGCCCTGTCGGTGCGGATGCCGCTGGGGGTGGCCGGAATCATCACCCCCTGGAACTTTCCCATGGCCATCCCGTCGTGGAAGATTTTTGCCGCGCTCATTTGCGGCAACACCGTGGTCTTGAAGCCCGCCACCGATACGCCACTCTCGTCCTGGAATTTTGTCAAGATTTTGAACGAGGCCGGACTGCCCAAGGGCGTGCTGAACTTGGTGACGGGCTCGGGCGGAAAAGTGGGCACGCCGCTGATGAAGCACTCCGACGTGAAAGTGGTTTCCTTCACCGGCTCCACCGAGGTGGGCCGGATGGTTTCGGAAGCGTGCGCGCCCGACTTCCGCCACTGCCACTTGGAGATGGGCGGCAAAAACATAATCATTGTGATGGACGACGCCAATCTCGACTTGGCACTGGACGGTGCTCTCTGGGGCGGGTTCGGCACCACCGGACAGCGTTGCACCGCCGCCAGCCGGGTGGCGGTGCATAAAAAGGTGTACAAAGAGTTCCTGCGCCGGTTCGGCGACCGCGCCCAAAAGCTCAAAGTCGGCAACGGACTCGACCCCACCGTCGAGATGGGGCCCTGCATCCACGACCAGCAGCGCGACACGGTGCACAACTACGTGGAGATTGGAACCAACGAAGGGGCACAGTTGCTCTGCGGCGGCCAGCCGCTCACCGAGGGCGAGTATGCCAAGGGTTCTTTCTACCCGCCCACCATCTTTGCCGACTGCGACCCCAAGATGCGCATCGCGCAGGAGGAAATTTTCGGCCCGGTAGTTTCGGTGATTCCGTTTGAGACCGCCGAAGAGGCCATCGAAATCGCCAACGGAGTGGTCTATGGGCTGTCTTCCTCGATTTACACCCGCGATCTGAACCTCGCCTTCCGCGCCATGCGCGACCTCTACACCGGCCTTGTGTACATTAACGCCCCCACTATCGGGGCGGAAATTCATCTCCCCTTTGGCGGCACCAAGTGCACCGGCAACGGTCACCGCGAGGCCGGCCAGGCCGGTTTGGACGTCTTTTCGGAGTGGAAGTCCATCTACGTGGATTTCAGCGGCACCTTGCAGCGTGCGCAGATCGACTAGCTCCAGGGCTTGCTTGACGCTTCCCGCACCGCCAGATAGAATTTCCTGTAGGCAGGTTGGAACAGAGGAAAAGGTGACGCTGGCGTGAGCGCGCAACAACTCGAAGAACGCGACCGCGAAATCCTGGCGGCCGTAGTCCAAATGTACATTCAGGGCGGATCTCCGGTCCCGTCTTCGGAGGTCGCCCGCCGGCGCGGCCGGGTTTCTTCGGCCACCGTGCGCAACGTGATGGTCGAACTGGAGCGGAAAGGCTACCTGCACCAGCCCCACACTTCGGCGGGGCGCGTGCCCACGGCCAAGGCTTATAAGCTCTACGCTCGACAGGTCGCTTCCGGGGCGCGTCTGCGCTCGTCCCACCGCAACCGCATCGATCATCTGATGGCCGGTGAAACCGGCGGCGCGGAGGAGTTGTTGGCTCGCGCGCCGCATGCGCTTTCGGAGTTGTGCCACGGCGTAGGTTTGGTTCTCCTGCCCAACTTGGCGCAAACGGTGTTAGAGGAAGTTCGCTTCGTGCCCCTCGCCGACCGCCGCGTGCTGGCGGTGGTGGTGACCAAAGCCGGGTTCGTGCGCGACAAGGTGGTCCGCACGCGCCAGCAGTTTAAGCGGGATGAGCTGGCACGCATGACCGCCTATTTGAACGACAACTTCCGCGGATGGACATTGGAAGCCATCCGCGCCGAGATGGAGCGCCGCGTGGCGGCCGAGCGCAGCCGCTTTCTCCAGCAGGCGCTGGCCCTCTGCCAGGAGAGTTTCGACGCTGCCCCAAAAGATGCGGTGGTGCACGTCGAAGGGATGGCGCATTTGCTGGAGCAAGCCGAAGCCGCTGAGCCGGAGGCGCTCCGCGACCTCTTGCAGGCGTTGGAGAGAAAGGAGCGGCTGGCCCGGCTGCTGGCGGATTGCGTGGAAAGCTCGGAGCCGGAGCCGCGCATTCTAGTCGGACTGGAGGCGCTCTCCCCGGCGATGAAAAACTTCACCCTCATCGGAACCTGCTACGGCCACCAGCAGCGGCCCATGGGGATGCTGGGTCTGCTGGGGCCGACCCGGATGGACTATGCCCGCGCCATCACCGCCGTTCGTTATGTAGCTGCGCTGCTTGACCGCGTCTTGACGCAGAATTAGCTCCTTCCAACAAGGATTTGCATTCTGATGATCGACGAAAACAAGCCTCACACTTCGGACGTAGAACCCGACCAGAACTCTGTGGCGTCCGCCCCGGCGGAAACTCCCCAGACGGCTCAAGACTCCCCGTTGGCGGAAGCTCCCAGTCTGGAAGAGCAGATTAAGAAACTGCTGGAAGAGAAGCAGGCGCTCTACGATCAGTCGCTGCGCCGCCAGGCTGACTTCGAGAACTTTCGTAAGCGAACCGAGCGCGAGCAGCGCGAGTTCCGCCAGTACATCGAAGCTGCGTTGGTGGAGTCGCTGCTGCCGGTGCTGGACGCTTTTGAGCGCGCCCTAGCTGCCCCCGGCAGCGAAAATGCCGAAGAGTATCGCAAGGGTGTAGAGTTGATTTACAAGCAGCTCTTCGACATTTTGGCGCGGGCGGGCCTGAAGCCGGTGGAGGCGCTCGGCAAGCCCTTCGACCCGCACTACCACCACGCCGTCGAGCGCGTGGAGACCACCGAGCACCCCGACCACGAAGTGCTGGGGGAGCTGCAGCGCGGTTACTTGCTCAAGGACCGCCTGCTGCGGCCGGCGCTGGTGCGGGTGGCCGTGCATCCGGAGCAAGCTGCGCCCTCGGGCGCGGAGCCGGAATCCGACTCGAAGCCCAAACCTGAACCAGAAGAGGCGAGCTAGCCGCCCATGCCGCGGGCCAACACCCAGCGCGACTACTACGAAATCCTCGGCCTCAACCGCACCGTCGGCGAGGACGAGATCAAGAAGGCTTACCGCCGCGCCGCTCTCGAATGGCACCCGGACCGCAATCCCAACCGCAAGCAGGAAGCAGAAGAGCAGTTCAAAGAAGTGACGGAAGCCTACAGCGTTCTCATCGATTCGCAGAAGCGCGCCGCCTACGACCGTTTCGGCCATGCCGGGTTGGGCGGGCAGCCCTTCACCGGCTTTGACCAGTCCATCTTCAATGACTTCACCGATATCTTCGGCGACTTCTTCGGCATCGAAGACCTGTTCGGCGCGGGCGGCCGCCGGCGCACCCGCGTGCGGCGCGGCAGCGACCTGCGCTATGACTTAGAGTTGACGTTTGAAGAAGCGGCCCGCGGCACCACCACCAAGATCAGGATTCCCCGCGAGGAAGTGTGTGCCGAGTGCAAAGGCTCGGGCGCCCGTAGGGGTTCGGGCCCCACTACTTGTTCGGCTTGCAACGGGCGCGGCCAGGTGCGCTACCAGCAGGGTTTCTTTTCCGTCTCGCGCACCTGCCCGCAGTGCCGGGGTGCCGGGCAGGTGATTCGCGACCCGTGTCCCGAATGCCGGGGACAAGGCCGGGTCACGCGCGAGCGCACCATCGAGATCAAGATTCCGCCCGGCGTGGATACGGGCAGCCGGCTGCGCATCGGAGACGAAGGAGACGCCGGCACCTACGGCGGCCCCCGCGGCGACCTCTACGTGGTGCTGAACGTCGAAGAGCACCCCTTCTTTGAGCGCCGCGACTCCAATCTCTTTTGTTCCATTCCCATCAGCTTTCCGCAGGCCGCCTTGGGGGGCGAGATTCGCGTCTCCACCCTGGATGGTGATCAGACTATGAAAGTTCCTGCCGGGACGCAGAGCGGCGCGGTGTTCCGCCTGAAAGGCAAGGGCTTCCCCAGCTTGAACGGCAGGCGTGGCGACCTGTTCGTGGAGTTGCAAGTGGAAACGCCCAAGAAATTGACGCGGGAGCAGAAACGGTTGATTGAAGAGCTCGGTCGCACGCTGCCCGCCGAGAACCGCCCGGTCGAGAAGTCCAGCCTGCTCGACCGCGTGAAAGACATCTTCGGCTAGTCCCGCTTGCGCGCTTCTCCTCCGCATAAATCGTGTTAGCCTGTTGCCGGTTGCACGCCCCGGTAGTGAGCTACGACTGTGTTGCTAAGTTGCGTCCGTCAGGGCACGGTTTTTTCATGATCTATAAAGGAAGGCTGACGTCCCATGCGGCTTGCCCTCCGAAGCCTTGGCGCAGGAGGGTGGCGGCAAGGAAGGCGCGGCTTTCTTCGCCGGTTTGTCTGGTTTGCTGAGGTGAGTGGTGGCGCGGCGACGATTCATGGTGGAAAGTTTCGGCAGGGACCGGACAATCCTGACGGGAGAACAGGCGCACCATCTGGCGCGCGTCCTGCGCGCCCAACCCGGCCAGATCTACGAGTTGTCTGACGGCCGCGAGGTGTGGCTGGGACGCGTGGCCGGGGTGAGCCGCGACCGAATTGAATTTGAACTAGTGGAAAAGTTGGCGCAAGCCAGCGCTGAGCCGCGACTGGTGTTGCTGGCGGCGCTGATCAAGTTCGACCGCTGGGAGTGGTTGCTGGAGAAGGGAACTGAGCTGGGCGTGACCGAAGTCGTGCCCCTGGTTGCAACGCGGACGCTGAAGCGGTTGGCGCAAGCGGCTCCGGCACGAAGCGCGCGCTGGCAAAAGATTCTCCTCAACGCCGCGCAGCAGGCGCGCCGAGCAGCGCCTCCGAGGTTGCTGTCGGTCAGCCGGGCGACGGAGGTTTTTCCGCGTGTGGACGCGCAGGTAAAAATCTTGCTCTCGGAAGCGCGCGAGTCGCCGCTGTTGCGGACGGCCCTGCGCGAGTTTCCCGCGCCTCTCCAGAGCGTCGCTCTAGCGATCGGCCCTGAGGGCGGTTGGACGGAAGAGGAACGCGAGGCTGCACACGCCGCAGGCTTCCGGGAAGCCTCGTTGGGCGGGAACATTTTGCGGGCGGAGACCGCCGTGTTGGCGGCGTTGGCCGTCCTCAGCCACGAACTTGCTTCCAGCTAGTCCGACCTACTCATAGCGCAGGGCGACCAGGGGATCCACCTTGGTGGCGCGGTGAGCCGGGAGGTAGCAAGCCAGGGGAAAATGGCGCGGCGCGCCCGCTGCGGTTCAAAACTCGCCGCTACTAATCGCTTGCCTCCGCCCAGCCCCGCCCCGCATAATGGTGCGCGTGTTGAGCCGCCCGATGAAAATTGCGTTTCTGCTTCTGGCCGTGTTGCTGGCCGCTCCGGCGGCGGCGCAGCAGCGTCCCCTGACCACCCAGCCAGTGGACGTGGTTCGTCCGGGCGAGATGCTGGTGCAGTTCGGGGTGGAGTTCCTGCAAGGCGCCACCTTCCCCTTGTCGGGCCTGTCCGGCGACCTGAGCCGGGTGGGCGTGGTTGACCTGCACATCGGTCTCAGTCGGGCGGTGGAACTGCAAATCCAGAGCACCATCCGAAATTTCCTTTCCGTCAACCAGCAGGTGCCGGCCCAGCTTACACCCACCTTGAAGCGCGGCGGCACCTCCGCCTCCGACTTCGGCGACTTCACGCTGGCGGTGAAGTTCCAGCTCTATCCTGAAACCAAGGGCCGGCCCGCCCTCGGCATCCGGTTTGGTTTTGAGGCGCCCAATTCGGATGAAAGCCGCGGCATCGGTCTGAACACCACCAACGTCTTCTTCACCCTGCTGGCCCAGAAGCACTACGGAAAGCTCAACCTCTTCGGCAATCTAGGGATGGGGATTCTGCAGGCGCCTATCGGACTGTTCGAGCAAAATGATGTGGTGCTCTACGGGCTCGGCGCCATCTATCCCCTGCACCAGCGAGTGAACTTGGTCGCAGAAGTGGCGGGCCGCTGGAGCACGCGCGACACCCCCGCCACCGGTCCTCTGGTCGGCACCGGCAGCCGCTCGCAGGCCCGCTTGGGCGTGCAGGTCTTCGGCGGCGGCTTCCGCTGGGACTTTGCCGGCGTCGCCGGGCTGACCCGCAACGACCCCAACACCGGTTTCGTCCTCGGCGTCGCCAAGAGCTTCGATCTCCAAACCAACCCAAAGCCCGCCCACTGATTTTGCCGGCGCTTGACTCCCCTTCAGTACGGGCTTAGGCTTCCGCCCATCTGGTATTAAAAGTTTCCATTGATTGTCTGGGGGGCGTTATGTGGAAGAATACTGCTCTAGGTCTGCTGGTATTCTGCGCCGTTGGCTTGGCCGGATGCGGTTCGTCCGAGCCTGCCTCTGTTGCGATTCGGTTGGTCGATCTCTTCAAGCCCGACGCCGTTGAAGGCGCAGCCACGGAGGTGGTTCGCCCGTCGCGCACGGAGTGGCGCTTCGACGGTTCAGCCCAGAAGCCGGAAGGAAAGTTCGCCGCCACCTACGGCTGGCAGGCGGGCCGTGCTGTCACCGGCTTGGCTATCCGCAACGGCCGCCTGACGGGGCGCTCCACCGCTGACTTTCCCATCATTCATGTCGAGAGAACCTCCGGGTTGGACGACGGCGACCTGTTGCACGCCGTCGAGATTCGCCTGCGGGCCTCCGCCGGCTCCAACCTCTCAATCTCCCAGAGTGGTTCTGAGAAGCTCGACCTCGCCGCGGTGGTAGAGCAAGCCCAAGTATTTCCCTGGCTGACGACAACTCCCATCATGCAGGGCCGCGAGTTTCGCACCTACACCCTTCGCCCTCGCAGGCCTGTGGCCTCCCGCAGCCTTCGGCACCTTCTCATCCGTCCGACCGACGTGGCGGGGGCGAGCTTCGAAATTGAGTCAGTTCGCCTGGTCTTCCGCAAGGAGTACCTGGCCAACATCCCCGCCGGCGTGGGCTGGCACGGCCTTTCGGAGGTATACCGCGAAACGCTGGTGGCGCGAGCGCCGGAAACCATTCGCATCCAAGTCAAACTTCCGGCCCGACCGTGGCTCGATCTGGGCATCGGGACCATCGAGGAAGGCCCGGTGACTTTCCGCGTGACGGTAGGTCGAGAGGGCAGCGCGGCCGAAGGCACCACCATTCTTGAACGCACCGTAACCACACCGCACCGCTGGCAGCCGGTGCGGATTGATCTCGCCGAGTTCGCCCGGCGGGAAGTGGAGTTGTCGTTGTCGCTCGCCTCCGAGCGCCCCGGCGCCATCGGCTTCTGGGGCTCGCCCGTCGTGCGCGATAGCGGCCGCATGCCGGAGCGTGTCGCGGGCCCCCATACACCCGCCACTCCGCCGCAAGGAGTGATTCTGATTCTGGCCGATACGCTCCGCAGCGATCACCTGAGCGCCTACGGCTACTCGCGCTCCACCGCTCCGGTGTTGAGCTCTATGGCCGGTGAAGGTGTGCTCTTCCGCGACTGTGTAGCACAAGGCACCTGGACCAAAGTCTCGGCCACCTCTTTGCTGACCGGGCTTTATCCCACCACCCATACGGTGGCGGAGTTCAGCGACCGCCTGCCCAACTCGGCCACAACTCTGGCAGAGGTTTTTCGCGCCGCCGGTTACGCCACACTCTCAACCTCTTCGGTGCTCTTCACTGGCAAGTTCACCAATCTGCATCAGGGCTTTGAGGAGCTGCACGAGCGTGGCTCGGTTTCTGAGGACGGCAGTAAAACCGCCCGTGAATACGTGGACCGGCTGCTGCCCTGGCTCGAAGAGCATCGCGACGTTCCTTTCTTTGTTTTCCTCCACATTTTTGATCCGCATGATCCCTTTGAGCCTCGCCAGCCCTACAACTCCCTGTGGGCCGATCCGGTCCTGGCAGAAGAGCACGAGCAGCAGACCAACCGCGCTCGCAAATTTATTACCGATCCCCTATTGAAGCAGTTTGGGATGCCCGCTCGCGGCGAACTCCAGCGCGCGGGCGTCGATCCGGATGCCTACATCTCCCACGTGCGCGACTGGTACGACGGCTCCATCCGTGGCATGGACGTTGAAATCGGACGGGTGTTGGAGCGTTTGCGCACGCTGGGGCTCGAGGAAAAGACGTTGGTAGTTTTCACCAGCGACCACGGCGAAGAGTTTCTGGAGCACGGCCAGATGTTCCACGGCCACACGGTCTATGGCGAGCTCACCAACATTCCTCTGATAGTTCGACAGCCCGGCACGGTGCCGCAGGGCCTAGTTGTCAACGATACTGTGCAGTCGATCGACATCATGCCCACCATCTTGGAGTTGAGTGGCTTGGCGGTTCCTGAGGGCGCGCAGGGACGCAGCCTTGTTCCACTTTTCGCGGCTGCAGAGCCGGCGCCCGTGCAGGCGGCGGGATTTCTCCAAAGCGGCGACAACGTGGCTTCCGCCATGCCGGAGCAAGGGAGTCGTCCGGCGGTGACGGAAAAGCCTTATGAGGAAGAGGGAGCATCGCCCAACGGAAAGATGGAATCGTTCGCCATCATACTTGACGGGTGGAAGTTGATTCACAACCGCCAGCGGCCCGGCAAGGAGCCTGAGTACGAGCTCTACGATCACCGCAACGATCCGCTCGACACAACCGACCTCGCGGCCGAGAAGCCGGAAATTGTGCAGCGGCTCGCGCACGAGTTGGATGCGTGGTACGAGAAGGTGAAGGCCGCGCGGCTCCAGCCTGACTCCGCCTCCACCGAGGGCCTCAGCCGAGAGGAGTTGGAGCGACTGCGCAGCCTGGGTTACATCCAGTAGCCGCCCCGGCGCTACTTCACAAAGCGCAGGCGGAGGATGGTCCAGGCAATTTTCAACGCTGCCAGGGTGGCGCCCCGCACGGTGCCGGAAATCTTGGAGCGGCCGATGCGACGGCGGTAGCTCACCGGAACTTCCTCCACCCGCAGCCCGCGCTTCAGTGCCTTGACCTGCATTTCGGCTGTCCAGCCGAAGTTCAGGTCGCTCATCTCCAGTTGTTTCAGGCTCGACCGGCGGATGGCGCGGAACGGCCCCAGGTCGGTGTAGCGATGGCCGTAGAGCAACCGAATCAGCCCCACCGCCAGCCGGTTACCCACGCGCTGCGTCCAGAACAGAGAACCGGGCTGCGCGTGGCCTCGCGCGCGCGAGCCGATGACCAAGTCGGCTTCCCCGCGCAGGATAGGCTCGACCAGCCGGACGGCTTCAGAGGGATCGTCGCTGGCGTCGGCGTCGAGGAAGACCACAATCTCAATTTCAGCCGAAAGCGCCGCCAGCGCCGCCAGGCAGGCGCGACCGTAACCGCGGCGCGGTTCGCTGACCACCTGCGCGCCTCCGGCACGGGCGACTTCGGCGGTGCGGTCGGTGCTGCCATTGTCGGCGACGATGACCGAGGCAAACAGCGACCAGGGCAGTTCTTTCAGCACCTGCGCCAGTGCCTGTTCTTCGTTGAGCGCGGGGAGCACGGCTGCGATGCGCACGGCCGCGGTATTTCCGCCGGCTTGCGCCAGCGCCGGGTCGGAACTCATCGCCACACGCCCGGGCCTTGCGCAGGCGCAGGCCCTGTGTTATAGAAATAAGATTCGGGGATGGGCGATGGCGAACAAGTACCGGGCTCTCTAGGCCGCACCCGAGGTTCACGGCGCGGCTTGGGAAAAGCTTTCTTCCTTTCCTTTTTTTCCATCGTTTGGATGCGCGATCTGCTGATTGCCACCGCGCTGGCGTTGGGCATCATTGCCTTCGTCTATCAGCCCGTCAAGGTGGAAGGCAACAGCATGACCCCCGAGCTGGCCGACCAAGAGCGCATCTTCATCAACAAGTTCGTGTACAAGTTCGGGTCTATCGAGCGGGGCGACATTGTGGTTTTCCGCTATCCGCGCGACCCGAACAAGTCTTTCATCAAACGCATCGTCGGCCTGCCGGGCGAGAGCATTGAGATTCGCCGGGGGATAGTGTACGTCAACGGCGTTCCCTTGCGGGAGGACTACGTGGCGCCGAAAGACCACGACCTGCAATCCTACCCGCTCACCCGACTTTCGCCGCAGCATTACTTCGTGCTCGGCGACCGCCGGCGCAGCTCGCACGACTCGCGTTCCTGGGGCACCGTACATCGCGACTACATCTATGGCAAGGCCGTCTTCGCCTACTGGCCCATTGACCACTTCGGCCCCATTCGGTCGGCCAACGGAGACGATTGATGCCGGTCGAGGAACGTGAGCAGCGGCCAGAACTGACGTTCGGGGCAAGTTTGGAAGACGATACCAGGAGCGTGAATGGAGGCAATCCTCGCACTCGAAGACGGGCGGCTCTTTAGGGGCAAGGGCTACGGCGCCCGTGCGGAACGGGGCGGGGAAGTTGTTTTTAATACCTCCATCACCGGCTACCAGGAAATCTTTACCGACCCTTCCTACGCCGGCCAACTCGTCTGTTTGACCTATCCCCACATCGGCAACGTCGGCACCAACCCGCTCGACAACGAGGCCGCGCGCCCCTACATCGAGGGCCTGATCGTCCGCGACTTCTCAGAGGTCGCCTCCAACTGGCGCAGCCAGCAGACCACCGAGTCTTTCCTGGCCGCCCACGGCGTGCCCATCATCAGTCACATTGATACCCGCGCGCTGGTGTTGCACCTGCGCCGACAGGGAGCCATGCGCGCTGTGCTCTCGACCGCTTCGCTCGACAGCGAAGCGCTGGTGGCGCGGGCGCGCTCGCTGCCGGAGATGGTGGGGCTCGACTTGGCCCGCACCGTGACGACGGCCAAGTCCTATGAGTGGAGTGAGCCCAGCATCGAGTTGGCGCGGCTCAGCAGCGCAGAGAAACCCGGCGTGCACCACGTGGTGGCCTACGACTTCGGCATCAAGCAGAACATCCTGCGCCGCTTGGTGGACGTGGGTTGCCGCGTGACCGTGGTGCCGGGGGGAACGTCGGCGGAAGACGCGCTGGCGCTTAAGCCCGACGGCGTGTTTCTCTCCAACGGGCCCGGCGACCCGGAGCCTTGCACCTATGCCATCGAAGCCGTGCGCAAGCTGGCCGGGCGCGTGCCGGTTTTCGGCATCTGCCTCGGGCATCAGATCATGGGCTTGGCGCTGGGGGGCAAAACTTTCAAGCTCAAGTTCGGTCACCACGGCGGCAACCATCCGGTGAAGAACCTGCAAACCGGCAGGGTGGAAATCACCGCGCAGAACCACGGCTTCTGCGTGGACCCCGACTCGCTCGACGCCAAGGAAGTCGAGCTGACCCACATCAACTTGAATGACCAGACGCTGGAAGGCCTGCGCCACCGCGCCCTGCCGCTCTTCAGCGTGCAGTACCACCCCGAGGCCTCCCCCGGCCCCCACGACTCCCACTATCTTTTCGAGCAGTTTGTGGATGTGATGAGTAATGAAAAAGTAGGAGGATAACCGAGCACAGCGATGCCGAAGCGGACGGATTGAATTGTCATCCCGAGCGAGGCCTGCCGCAGGCAGGCTGACGAGGGATCTGCTTTTGGGTAAGCGTTACTATGTGTACATCTTGGCAAGCAGGTTACGAAACTTGTACACGGGCGTGACGAACGACCTGCGGCGGAGAGTGCTGGAGCACAAGCAGGGACTGCTGGCGGGTTTCACCAAGAAGTATAGAATTCATCGGCTGGTTTACTTTGAGTCTTTCAACGACGTGCGCGAGGTGCTCGGTCGCGAGAAACGAATCAAAGCATGGCGACGAGGAAAGAGAGTAGCGCTGATCAAAAGTGCCAACCTGGCTTGGGATGATTTGGCGGCGGATTGGTAGGGGTCGGTAGGTGCGAAGAGCAAGCAGATCCCTCGCGACGCTCGGGATGACAGGGAAGCGCGCTTGGAATGAGAAATTTAGGGTTAGGTTGGGTTTGAGGCACTGAATGCCGAAGCGGACCGACATCAAAAAGATTCTGATCATCGGCTCGGGGCCGATTGTGATCGGACAAGCGTGCGAGTTCGACTACTCCGGCACGCAGGCCTGCAAGGCGCTCAAGAGCGAAGGCTACCGAGTCGTGCTGGTCAACTCCAACCCCGCCACCATCATGACCGACCCGGAAATTGCCGACCGCACCTACATCGAGCCGCTCACCGCCGAATACGTGGAAGCCATCATCGTCGCCGAACGTCCCGACGCGTTGCTGCCCACGGTAGGCGGGCAGACTGCGCTGAACCTGACGGTCGAGCTGGCCGAGTCGGGTACGCTGGAAAAGCACGGGGTGGAGTTGATCGGCGCTTCGCTGCGCGCCATCAAGATCGCCGAAGACCGGCTCTGGTTCAAAGAGGCGGTCGCCAACTGCGGGCTCGAGTCGCCGCGCAGCTCGCTGGTGAACTCGCTGGCAAAAGCGCGAGCGTTCGCTGAGAAGGTCGGCTACCCGGCGGTGGTGCGGCCGTCGTTCACGTTGGGCGGCACCGGCGGCGGCCTGGCTTTCAACCCGGAAGAGTTCGACGACATTGTCGGCCGCGGGCTCGACCTCAGCCCGGTGCACGAAGTGCTGATCGAAGAGTCGGTGCTGGGCTGGAAGGAGTTTGAGCTGGAGGTGATGCGCGACCTGGCCGACAACGTAGTGGTCATCTGCACGATTGAGAACTTCGATCCGATGGGCATCCACACCGGCGACTCCATCACTGTCGCCCCAGCGCAAACTCTGACTGACAAGGAATACCAGCGCATGCGCGACGCCGCGCTCGCCATCATCCGCGCCGTGGGCGTGGATACCGGCGGCTCCAACATCCAATTCGCTCTCAACCCTGAGACCGGGCAGATGCTGGTGATCGAGATGAACCCGCGCGTCTCGCGCAGCTCGGCGCTGGCTTCGAAGGCCACCGGCTTTCCCATCGCCAAGATCGCGGCTAAGCTGGCGGTGGGGCTGCGCCTGGATGAAATTCCCAACGACATCACGCAGAAAACCACTTCCTGTTTCGAGCCTACGATTGACTACGTGGTGGCCAAGATTCCCAAGTGGCAGTTCGAGAAATTTCCCGGCGCCGACCAGAGGCTGGGCACGGAGATGCGCTCGGTGGGCGAGGTGATGGCCATCGGGCGCACTTTCAAGGAAGCGCTGCTCAAAGGTATGCGCTCGCTCGAAACCGGCAAGCGCTTCACCTTCCCGCGCCTGTCGGAGGATCAAATCCATGAACTGCTGTCCACACCCACGCCACAGCGTTTGGACGTTCTGTTCGCGGCACTGCGCCAGGGAAAAAGCACAGAGGAAATCCATCGGCTGACCTGGATTGATCCCTGGTTCCTGCACCAGTTGGAGGAAATCGTAACCCTGGAGAAAAAGTTGGGTGGACATCAATTGGCTGACGTGCCGCGCGAGCTACTGCGCGAAGCCAAGCGCACCGGCCTTTCCGACGAGCATCTGGCCGGACTCTGGCAGGCCACGCCGGACGAGGTGCGCGCGCGCCGCCTGGAGCAGGGCCTGGAAGCTGTTTTCAAACGAGTGGACACCTGCGCGGGAGAGTTCGAGTCCTACACGCCTTACCTCTACTCCACCTACGAAGAGGAGGACGAGTGCGAGCCCACCGATCGCCGCAAGATTCTGATCCTGGGCAGCGGGCCCAACCGCATCGGGCAGGGAATCGAATTCGACTACTGCTGCTGCCACGCCGCTTTCGCGCTCAAGCAGGCCGGGTACGAGACGCTGATGGTGAACTGTAACCCGGAGACAGTCTCCACCGACTACGACACCTCCGACCGGCTCTACTTCGAGCCGCTGACGTTTGAGGATGTGATGAACATCGTTGCCCGCGAACGGCCCGCCGGCGCGATTGTGCAGTTCGGCGGGCAGACGCCCCTGAACCTGGCGATGGCGCTCAAGCGCGCCGGGGTGAACATCATCGGCACCTCGCCCGAGTCTATTGACCTGGCCGAAGACCGGCAGCGCTTCAGCCACCTGCTGCGTGAGCTGGGGATTCCGCAGCCACGCCACGCCACCGCCATGAGCGTGGAGGAGGCCGTGGCCGCCGCCGAGACGATTGGCTACCCGGTTGTCATTCGCCCGTCCTACGTCCTGGGCGGACGCGCGATGGTGATCGCCTACGACCGCGCCACGGTGGAGACCTATGCGGCCGAAGCGGCCGAATTCCTGCAGACGTTTCCCATCCTGATTGACCAGTTCCTGGAAGACAGTTTCGAGCTGGACGTGGACGCGCTCGCCGACGGGGAGGATGTGTACGTCGGCGGTATCATGGAGCACATCGAAGAGGCGGGCATCCACTCGGGCGACTCCTCCTGCGTGCTGCCCACTTTTCAGCTCAAGGAAGAGCACCTCGAAGTCATTCGCGATTACACCGCGCGCTTGGCGCGCGCCTTGCAAGTGGTTGGCCTGATGAACGTGCAGTACGCCGTTCCGTCGCGGCCCGAGGGTGGGCCCAGCAGCACGGTGTACGTGCTGGAAGTCAATCCGCGCGCTTCGCGCACCGTGCCTTACGTCAGCAAGGCCACGGGGGTGCCGCTGGCCAAGCTGGCGGCTTTGCTGATGATCGGCGCCAAGCTGCGCGACTTCCGCCTGCCGAGCAAGCCGCAGCAGAACGGCTTCTACGCCGTCAAGTCGCCGGTTTTCCCCTTCCAGCGCTTTCGCGGCGTGGACACCATCCTGGGACCGGAAATGAAATCCACCGGTGAAGTCATGGGCATTGGATCGAGCTTCGGCTTGGCGTTCGCCAAAGCGCAGTTGGCCGCCGGCCAGCGGTTGCCCATCTCCGGCACGACGTTCCTGAGTGTCAACGACCGCGACAAGGCCGCCCTGCTTCCCCTCGCGCGCCAACTTGCCGCGCAGGGCTTTTCGCTGGTGGCGACACGGGGCACGGCCGAGTTCCTGGAAGCGAAGAGCCTCAACGTCGCGCGGGTCTTCAAGGTCAACGAGGGCCGGCCCAACGTGGTGGACTTGATCAAATCCGGCATGATCCAACTGCTAATCAATACCCCCCTGGGCCGCAAGTCCTTCTACGACGAGCGTGCCATTCGTCGCGCGGCCATTCGCCATCAGGTGACCTGCCTCACCACTCTGGAGGCTGCGACCGCTGCGGTGACCGGCATCGAGGCGTTGCAGAAACACAAAGTTGAAATCCGCAGTTTGCAGGATTTGCACCAGAGCTTTCAACTTCCGGAGCTAGGGCTGCCGGTGGTTGGAGAGGCTGCCGGTGCGCAGGGTGCGCCGAAGGAAATCACTCCGAGCCGAAAGGGAACTCCATGACGAAACCCAAATTTGTCCTCGCCGGAATCTTTCCGCCGCTGACCACGCCTTTCGCTGCCGACATGAGCGTGGACTTGGCGGCTCTGTCCTCCAATGTGCAGAAATACAATCGCATCGGACTGGCCGGCTACGTGGTGGTGGGTTCCACCGGCGAGTCGGTCTTTCTGCGCGAGGAGGAGAAGAGCAGGATTTGGGAGACGGTTCGGCAAGCGACCGAGGGAGAAAAAGTCTTGATCGCCGGCACCGGTTGCGAAGCCACGGCGGAAACCATTGCGCTCACCCGCCGCGCCGCCGAGTTGGGCTACCAAGTGGCCCTGGTGCGCACGCCCGCCTACTTCAAGCCGCAGATGAGCGACGCGGCGCTCGAACGCCACTTCCTGCTGGTTGCCGACGCCAGCCCCATTCCGGTGCTGATTTATTCCGTGCCGCAGTTCACCGGCTTGCCGGTCAGCGCCGCGCTGGTGGCGCGTCTGGCGCAGCACCCCAACATCATCGGCATCAAGGAAAGTTCCGGCAACGTGCAATTGGTGGCGGACATCATCGGACGCGTTCCGGCAAGCTTTCAGGTGTTGGTGGGCTCGGCCACCACGCTCTACCCATCGATGGCGCTGGGCGCTTGCGGAGCAGTGTTGGCGGTGGCCTGCGCTTTGCCCGAGTTGTGCGTGGAACTTTACCAAGCTGCCCGCAGCGGCGAGCACGAGCGCGCGCGGGAGCTTCAGCGCCGCTTGCACGTGCCGACCGTAGCTCTGACCTCTCGCTTCGGCATTGCCGGGCTGAAGTACGCCATGGACCAGCGCGGCTACGCCGGCGGCCCGCCCCGGCCACCGTTGCTTCCCCTTGATGAGAAAGCGCGCGCGGAAATCACCCGCATCGTCGGCGCAGCTACTTCATCTGAATAAAGTTGTCTTAACTGCCGGGTCCGGTCCTGCTTGCCCGGCTCAGGCTTGCGGGCTAAGATGACCGCTCCCATGGAATCCCACTGTATTCCGTTCACACAAATTCCTCACACATCCGCGCTCTTTTCCGATTACCTCTATCGTTTTGACCGGGTGGCGCGCTTTTACCGTCACGACCCCTTTGCTGCGGAGAGCTTTCAGGCCGCCGCGCAGGAGGTGTCTTTGTCGAGCGAAACGCGCGCCGCCGTGGCCGACGTACTGGCAGAGCAGAATCGCCAGTTCGGCGGCGACGCCCGCTGCCAGGAAAATATCCAGCGGTTGCGCCGGGCCGACACCCTGGCCGTCGTCACCGGCCAGCAAGTGGGGCTGTTCGGCGGGCCGGCCTACAGCGTCTATAAGGCGCTGACCGCGGTGCAACTGGCGGAAAAACTGACCAAGGAAGGTTTGCCGGCTGTGCCGATTTTCTGGCTGGCGAGCGAGGACCATGACTTTGCCGAAGTCAATCACTGCCTGCTGCTCGACTCCCAGCACCAGCTTCTTCGTTTGCAGGACAACTCTTCGCACCTGGAGCAGGCGCCGGTGGGCGAAATTGCCTTCGACCAATCTGTTCGAGCGTTGTGCCAGCAGGCGTTGGCGCTCTGGCCCGGCGAGGCCGCCTCCGAGGGGCGCAAGCTACTGGAAGGCTATGCGGAAGGTCAAAGTTACACGCAGGCGTTTGCGAAACTTTTCAATCAACTCTTCGCCGGCCGAGGTCTGGTGCTGCTCGACCCGCGGCATCCCCGGCTGCACCAGCTTGCGCGGCCCATTTATGCGCGAGCAGTGGCCGAGGCGGTTGAATTGCGCACGCTGTTGCAGCAGCGCAGCCGCGAAATCGAGCAGGCTGGCTACCACGCGCAGGTGCACCTGCGCGACAACGCGACTTTGCTTTTCCTGACCGTCAACGGCCAGCGGCAACCTTTGCAACGGCGCCGAAATGGTTTTTTCCTTCCCGGCCAGGGTGAACAACTTACTGACGGCTTGCAGGCTGAGCTGGAGCGCGCGCCGGAGCGCTTCAGTCCCAACGCGCTGCTGCGCCCGGTGGTGCAGGACTCTTTGCTGCCCACGGTCGCCTACGTGGCCGGTCCGGGGGAGATCGCCTACTACGCCCAAGCCAGCGCGCTTTACGACCGCTTGCTGGGACGCATGCCGGCGATCGTTCCGCGCTTGAGCTTCACGCTGGTGGAGCGCAAGGTGCAGCGCCTGCTCCAAAAGTACAAACTTTCTTTTCCCGACTTACTGGAAAACAGTGAGGCTCGGTTGCACACGCGCCTGGCGGAACGCCACCTGCCGCCGCGCCTGCAACGGCGACTTATTACGACCGAGGCGAAGATGGAGAAACTGTTGAGCGAGGTCGCGGGTCAAGTCAGCCAGCTTGACTCTACGCTGGCGGGGGCGGTGGAGACCAGCCGTCGGAAGATGCTCTACCAGTTCGGCAAGATTCGGCGCAAGGCGGGGCGCGCGCAGACGGAGCGAACCGAGATCATCGAGCGCCACCTGGGGATGTTGGTTCACAGCCTCTATCCGCAGCGGGGATTGCAGGAGCGGCAGCTCAACTTCCTCAGCTTTGCGGCGCGCTACGGTGTGGGATTGGTCGAGCGCCTGCGGGAGCAAGGCAGCGTCCCCTGCCGCGACCACCAGGTGATTTTCCTGTGAGCCGTCCACGTTATAATGTAACCAGCGTGAGCAGCAACGTCGAGGGAGGAACCGGCCCGTGAAGCAAAGCACGCGTTCTGGCACCGGTGCGAGCTTGGTGCAGGTGGCGACGGTCAAGACCGGCGCGCGCACTGAAATCAAGGACATCACCGCCGAGATCAACCGGCTGATCCAGCGGGCGGGTGTCGAAAGCGGCCTGTGCTGCCTCTACGTGCCGCACACCACCGCCGGCATCCTGGTGAACGAAAGCGCCGACCCGGACGTGGCGGTGGATATCGGCAGCGCGCTCGACCGGCTGGTGCCGCGCGACGCGGGCTACCGCCACTACGAGGGCAACGCCGACTCGCACGTCAAGTCGTCGCTGGTGGGAGTTTCGGAAACGATTCCGATTGAAGGCGGCCGGCTGGCGCTGGGGCGCTGGCAGGGAGTCTTTTTCTGCGAGTTTGACGGCCCGCGCCAACGCCAAGTCAAGGTGAAGATTCTGCCCGACTAGGCGGCGCAGAAGTGCCCGATATAATTTTGTTTTCATGTGCGGAGTGAACTGATGGGAGAAGAAAGCGGCGCGGTGGTGGACCTGCGCAGCGATACGGTCACACGGCCCACGCCCGAGATGCGGCGGGCGATGGCAGAGGCCGAAGTCGGCGACGACGTGTACGGCGAAGACCCGACCGTCAACCGCTTGCAGGAGCGCGCGGCGGAAATCTTCGAGCGCGAAGCGGCGCTGTTTGTTCCTTCGGGCTCGATGGGCAACCTGATCTGCATTCGCCTGCTGGCCGGGCCGGGCAAAGAGGTGATCTGCGATTCGCGCGGCCATATCCTCAACTATGAGTTGGGTTCGATCAGCGCCATCGCCGGCTGCATCCCTCGCGCCATTCCCACCGAGGACGGCATTCTGACCTGGAAGCACATCGAGCCTGCCATCCGTCCGCCGGTTTATTACCTGACGAAGACAGGATTGATCTCGCTCGAAAACACGCACAATGTCGCCGGTGGGCGAGTGTTGCCCACCGCGGTGCAGGATGAGGTGTGCGACCGCGCGCACGAGCGCGGTCTTCCCGTGCACCTGGACGCCGCGCGCATCTTCAACGCTGCGGTTGCGCTGGGCAAGCCGGTGGCGGAGATTACCCGCAAGGTGGATTCGATTCAGTTCTGCTTGTCCAAAGGGCTGGGCGCGCCGGTGGGGTCGCTGGTGGTGGGGTCGAAGGAATTCATCGAGGAGGCGCGGGTGTTGCGCAAGATGCTGGGCGGCGGGATGCGTCAGGTGGGCGTGCTGGCGGCCGCCGGGCTGGTGGCGCTGGAAAAAACTCCGCCGTTGCTCGCGCGCGACCATCAGAACGCAAAAACTCTGGCGGAGGGATTGGCGGGCATCCCCGGCATCAGCATTGACCCCGGCCAAGTGGAGACCAACATCTTGGTGTTCGACGTTTCCGGCACTGGGTTGGACGCGACAGAGATTTCCGCTCAACTGAAAGAGCGCGGAGTGTTGGCCAGCGCCATTAGTCCGCAAGCCATGCGCATGGTCACGCACTACGACGTGAGCGAGGCCGGCATTGAGCGGGCAGTGGCGGCGATGGATCAGATCGTGCAGGCCGCCAAGCCGGCGTAGGGTTTCCCCTTTCTATATCTGAGGTGTGGAAGAATCAAGCATACGGTAGCGCGGACATTCTTGCCTGCCCCGCTACTGTTTCGGTACTGTGGTTGGGGTTGCTGGCCGGGCAGGGAAGGCTGTGATATAAAATTATGTTTTGGGCGTAAGCTGAAAAGGAGTCACTGTGGAGTTCAGCTTTACTGACGAGCAGAAGCAGCTCCGGCGCACGGTGCGGGAGTTTGCGGAGGCGGAGATTCGCCCGCACGTGATGGAGTGGGACGAGGCCTCCCACTTTCCCGAAGAGATCATCCCCAAGCTGGCAGAGCTGGGTTTTCTGGGTGTGGTTTTCCCGGAGGAGTACGGCGGCGCCGGCATGGGCTACCTGGAGTACTGCATCCTGCTGGAGGAGCTGGGCCGGGTGGACGCCTCGGTGGCCATCACGGTGGCCGCGCATTCAGGGTTGTGTACCGGCCACATCTACAAGGCGGGGTCGGAGGAGCAGAAGAAGAAGTACGTGACGCCGCTGGCGCAGGGCAAGAAGCTGGGCTGCTGGAGTCTGACGGAACCGGAGGCCGGCTCGGACGCCAGCGGAACCCGCACCACCGCGGTCAAGAAGGGCGACGGCTGGGTGCTGAACGGCAGCAAAACCTTCACCACCAACGGGCGGTACGCCGACGTGTGCGTGGCGATGGCGGTGACTAGCCCGGAGAAGGGCCATCGGGGGATTTCCGCCTTCATCATCGAGAAGGGCACGCCAGGGTTTCGTCCGGGCAAGAAGGAAAACAAGCTGGGGTTGCGAGCCAGCGACACCTCAGAGGTGATCTTCGAGGATTGCCAAATTCCGGCGGCGAACCTGCTGGGCAAAGAAGGGGAAGGTTTTGTGGACAGCCTGCGGATGCTGGACACGGGGCGGATTGGAATTTCGGCCTTTGCGCTGGGGATCGCGCAGGGCGCTTTTGAGGCGTCGCTGAGCTACGCCCAGCAGCGCAAGCAGTTCGGCCGAACCATCAGCAAATTCCAAGCCATCCAGTGGAAGCTGGCCGATATGAAGACCGAGATTGACGCCGCTCTGCTGCTTACCTACCAGGCCGCTTACCTGGCTGACCAGGGCCGGCCCCAGACCAAGCAATCTTCAATGGCCAAGCTGTACTCGGGCGAGATGGCCGTGCGGGTGACCAATGAAGCGGTGCAGATCCACGGCGGCTACGGCTTCATCAAGGACTACCCGGTGGAGAAGTTCTACCGCGACGTCAAGTTGTGCACCATCGGCGAAGGGACCAGCGAGATTCAGCGCCTGTTGATTGCCCGGCAGTTGTTGGGAAAAGGCGGGGGCAAGTCTTGAAGAAAGCAGCGAGAGTCGGGCCAGCGTCCCTGGCCGAAGGCGTGCGGGAGGGCGACGCGCGCGCCATCGCCCGTGCCATCAGCCTGATTGAGGACAACGACCCCGAAGCGGCGCGGCTGATCGGGGAGTTGTTTCCCCACACCGGTCGGGCGCTGTTGGTGGGTTTGACCGGCTCGCCCGGCACCGGCAAGAGCTCGCTGGTGAATCATCTGGCCCGCCACTACCGCGCGCAGGGGAAAAAGGTCGGCATCATCGCGATTGATCCCACCAGCCCTTTCACCGGCGGCGCTTTGCTGGGCGACCGTGTCCGCATGCAAGAGCACGCCACCGACGAAAACATCTACATCCGCAGCATGGCGACGCGCGGCTCGTTGGGCGGACTGGCGCGGGCTACGGGCGACGCCGTGCTGGTGCTGGATGCGGCCGGGAAAGACTTGATCCTGATTGAAACCGTGGGCGTGGGGCAGGATGAGATAGACATCGTGCGGCTGGCGGACGTGACCGTGCTGCTGCTGGTGCCGGGGCTGGGCGACGACGTGCAGACCTTCAAAGCCGGCGTGATGGAAATCGCGGACGTGTTCGTCATCAACAAGGTTGACCGGGGCGAGAGCGAGCGGGTGGAGCGGGATCTGAAAGCAATGCTTTCGCTGAGCCGGCGTCAGGACGGCTGGCAGACGCCGGTGGTGAAAACAGTGGCGACCGAGGGCACGGGTGTGGAGGAGTTGGCGGAAGCGGTGGAGCGGTTCAACGCTTACCTCGACCAGAATGACTTGCGCGAACAGAAACGCACGGAGCGCTGGCAGGAGCGGCTGCTGGACCTGATTCGCCAGCGTGCGCTGGAGCGCGTGCTGGAGGTGGCGGTGGGGAAGGAAAGCTTGGCGCGCTACGCTGGACAGATCGCCCGGCGCGAGCGCGATCCTCACAGCGTGGTGGAAGAGCTGTTGCGTACGGCGGGCGTGAACCGGGGATGAAGCTCGACCACATCGGCGTGGCGGTGCGCTCACTGGAACAGAGCCTGAAGTTCTATCGGGATCAACTGGGGCTGCGAGTGGCGGGCACGGAGGAAATCCCGTCGGAAAAAGTGCGGGTGGCCATGCTGCCGCTGGGCGAGGGTCGGCTTGAATTGCTGGAACCCACTGCCGAGGATTCGCCCATCGCCAGGTTCATCCAGAAGCGCGGCGAAGGCATCCACCACATTGCGCTCGAAGTGGAGCACCTGGACCGACATCTGCGACAACTCGAAGCCGGCGGGGTGCGGGTGCTGCCCGGCAAGAGCGAGTACGGCGCCAGCGGGCATCGCTACGCTTTTCTCCATCCGGCCAGTTGCGGCGGGGTGCTGGTGGAGCTGGTGGAAGCGGCGCCGCCGGTGAGGCGAGAGTCGCGATGAAGTTCGGCGAGCTGGAATTTTTTGTGGTGTCCGACGGGCGGTTTCGCCTGGACGGCGGAGCCATGTTCGGCGTAGTGCCGAAGCCGCTCTGGAGCAAGAAGATGCCGCCCGACGAGCGCAACCGTATCACGCTGGGCTTGAACTGCCTGTTGATTCGCGCTGCCGGCAAAACCATCGTGGTGGAGACCGGCGTGGGCGAAAAGATGGAGCCCAAGTGGGCGGACATTTACGGCGTGGAGCACACCGCCACGCTGGTTGGTTCGCTCCGCCGCCGCGGCGTCGCTCCGGAAGATGTTGACATTGTCATCAACACCCACCTGCACTTTGACCACTGCGGCGGAAACACGCGCCGGGGTCGAGACGGGAAGCCCGTGCCCACTTTTCCGAACGCGCGCTACGTCGTGCAGCGGGGCGAGTACGAGCACGCCTGGAAACCCAGCGAGCGTGACCGCGCCAGCTACTTGCCGGAAAACTTCGCCGCGGTCGCAGAAGCCGGCCAACTGGAAGCGGTGGAAGGTGATCAGGAGATCATGCCCGGCGTCGAGCTCATCCGCGTGCCGGGCCACACCCGCGACATGCAGTGCGTGCGGCTGACAGGCGGAGACCGGACGGCCATCTTTTTCGCGGACTTGGTGCCGACCACGGCGCACCTGCCGCTGGCCTGGATGATGGGGTTCGACCTCTACCCGCTGACCACGCTGGAGGAGAAGAAGAAGTGGATTCCCGAGGCGGTGAAGAACCAGTGGCTGTGCCTGTTTGCGCACGACCCCGAGGTGCCGGCGGCGTACTTGCGCGAGCGGGACGGCCGGGTGGTGGCCGAGCCGGTGCAGGAACCAGAATTGGTGACAACTTAGCAAGGAGGAACGGATGGCGGACAAGGTGAAAATCGGAATCATCGGTGGCAGCGGTCTCTACGGAATGGAGGGTTTGAGCCGGACAAAAAAGGTGCGCGTGACCACACCGTTCGGAAAACCGTCGGACGATTACCTGCTCGGCTCGCTCGACGGCACGCGGGTGGCTTTTTTGGCGCGGCACGGCCGCGGCCACCGCATCCTGCCTTCGGAATTGAATTTCCGCGCCAACATTTTCGGCTTCAAGAAGCTGGGCGTCGAGTACATCCTTTCGGTGAGCGCGGTTGGTTCATTGAAGAAAGAGTTGAAGCCGATGGATTTCGTTATCCCCGATCAATTCTTCGACCGTACGCGCGGGCGCATCTCCACTTTCTTCGGCAGCGGTATCGTGGCGCACGTGGGCTTCTCGGACCCTATCTGCAAGGAGTTGGCGCAGGTGCTGGGCGCGGCTTGCGAGCGGGTGGGGGTGACCGTGCATCGCGGCGGCACCTACGTCTGCATGGAAGGGCCGATGTTTTCGACCAAGGCGGAGTCGCACAACTACCGCGCGGTCGGCTTCCACATCATCGGCATGACCAACTTGCAGGAGGCTAAGCTGGCGCGCGAAGCGGAGATTGGCTACGCCACCGTGGCGATGGTGACCGACTACGACTGCTGGCATCCGGAGCACGACGCCGTGACCGGCCATCAGGTGATGGAGTACTTGGCGAGCAACATCGAGAACGTGCAGAAGGTGATCCGCGCGGC
>JACZYA010000281.1 GCA_022571295.1 Acidobacteriota bacterium | reverse complement strand
TGGCTTCGGAGTAGCAGTTGGTAGGCTGCTAACGTAGTTTCACGAATGAACGGCTTTACCGCTGGTTCCCAATAGTCCTGAACGAACTGTTCCAGCGTAAGCATAGTTTGTGGCCGCTGCCGGCCTTGATTGAGTGGTTGCAACTTGGCGTTGAGAAGGTTTTGCGCCTTAGACTTTGACAGTTCTGCTATCCGACCCAGAACCACAGAGACTTGTTTCACACCCAACGATCCGTCAGGCTCAATCACTTTCTCGCGCCACCTTGCAACCCAGTTTCTACCACGTTTGAAGAGATGCCCTTTTTGGTAACTGTTGCGACGGACCATCCTGCTACCCTCCTCCGTGGTCCGCCTAGCTTGTTTTCCTGTGTCGGGAGGGATTCTATTCTCTGGCATTCTGGTGTCAACCGCTTGGTTTTGTTCCTACCTGCCGCTGGTCTAAGAACTGCCGCACAGCCGTTTCCTCGAAGCGAAGATATTTTCCCAGCTTGAAGTGTGGTAATTGCTCTAGTCCGCGCCGACGGGTCCGCTCATAAATCCAACTGCGCGGTAGCTGCCACATCTCGGCGATCTGTTCAACGGTGAGCAATTTGGGGAAGCCGTTCCCGTTCATGGCTAGTTCGGGCGTTTCATCGTGTCCATCATCGAAAGGCCAGGTTTGAAATCCGCCACTGGGCTGTGAACGGCCAAGAGCATGTTGGCGGGAACTTGTAATCCGGTCGGCGTGGGGCAATGGCTGTGCGCGATGAATACCTTGCCGGGAATGGCGTAGAAGTATTCCGTGGTGCTGCGCCCCTCCACACGATCCAAAAACTCACCCGGCAGTCCTTCCAAGTTGACACCCTGGAGCACGCCTACCACTTTTCTAGCGTCTGTTATAGGTCGGTTGCAACTCTGGCAGTTGACGGCCAGCACGATCTTCCAAGTTTCCTCTGGAACGGGTGGCTCACCAGGTGTGAATTTTCGGTTTGTGACCAAGAGCAATGAGAATGACGGTGATTTTGTTTCTGGCATCGTTTCCTCCTAGATGGCCATTTCTACGGCCTCGGGTGCCTGGACGGGGGGTAGTAGCGGCCCGGTTTTTGGGCCTTCGTAAGTACTTGATTTGATTGAGTCGGTGTTACGCTTTTTACCGCTTTTTTGGTAATTCCTGGACTGCTCGATTTTGCGCCGAAACCGCATCTTGCAGGCGGTAGAGCAGAACCTAGCTTTCGCATTTTTCCCGTCCAGCGGACCATTGCAGTTGACGCAGGCATGCCCGCGCCTTCCGATCAATTGCTCGTAGAGCGCCGGGTATTGATGGCTGAGCAAATTGAGTAGGCGGTCGCCGCCACCGAACCGTGTCCGGTCGGATTGTTTTCGACAGTGGGCGTCGCAATGCTTCTTCGCGGTGGATTCCAACGGCGCAGAGCACCAGCGGCAGCGGCCAGGGCCAAAAAGTTCACACTCAAGACAGAGAACGCAGCAGTACACACCTCTAAGTCCGGGAACCTTCAGTCCACCATCGGACCATAAGAAGAGGCGGCAACTTTCGCAGCAGCCCCTTGGTACTCCATACTGCCCCGGCAATTCTTGGCGTAGCGCCGACCAATCAACGACGCGCTGACCGCCAGAGTTGTTTTTGTTTGCATCCGGGTGGACAATGTTCATGGTCTCCTCTCATCGGGGGGATCGGGCTGAGGGGCGGCCATGGCACGGAACCGGCCCCCGCCCTTCGGTGTGGCGCTCTCTGCGATGACTGGCCCACGTCAAAACGGAATGTCATTGTCGGTTATCTCCGGCGCTTCCTCTGGCGGTTCCCCCTGACCTGATTCCTTGGGCGTCAAGACGCGCATGCGGTTGATAACGATTTCGGTAGTCTTTCGCTTGTTGCCGTCGCGGTCATTCCACTCGCGGGTTTGCAGGCGGCCTTCCACGTAGCAGAGTGATCCCTTGCTCAGCAGCTTGGCACAGTTCTCCGCCAGCTTCCCCCAGACAACTATGTTGTGCCACTCCGTTTTCTTCTGTCGCTCGCCGGATTTGTCGGTGTAGCTCTCGTCGGTGGCCAGACTGAAGTTGCAGACGGGCGTACCGCCGCCGGTGTAGCGCATCTCCGGGTCGCGGCCCAGCCGACCGACTAGGATCGCCTTGTTGACCATGACTACAAACTCCTCTGGGGCTGGGCTTCCAGCCAGTGTTC
>JACZYA010000017.1 GCA_022571295.1 Acidobacteriota bacterium | reverse complement strand
TGCTTTGGAACCTCAGAACGTCTTGGTTTGGGATAAACAGTCAATAGGCATGGGGTATTCCTGGCGACGAATGCACGAATGGATAGCCTATTGTCCTATGGAGGGACACAAGCTCCGAGATGCTTCGATGGGTGACATTCTCAGATGCCCTACTGTACCAAACAAAGTACACCCAACAGAAAAGCCGGTTCCCATTTTGAAACAACTGATAACGAATTCGAGCGATGTCCGGGCAACCATCCTCGACCCGTTCATGGGATCTGGTACAACTTTACGCGCTGCCAAGGACCTGGGACGGAATGCCATCGGCATCGAGATTGAGGAAAAGTATTGCGAGATCGCAGCTAACAGGCTGGCGCAGGAGGTCATGGATTTTGAGGGGTTGGCTAATGGCTGACGCGGTTGCGCTTTGCACCTCCTGCAACAAGGACTTCCTAGCGCTCGATTTATCCGATGCGGGCCAATGTGTTAGTTGCTACGATTCCAATCGCCCACCCTATTTCTCAGACCAGGACCGGTTACAGGCCCGACGAGAAGGTAACAAAAGATGGAGGATGAAAAACCCGGAAAAGGTGGCAGAATTCCGGGCTAGGGGAAAGCTTGTAAGAGAGGGATTTTCTGGTGGCTGAGTATGCCAAGAATACTAAGGTTCCGGTATCCCGCAGTAAGACGGAGCTTGAAGCTATTTTTCAGCGTTGGGGGGTGGACGGTTTTATGATTGCCTGGGAAGGCGATATAAACATTGTAGCCTTCAAGCATAAAGGACTTCAAGCGCGTATTCCCGTACCGCAACCGCAAAGGACAAAGTTCCCAAGTGAAACAGCCTATGAGCAGGCGATTCGCCAGCGGTGGCGAGCAATGATTCTTTTCGTTAAGTCCACACTTGAAGCCGTAGATGCGGGAATCATTTCTTTTGAACAAAGCGTCGGAAGTAATACGCGAACAACATTATCGCAACCGGGATGGCAGCTAGCCTTGGTAAGTATTTGGTCGGACGGTTTAAGTTCAGCCATCCACCTGCCCAAGCGAGCAGTACAATTGCGATCAGAAGCATAAGATATTGTGCAAAGAGGCTTTGAAGGAAATTGGACTCTTTCGGGAAGGCTGATCGTGCCATCTCCAAATAGAAAGCAGCTCTTTTAACAAGTCCTATCAGGCCGACGAAGGCTGTGAATACGAGGAAGCCCATAGCGAAAAGGCCAACGCCTCCGCGGACCATTTCGAATGTGGAGTCGATTCCGAGTGGTTCCCCACTCATAAGTAGCCAAGCAACTGGGAGAAGAGCGAGAAGGCCTCCGCCAAGCAAAAGGAATATATACTCCTGGGAGCTTAGACGATCCCATTTCTGATTTGTCAGTTTTTGATAAGGTTCCCAAACGTAGCAGGTGTACCAGTCTTGGCGTTGCATTAGTCTCACCTCTTCACACCGAGCCCCGTGGCCCCTGCCACGGGGATACAAAATAAGACCGTCTCTCTACAGACATTGCTGCACCACCGACTTACGCGCGGAGGGCGGAGCGGCCGGGGAAGCGGGCGGCAGCGCCGAGCTCTTCCTCGATGCGGAGCAGCTGGTTGTACTTGGCCACACGGTCGGTGCGCGAAGCCGAGCCGGTCTTGATCTGCCCGGTGCCGAGCGCCACCACGAAGTCGGCGATGAAAGTGTCTTCGGTCTCGCCCGACCGGTGGGAAACAATCGAGGTGTAGCCTGCTTGGTGTGCCATCTCGATGGCTTCGATGGTTTCCGTCACCGTGCCGATCTGGTTGAGCTTGATCAGGATCGAGTTGGCGATTTTCTCGTCGATGCCGCGCTTGAGGCGCGTGGTGTTGGTAACGAAAAGATCGTCGCCCACCAACTGGACTTTGCCGCCCAGTTCTTTCGTCAACACCTTCCAGCCCGCCCAGTCGTCTTCGGCTAGGCCGTCCTCGATCGAGACAATCGGATACTGCCGCACCCAGTCGGCGTAGAACTTGACCATGTCGTCGGCGGAGTGGACGGAGTTGTCAGACTTCTTGAAAACATATTTTCCGTTGTCGAAGAATTCGCTGGCGGCGGGGTCGAGCGCAATCGCAATCTGCTCGCCCGGCTGGTAGCCGGCGGCGGCGATGGCTTCCAGGATGACTTCCACGCCCTCGTCGTTCGATTGCAGGTTGGGAGCGAAGCCGCCCTCGTCGCCCACCGCGGTAGAGTAGCCGCGCTTCTTTAGCGCGCTCTTCAGGTGGTGGAAAACTTCCGCGCCCATGCGCAGCGCCTCGTGGAACGACGCCGCGCCCACTGGCATCACCATGAACTCTTGCAAGTCCACCCGGTTGTCGGCGTGGGCACCACCGTTGAGGATGTTCATCATCGGCACCGGCAGCGTCTCTCCTCCATCACGCGCGAGGTGCTTATAGAGCGGGACGCCCTTGGCGGCCGCGGCGGCACGGGCAGCGGCCATGGAGACGGCCAGGATGGCGTTGGCGCCCAACTTGGACTTGGTGGGCGTGCCGTCGAGTTCGCACAGGAAGCGGTCCAGCCCGGCTTGGTCGGCGGCGTCGCGGCCTTTGACCTTGGGCGCAATCCGGGCGTTGACGTTCTCGACCGCCTTGCGGACGCCTTTGCCCAGGTAGCGGGACTTGTCGCCGTCGCGCAGCTCCAGCGCCTCGTGTTCGCCGGTGGAAGCGCCCGAGGGGACAGCGGCGCGGCCAAAGCCGCCTCCGGCGAGGAGTACGTCAGCCTCCACGGTGGGATTGCCGCGCGAGTCCAGAATCTCGCGCGCGCGAACAGCAGCTATCTTGGTCATGTGTGCGTCTCCTGTGCTATGTCCACTTGAGCTTGATGTCGTGTTTGGCCGCCAACTCTTCGGCGTCGGCGGCCAGGCGTTTGAGGTTGAGCGAGGCCACGTTCATGTTGGCCAGGGCGACCTTCCAGCCCTTCTCTTCGCCGCGCCAGTTCCATTCGTAGAGCTTCATTTCCTTGCCGAACTTGCTCTTCAGGGCGCAGAGCGCCACCCAGCGTTTGGGCGTGCGGAGATAAGTGCGGGCGTCGAGCAGTTCGTAGTAGTCGCTCAGCGGAGGTTTTTGGGTTTCTTCAGCCATGACTTTCACCTCACGGGAAGGCTCCGCCGCGGGCTTGTCGCGAGTAGCGAGGCCGTGGCAGAAGAGTAGCAGCATTACCGTTGCCAACGGTAGGGGGAGGGGCAAGTCCGGGCAGGCCGCCCCGCCGGGGGAGCAAACAGACAAGTTGACGAAGCGCTGAGATGGGGCTCAAAATTAGAGCGAAACCAAAAGGCTGCAATAAACTTCTTGACTGGCGAAGGCTTTTTTGTAAGTCTATCCCACCTTTTCTTGTCTGGTGGTTTGTCAAAAAGGGGGTGCAATAGAGCTTGGCGGAAATTCGAATCCAGGAAGGGGAGTCTCTGGAAGGTGCTCTTCGGCGCTTCAAGCGGAAGGTGCAGCAGCAAGACATCATCAAGGAGATCAAGAAACACTCCTACTACTTGAAGCCCGGGGAGAAACGCAGGATCAAAGCGGCGCTCGCTCGCAAGCGGGCCCGCAAAAAGATGAGGCGCGAATTCGCCGGCTAGGCGCGTCGTGGAAGTCGGGGAGATAGACGAGTTCGGTCGGGGTTACGTGCGTGGGGGGGGATGGAATGGAATTCCAAGACAAGGTACTGGCTTGTGTGGACTGTAGTGCGGAGTTTGTGTTTACCGTCGGCGAACAGATGTTTTTCACCGACAAGGGTTTCAAGCACGAACCCAAGCGCTGCAAGCCTTGTAAGACTAAGCGGAACCAGAACTCGGGTCGCAACCATTACCCGCGGGTAGAATCGTCCGTCGTTTGTTCGCAGTGTGGCCGGGAAACAACCGTTCCCTTCAAGCCCACCCAGGGACGGCCGGTATTTTGCCGCGAGTGTTTCCAGCACCGACGGACGGCTGGTGCGGCAGTGGCCGTGTAGCGGTTCTTTTCGGCCAAATTTTTTCTCTCTTCTTTGCCCCGCTGGAAGTGTATGGTCTTCCGGCAGCGGCCCTCCCTAGAGTAAAATAGTTTTCCATGCGCTTTTACGTCCAGAACTTCGGCTGCCGGGCGACGCAGGCCGACGGCGCGGCGCTGGCCGAGCAACTTGGTGCTCAGGGTTACAGCCCCGTCTCCGAGTCCGTCCAGGCCGACTTGGTGCTGGTGAACACCTGCACCGTAACCGCCTCAGCCGACCGCGATGCGCGCCAGTACATTCGCCGCCTGCACCGCGAGAATCCTGCCCGCCGCATTCTAGTGACGGGCTGCTACGCCCAGCGCGCCCCGGAGGAGCTGGCGGCGCTGCCCGGAGTCACCTGGGTGGTGGACAACTCCCGCAAGCCGGAAATCCCTGCGCTGCTTGCGCAAGAACTGCCTCTGAGGCACAACCGGGGAGCAGGCGCCGCGCAACACAACTTTGTTTCCCTGGACTCTTTCGCGGGCGCACGCCAACCCGCACCTTTCAACTCCGAAGGCGAGCTGACCCTGGCGGAGCAGCCGGCAAAAATCATTACGGGAAACATCTTCGAGCAGAGCGCCGTGCTGGTTGCTCCCAGCTTCGGCGCCGGCGTGGACCGCACGCGCCCCACCCTCAAGATTCAGGACGGGTGCAACAACCGCTGCGCTTACTGTGTGATTCCCTTCGTACGCGGGAAGTCCCGCAGCCTGCCGCCCGACGAAGTCATCGCTCACTTGCAGCGCCTCGTCGGCGAGGGCTACCAGGAAGTGGTTCTTTCCGGCGTGGACATGGGCAGTTACGGGTTCGACTTCAAGCCGCGCACCGACCTGCTCGAACTCATCCAGCGCGCCTTACAGGAAACTTCCGTGCCGCTGCTGCGCCTCAGCTCACTCGAGCCCATGGACCTGACCGAGGAGTTTCTGGCTCTGCTGGCTTCGACCACGCGGATCGCGCGTCACATCCACGCGCCGTTGCAGTCCGGCTCCAACCGCATCCTGCGCCGCATGCGTCGGTGGTACACCGCCGAAGCCTTCGCTGAGCGCATCGAGCGCGCCCGCGCCGTGCTCGGCAACGTCGGAATCGGCGCTGACGTCATCGTTGGCTTCCCCGGCGAGACCGACGATGATTTCCGGCAGACCTACGAGTTGGTGGACCGCTTACCCTTCACTTATTTGCATGTGTTCAGCTACTCGAAGCGTCCCGGCACGGCGGCCGTGACACTGGAGGGCGAAGTGTCCCCCAAGGTCATCCGCGAGCGCAGCCATGCACTGCGCGCATTGGCGGCGGAAAAGGCAGCGTACTTTCGGGCCCGGCAAGTGGGCGCGCGCTTGCGGGCTTTGACTCTGACCAGCAGCAATCCCGACGGCACCCGCAACGCCCTGAGCGAGAATTACCTCAAGCTTCGTCTGCGCGGCTCGGACGTACGCGCAAACCGATTGGTCAACGCGCGCATCGAGGCCGTCGAGGGAAACTATCTGTTCGGGTCCGTGTGAAAAAAAGAGAGGAGCGGCGAGATGAAGGCTTTACTCCAGTGTCTTAGTTTCACGGCGGCGTTGGTGTCGCTGGCGGCGGCAGCGCAGGCCGGGGTGGTGATCGAACAGGAGCAGCGCGACCTCAGCGGGGAAGTGGTGATGGGGCGCACGGTCTACTACCTGGAACCGGGCAGGGTTCGCATTGAGACCAGCAACGAAGTAAGCGAGCTGGTTACGATTTTTATTGCTGCGCGCCGCGTGGTGTGGGTGATTGACCGCAGCGAGGGCACGTACTACGAGTTGAAGCCGGCGGAAGTCGAGCGCATGCGCCAGCGGATGGAGGAAGCGCGCCGGCGGATGGAAGCAGAACTGGCCAAGCTGCCGCCGCAACAGCGCGAACTGATTGAGAAGATGATGGAGCAGCAACAACCGCCAGGACCGAGCGCGGTGTCGGTGCGGAAAACCGGCAGCGGGGAGAAGTTCGGGGAGTTTGTCTGTTCGCGTTATGAAATTCTGCGCAACGGTCAGCGTTACGGGGAGGTGTGGGCGGCTTCGCTGGATCAATTGCAAATCGAGCCGGAGGAGTTTGAAACTTTCCGGGCCCTGGCGCGTTTTTTCGAACCCCTGGGCGCCGGCGCGCCCGCCTCCGCCGCGCTGCTGTCGGCAGGAGAGCAGATGGAAGGATTTCCGGTTCGCATGCTCATTTACGAAGACGGACGACCCCTACGGGAAGAGCGGGTGGTGCGGGTTGAGCGACGCAGCCTGGACGCGAGCCACTTCACCCTGCCGCCGGGGTTGCAGAAAGCCCACTGGGGCCAGTGAGTGCAGCTTTAGAGGGTTCGGCGGCTGGCGGTTCGTGAGCAGGCGGGTTCCCTCAGCCGTTGGTCCACTAAGACAAGAGAGGCGGGACGGCAATGGGAGCGGAACCGCCCCGCCTTTCCGATGGTTGTGTCCGGCCGTCACAGCCTTGCGGCTGTGCCCACAAATCAGCGGACGAACACAACCACTTGCTTCTTGAGTCGAATTTCAGTGATGGCGCCGTCCGCGTTCCGGAGCACCGAGTTGCGGGTGGAACCGTTGGTGCGAGGTTTTACCTCCACCGTTGCCTTGGTCACCAACTTGCCGTTGCGGTAAATCAGCGCCTCGTTGTTGCCATTCAGTTCGAGCTTGTAGGCGCCGGGTTTGAGTTCAGTCCCGTTGATTGAGGCTGCTTGACTCAACCGGAAGCTGTAGGTTTTTGCCCACAGAGGGCTGGAAGCCACCGTGGCAACCAGCGCGGTAAGAAGTACAGCGGTCATAAGCTTGCGCATGTTTCCTCCTAAAGTTTGCTCTTGCCTTGGTTCGGTTCAGCACTGCAGTGTGGGCCTCCGCAATCTGAATCGCACCGTCAAGTCATTAGACGGAGCAGCGTCACAGCCGATAGCAAAAAGTTGTTTTGCCGCACCGTTGCGACTTCTGCTTTCCGTCTCAGACTTCACTAGGGATACGAAGCAAGCAAGCTGCATGTTCCTCGCTTCGATTCCCTGCGTTCATTTGCACGCAGCGTGCCGCGTCGCTGCTGCCCTAACTGACTGAGCCACTCCGGCTTAAGTATGCAAAACAGGAAACATTATTTTTTCACTGTCCGCTTGTGGGATTGTGCGGTCGCGCAACCAGACACGCGCTGGGGGGGACGGGGAAAATACTTGTTGTTAAAAACTGAATCTAGTTTTCGAAAAATACTTGGGCGAGAGCGAACTGGGGCGTGTGAGTGATGGAAAGCGCAATGTGCCGCACGTCCAACCGGGCGGCTCGCTCGGCTGCCGCGCCGGTGAGCTGGAGGGTGGGCTTGCCGCTGGGTTCATTCTTGACCTCTACTTCCTTCCAGCGAATCCCGAGGCGCCAGCCGGTGCCCAGCGCTTTGAAGGCGGCTTCCTTGGCGGCGAAGCGGGCGGCGTAGCGCTCCCACTTGTTGCGTTTGCGTTCGCAGTAGGCGATTTCGGCGGGCGTGTACACCCGTTCCAGAAAGCGCCGCCCGTAGCGCTCGGTTGCTTTCCGGATGCGCTCCGGTTCTGCCATGTCAATGCCGGTGCCGACAATCATGCGCTGCCACTTACGATCTGTGAACGGGTCAGGTGTCGTAGTGTATCATCACAGCAGCGGTGGCGGCGCAGGTAGAGGGCCGAGTGGTGGAAGGAAGAGTGAATGGCGCACTGCGTGTCTGATGGCGCTTGATTCGTGAAAGGATCGATTTCGTCCTCTCGAACACGAAAGACCGAGTTGATCCAAGCGGCTCCGTTGCGCCGTTATGGGTGGCTCGTGCACGGCTTCACCACCCGCCATCAAAGCGCCGGTCGTGATTTCAATCTGAGCTACTCGGTTGCGGATGACGCGAAGGTCGTAAACCGGAATCGGCAGCGGCTGATGCGCCGTTTGTCTGCGAAGGGCATGCAACTGGTTACGCTGCGGCAGCGCCACACCGACATGATTCAAGTCATTGACTCGCTGCCTCACGCGGGAGAGCGCGAGCCCGACGGCGCGCTGAAATTGCCGGGCGACGCAGTGGTGTCCACCCGGCCGGGGCTGCTGCTGGCCGTGCAGGTGGCCGACTGCCTGCCCCTCCTGCTGGTGGACTCGAAACGCCGCGTAGTGGCGGCGGTGCACGCCGGCTGGCGCGGCACGGCGAAGCGCATCGCGGAGAAAACCGTCGGGCGCATGCGGCAGGAGTTTGGCACCAATCCTAAAGATGTGCGCGCTGCCTTCGGGCCTAGCATTCGCCGTTGCTGCTACGAAGTGGGCCGCGAAGTGGTGGAAGCTTACCAGGGCACGTTCAGCTACTACGACGAGTTTTTTTCTCGCACTGAGGCTTCGCCCAGCGAAGTGCACTGGCAGCAGCCGCTGCTGACCGATAATCGCGAGCTTCGCCCGCGCCCGGGCGTGACCGCACCGCCCGGCGAGAAGTTTCACCTTGATCTGGTGGCTGCCAACCGCCGGCAGTTGCAGGCCGCGGGCGTTCCGGCGCGCAACATTTGGACCTCGCCACTCTGCACCGCCTGCCACACGGATTTGTTATTTTCTCACCGCGCCGAGCACGGCCGCACCGGCCGCCTGATGGGTTTGGTGGGAATAAATCAACCATAGGAGGGCAGGCTTTGTAGACGCTGATTTTTCGCGCAACTCTCCGGCTGTCCACTCTGTCTTGAAGTTAGTGATTCCCCGGTTTGCCGCTGAACAGCGGCGAAGCCGTCAGTCTTGGGCGAAGCAGTTGTACACCCAGGCGAAGAGTGCGCCAGCGATCGCGCCATCTACCACGCCATAGAGTGTGCCGATGATCACCTGCCCGAAGCTGGCCGTGGCGTTATAGCCGGGATAGACCGACGCCATCACGTCCAGGAATCCCTGGGCGTAACCGGACCAGATCAGGTTAGCCACGCCGCTCAGGAACATCGCCAGAATTCCCCAGATCAGACCGCCAGTGAGCGCCAGAGCTTTCACATCGAGTTTCATGGAAGGTACCTCCGTTCTCCGTGGGGTTGCACCGCGCATTCTAACTCCAAGAGCGAGTGCTCGTACAAGTAAACTTCCCGCCTCTATCAGGGCCCGTACGGGCCGTTGTGAAAAAGCCGACGATGAACCCTGTCCCTCGGCTGAGTTCCCTTCGGCCACGCTCCCCTCGACTGCGCTCGGGATAAACAGGGCAAGGGGGGCAAGCCGGGTTCATCGCCGCTACCCAATCAGGTAGAAGGGGGTAGCGGTGAAAAAGCCATCGGCTTCTTCGCCGGTTTGTCTTGGTTCCCCTGCGGGCTTGAGATGTTTTGCTTGGGACTAGGAGGCGCTGAGGATGGCGGCGATTTCGGAGATGACGCGGTCGATTTCCTCCTCGGTGTTGTAGAAGTGGGGCGAGCAGCGGATGCCGGCGTTGGGGCGGTAGTCCACCAGCACCTCGCGGCGGAGCAGTTCCTGCAAAACCTCCGGCCCGCGCGGGACATCGAGGGTGACGGTGCCGCCGCGCTCGCGGTCGGCTTCCGGGGTGTGGACGCGCCAGCCTTTTTCCTTGGCGCGCTCGATCAGGCGCCGAGTCAATTGCAGTGAACGCCGGCGGATTTTCTCCACGCCCACTTGCCCGATGATGTCCAGGCCGGGCGCGGCGGCATAGAAGGCGGGGATGTGCGGCGTGCCGTTGAGGAAGCGGTAGGCGTCGGTGCGCTGCTCCCCCGCGCCGACTTCAAAGTTGAAAGGCCGCGGATGGGCAATCCAGCCGGTGAGCGTGGGTGTGAGTTTCGCGTGCAGGTCGGGGCGGACGTAAAGGTAGGCGACGCCGGGGCCGCCGCAGAGCCACTTGAGCGTGCCGCCGACTAGGAAGTCCACATTCCATTTTTTTGCTTCGATGGGCAGCACGCCGGCCGATTGGTAGGCGTCCAGGATCACGTGCGCGCCCACCTTGTGCGCCTTCTCTACGATGGCGGTGACATCCTGCACGTAGGCGCTGCGGAAGAGGACGTGCGAGACGGGGACCAGCAAGGTGCGCTCATCAATCGCGTCCAGCAATTTCTGCGTCGGCACCCGCAGCGGGTCTTCTTCGGTGCGGACCAGCTCGATTTCAGCGCCGCGCGCCTGCTGCGCGTGCCAGAAGTAGAGCACGGAGGGAAACTGCTTGTCGGTCAGCACCACCTTGCGGCGCGGGCCGTCGAAGCGGAAGCAGGAGGCGACCACTGCTTGCGTTTGCGTGACGTTCTCGTGCAGGGAGATTGTGCCGGGGTCGGCGCCGATGAGGGGAGCGATTTTGTTCGCAAGCTTCACGGGCAGTTCCCACCAGCCTTCTTCCCAGGCGCGCACGCCGCGGGTGGCCCAGCTTTGGGCGTAGGTGGCCAGCGACTCGGAGACGGCGCGCGGCATGGCGCCCAGCGAGTTGCTGATCATGTAGGTGGTGGTGGAGAGGATGGGAAACTCTTTGCGCCAAGCCAGCAGGTCGTTCATTCTTCGCTCCTGAGAGAGTTCTTGCGCTTCTGCGCCGCTCTCGTCTAAGTTGGTTCCCCGGCGTGTCTGACAGATGGGGACGTCGCCCCGCGGGCGCATTGCGATCAGGTGGTGATTTCCAGCAGGCTGAGCTGGCCGCAGGCGGCGAAGACGTCCTGGCCGCGAGAGCGGCGGATGAAGGCCAGCAGCCCGGCCTCGCGCAGGATTTGCTGGAAGGTTTCGACCGCCTCGTCCGTGGGGGCGCGGTAGGGGAGCGCGGGCACGGCGTTCCAGGGAATCAGGTTGACCTTGGAGCGCAGGCCACGGATGAGCGCGACTAGGCGGCGGGCGTCGGCGGCGGTGTCGTTGAAGCCGCCCAGCAGGACGTACTCGAAGGTCAGCCGTTCCCAGGGGCGGAGCGGGTAGTCGCGGCAGGCGGCCAACAACTCGGCCAGGGGGTACTTGCGGTTGAGGGGCATGATGGCGTCGCGCTGCTGGTCAGTGGTGGCGTTGAGCGAGACCGCCAGCTTGGGGCGGATTTCTTCCTGCGCCAAGCGGCGGATGCCGGGGACGATGCCGGAGGTGGAGAGAGTAATTTTGCGCAGCGGGATGTGCATCCCTTCTGGGTCGGCCAGCAGGCGGACGGCTTGGAGGGTTTCCTCGTAGTTGAGCAGCGGCTCACCCTGGCCCATGAGCACGACGTTGGTTTGTGGGCGGAGTTCCTGGCGGTGGGTGTCCAGCACCGTCAGCACTTGGCCGACGATTTCGCCGGCGGTCAGGTTGCGGATGAGGCCGAGTTGGGCGGTGGCGCAGAAGTGGCAGTCCACGGCGCAACCGGCCTGGGAGGAGAGGCAGAGGGTCTGCCGGTCAGCTTCCGGCATCCACACGGTTTCGATCGTGGTTGCGGAAGAGCGGGTGCCGAGCACCCCTTCCGGACTTGATTTATTGGTTGGCGATTCAGAAAGTTTGAGGACGCGGCCCCGCTCGGCGGGGCTCTTCCGGGCTTCCGCATTCGTGTCGGGTGCGAGGCGGAGGACGTAGCGGACGGAGCCATCGGCGGAGGGGTAGCGTTTTTCGATGCCGGGCAGTGTGACGGAGGCTTCCCGCAGCAGGCGCTCGCGCAGCGTACGAGACAGATTGGTCATCTGGTCGAACTGCCAGCGGCGCTCGACGTAGAGGGCGTGGTAGAGCTGGTTGCCGCAGTAGGCGGGCAGGTCCCATGCTACCGCCTGCTGGCGGAGTTGGTCGAGCGTGAGGCCGAGAAGTTCGATCATTGTGTTCTCTAGCAGCGCTGCGGCCGCGCAACTAGCCTATTGTAGTCCAGAGTGTCAGCGCGGGGGAGAGAGCGCGGTTGTGCTAAAATTGAGTCCGCGTCCTCAGTGGAATGATTTTTCTTCCGGGGGCCGACAGCATGGGTGAACCGCTCTCCAGCCCGGGGCAGGAGGATCCCGCCAGCCCGCCCACGGCTGCGCGCTTCGAGGCGCTGCTCGAGAAGGTGCAGCAGTACCGCCCCCACGACGACCTCGAGCTGCTGCGGCGCGCCTACCAGTTCTCCGCCCGGCAGCACCACGCCCAGACGCGCGCCTCCGGGGAACCTTACCTCTCGCATCCGCTGGAGGTGACCCACCTGCTGGCGGAGATGCGGTTGGATGTGACCACGCTGTGCGTCGGGCTGTTGCACGACGTGGTCGAGGACACCCGCGTTGATCTGCCCGCTCTCACAGAGTTGTTTGGCCCGCAGGTGGCGCGCTTGGTGCAAGGAGTCACCAAGATCAGCCGGGTGGAGTTTTCCGGGCAGGAAGCCCAGCAGGCGGAAAACCTGCGCAAGATGCTGCTGGCGATGGTGGACGACGTGCGCGTGATCCTCATCAAGCTGGCCGACCGGCTGCACAACATGCGCACGCTCGGCTATCTGCCGGCGGAGAAGAGCGAGCGGGTGGCGCGGGAAACGCTGGAGATTTACGCGCCCATCGCCCACCGGCTGGGCATGGGCAAGATGCGGAGCGAGCTGGAAGACCTGGCCTTCCGCACCCTGGAGCCCGACGCCTACCAACAGATTCTCGACCAACTGGAGGAGCGGCGCGCGTTGAACCAGCGCTTCCTGGCCGACGTGCAGCGCACCATCAACACCGAGCTGGAGCGGAATGGGGTATCAGCGCAGGTTGACGGGCGCGTCAAGCGGCTTTACTCCATCCATCAAAAGATGACGCGGCAGGGGGTGCACCTGACCCAGATATTCGATCTGCTGGCGGTGCGCGTGGTCACCGATTCGATCAGGAACTGCTACGCGGCGTTGGGAGTGGTGCATCAGTTTTGGCGGCCGGTTCCCGGGCGGTTCAAGGACTACATCGCCATGCCGCGGTCGAACCTCTACCAGTCGCTGCACACCGCCCTCATTCACCCCACCGGCCACCCCTTCGAGGTGCAGATCCGGACGCGGGAAATGCACCGGGTGGCGGAGGAAGGCATCGCCGCCCACTGGCGCTACAAAGAGGGCGCCGAGGTGACGCCGGACGACCAGGAGCGGGTTGCCTGGCTGCGGTCGGTGATTGACTGGGCGCGGGAAGTGCAGGACCCGAGCGAGTTCCTCTCCACGCTCAAAATCGACCTCTATCCGGAGGAGGTCTATACCTTCACGCCTAAGGGCAAGGTGATTGTTCTGCCGCGCGAAGCCACGCCGGTGGACTTTGCCTACGCCATCCACACCGAGGTGGGCCACCGGTGCGTGGGGGCAAAGGTCAACGGGCGCATCGTGCCCCTGCGGTACCAGTTGCAAAACGGCGAGATCGTCGAGATTCTCACCCAGGCCGGGCATACGCCCAGCCGCGACTGGCTTAAGCTGGTGCGCACCTCGCGGGCGCGGAACAAGATTCAGCATTGGATCCGCTCGCATCAGCGCCAGCAGGCGGTTGCGCTGGGGCGCAAGCTGTTGGAAAAGGAAGCGCGGCGCTACCGCTTCAACCTGAAAAAGGTGAAAGAGGAGCAGTGGCAAGAGTTGGCCCGGGGCTACGGCTGCCGCAAAGTGGACGACCTGTACGCGCGCGTCGGTTATGGAAGAAACTCGCCCCGGCAGGTTCTGGCCAAATTGACTCCTCAGCCGCTGGCCGAGCAGCGCCCGACCCCGCCCCAGCGGCTGGCCGCCGGCCTCAGCCGCACCGTGCGGCACATGTTCCGCCTGCACGACCCGGGCTTGAGCGTGCGGGATCAAGACCTGCTGATGTATCGCGCCCGCTGCTGCAACCCCATCCGCGGCGAGGCGGTGCTGGGCTACATCACCCGGGGGCGCGGCGTCGCTGTCCACGCCAAGCGCTGCCCCAACGTAGAGAACCTGCTCTACGACCTGGAGCGCCGCGTGGAGGTGGACTGGGCCGAGGGCGGCGCGGAGGTGTATCCCGTGCGTCTGACCATTCGCTCCAGCGACCGCCCCGGCTTGCTGACCGCTATCTCGAGCGTGATCTCCGACCGGGATTGCAACATCCGCGCGGCTGAAGCGCGCACCGATCCCGCCACCGACCACAGCCTGATTGAGATCGTCTTTGACGTCGAGGAAAGCAAGCAGCTCGACCGCATCATCAGTTCCCTGAAGAAGATTCGGGGCGTTCACGACGTGATCCGCATCCTCCGCGTTTGACGTCCCCAGTTGAGGGAACAGAATTTCTCTCCGTGCGCATCAGGGGGTGCGGTCTTTGGTAGTAGTTTTTTTGAAAAGATGTTTACGCCGAGCCCCGTGGCACCTGCCACGGGGCGCTTGTGCTGCGTGTCCGCCCGGTGGCAGGTGCCGCCGGGCTCAGCGACAACTCAACACCGTGAAACTGATCCGCTACCCAGTCTTTCTCTGTCTTGACATTTCAGCCTGCGCCTCACCAAAATACGGCTGCGCGCTCCGTATCTTGGGCGCAAGTCTTCAATGCATCATCGGATTGCTCTTCAGCTTGCGTGTGCCGTAGCGGTTCTCCTGGCACAGCCATCCCTGCTTACGGCGGAGCTGGCGGTGAAGCAAGTGGATCTGGATGTGCGGCTGGATCCCCCCGCCCGAATGCTCTACGCCAAGGCAACGCTTACCTTGCACAACCAGGGAGAAAAGGCGGTGGAGATTATCGAGTTGGCATTTCCTCCACCGCTGGGAGCGCGCGTTCAGGTGAATGCGGTCTGGGACCGGCAGGGCGAGATGGAGTGGCGCAGCGATCCGGTGGAGGGGGAAAGTGAGCCCCGCTCGCTCCTGCTTGCTACCCGCACCCCGCTCCGGGCGGGGAAGAAGCTGGTAGTGGTGGTGAGTTTCGACATCCGTTTGGAAGGGATGGCGGTGGACGCCGCCGTCGTGCTGACGGAGGAAAGCGCGCGGTTGGGCAGCGCGGGCTGGTATCCTTTGCCGTCGGCTGCGCACCCGGTGCTGCCGCAGCGGCTGCGGCTGACGGTGCGCTTGCCCCGGACGTGGCAGGTGTCCGCGCTGGTTCGGCTGAAGCCTTTGCCCGGCGGCACCGTCCTGGCCGGCTACGAGCTGGATTGGAAGAAGGTCAAACCCGGCGTGGTACTCTTTGAAGCTTGGTCTCGGTCGCAGCACTGAGCAGCGCCAGCAACAATCAGGTTCACCAGGAGGGAAAAGCAGTGAAGACAATCGTGCAAACTGATAAGGCCCCGGCCGCCATCGGCCCCTACTCGCAGGCGGTCAAGGCGGGCGGGTTTGTGTTTCTTTCGGGACAAGTAGCCCTGGACCCGGCCAGCGGGCAGGTGGTGGAGGGTGACGTCCGGGCGCAAACCGAACGGGTGTTGCAGAACCTGCAGGCGGTGTTGGCGGCTGCGGGCAGTTCGCTGGCGGCAGTGGTCAAGACCACCGTGTTTCTGGCTGACATGAATGACTTTGCCGCCATGAACGAAGTCTATGGGAAGTTTTTTTCCAGCGACCCGCCCGCGCGGGCCACGGTGCAGGCGGCGCGCCTGCCCAAGGACGTACAGGTGGAGATCGACCTGATTGCGCTGGCGGGAAACTAGCGGGAGCTAGGCGGCTTTCTGCACCCGGCCGCTGCGGATGCAGGCGGTGCAGACCCGCAGCCGTTTGTGCGTGCCGCCGATGCGCACTCGCACGCGGCGCAGGTTGATGTTCCAGCGCCGCTTGGTGACGTTGTGGGCGTGGGAGATGCGGTTTCCGGTCAGCGGTTTCTTGCCGCAGATGTCGCAGCGTTGTGCCATCGCTTCGTGCTCACTCGAAAAGAAATGGTGATTACTTCCGAAGCTGTCAGTTTAGCAGAAAGTCGCGGGGCGCGCCACTGCCTTGATTGCTTCAACTGGTGTCGCAGGCTTGATTGACTTTTTTATCGGCCTGCACTAGCGTGAGCGTTTCTTTGTCTTCGTCAGACAATTCTTCCGAGGAGCGTGTCCTATGGAGTTGAAGCACCTGCCCCGCCGCCGACAGGGCAGGTTGGGAGCGGCCGCAGTCCTGCTGGCAGTTGTTTCGCTGGCCGGGCCGGAGCCGTGGGCGCAAGAGGAAGATCCGGTAGCAGCAGCCGACCGCCGGATTCTGACTGAGGTGGCCGAGCACTCCGAGCAGATGGAGAACCTCCGCTACCTCACCGACACCATTGGCGCGCGGCTGACCGGCACCGAAGCGATGAAGCGGGCGAACGAGTGGACGGCCGAGCGCTTCCGCGCCTACGGCCTGGCGAACGTCCACCTGGAGTCTTGGACGATTGCGCACTCCTGGAAGCGGGGAACGGTGCGCGCCGGCGTGGTGGCGCCTACTCAGTTCACGCTGGCGGCGGAGGCGGCGGAGGCGGCGGGTTGGAGCCCCAACACCCCGGGGACGGTGCGCGGGCCTCTGGTTTATGTGAAGGTGGAGAAGGTCGAAGACCTGGAAGCCTATCGCGGCAAGTTGCGGGGCGCCATCGTCATCACCGCCAAGCCCCGGCCGCGCCAGCGAGTGGAGGAACGTCCGTTGCACCCGCGGGCGCCGCGACCCCGGCGCAACTTCGCCGCCTTGCGCAAACTTCGGCAGGAGCGCGACGCGTTTTTCAAAAAAGAAGGCGTGGCGGGCGTGCTGCGCGACTCGGACAAGAGTTTTGGCCTGTTCAACATGTCCACCGCCGGGCGGAACTACCAGCCCGCTTCACTCCCTACCGCCTTCCTTTCGCCTGAGAGCTACGACCTGCTGTGGCGCTTGCAGGAGAAGGAAGAAGATGTTGAGGTGGAGCTGACGATTGAGGGCTGCGAGTTCAGCCAGGGGCCGGTGGAGGTGTACAACACCGTAGCGGAGATTCCCGGGAGCGAGAAGCCGGACGAGGTGGTAATCCTGGGCGCCCACCTGGATTCCTGGGACCTGGGCACCGGCGCCACCGACAACGGCACCGGCAGCTCGGTGGTGCTGGAAGCGGCCCGCGTCTTGCAGAAACTCGACCTCAAACCCAAGCGCACCATCCGCTTCATTCTGTTTTCCGGCGAGGAGCAGGGTTTGCATGGTTCCCGCGCCTACGTCAAAGCGCATGAGGACGAAATGGAAAAAATCTCGGCGGTGCTGGTGCATGATGCCGGCACCGGACGGGTGGACACCATCGCGCTGCAAGGCAACGCGCAGGTGTACGACGTGGTGACGAAGGCGCTGGCGCCGCTGCGCCGAATGATTGGGCTCGAAACTCTGACGCTGCGCAGTGTCAGGGGCTCCGATCACGCCTCCTTCAATCGAGCCGGCGTGCCGGGATTTTTCTGCGGGCAGGAGCGAGCCAGCTACCGGCAGACGCACCATTCGCAGGCGGATACCTTCGACAAGGTTATCCGCGAGGACCTGCTGAATGGGGCGCAGGTGATGGCCGTGTTCGCCTACAATATTGCCCAGCTGGACAAGATGCTGCCGCGCCGGCCTTCGACCGGCAGCGAATAGAGTTGATTTGCACAGCTTGAGGGAAGGAATGATGCGCCGCGGGTTCCGTCTGCTGCTGGCGTTGATGGCGGTTGTGCTGCTGGGCGGCTGCGGGTCGCGCCCGCCGGGCGAAGAGGTGTGGGCAGAGGTAAACGGCCAGCCCATCCTGCGCGCCGAGGTGGAGAAATACTTCCAGCGACAAGTGAGCAAGCTGCCGGAACCGCTTTCGGGCGAAGAAGCCCTGGGCCGCAAGCTCAGCATCCTGAAGGGATTGATCGAGAACGAAATCCTGCTGCAAAAGGCGGCGCAGGCGGGGTTGTTGGCCAGCACCAATGAGGTCGAGGCCCGTTGGCAGGAATTGCGGGCGCCCTTCAGCGACGAAGAGTACCAGCGGCAGCTCGATTCGGAAGGCATGGCGGTGGCGGAACTCAAGCAGGAAATTCACCGCGAGGTCAGCATTGACAAGCTGTTGGAGCAGGCCGTCGCCAGCGGGATCGAGGTCAGCGAGCAGGAAATTGCCGACTACTACGAGCAGTTCAAGGAGCATTTTTCCTACGTGGAAGCGCAATACCACGTGGCGTTGATACTGGTGACGCCGCGGGACGACCGTGAGATCCGCAACCTGAAGAACGACAATGCGCGCACCAACGCGCAGGCGCAGCGCAAGACACAACTCCTGGTGCAGCGGCTGCGCGCCGGAGACGACTTTGCCGACCTGGCGCGCAACTATTCCGAAGATCCCACCACCGCCCTGGGCGGAGGCGACCTGGGGTTTTTCCCCGAATCGTCCCTGGCCGAAAGCCATCCGGCGTTGCGGCAGGCGGTGCAGCGGCTGCGCGAGGGGCAGTGGTTCGGCCCGGTGTTCACTCCGGAGGGTTACCACATCGTCAAATTGCTGGAGTACGAGCCGCCCGGGCAGCGAGAGCTGAGCAATCCCCGCGTGCAGCGCAACATCCGCGAACTCTTGCAGGGCCACAAGCGGCAGGTGGTGGAAGCCGCCTACAACGAGCGCGCCCGCAACCAAGCCCGGGTGGTGAACTACCTGGCCGCCCAGATTTTAGAAGCCCACCAGAGCTCTCCCTAGGAAATTCTCTTCCACCCACCGACCGTCCGGCGCAGCGTTCCGGCCGGAACACCAAAGCGATCAGAACAGGGTTGGAGTAGCTAGGGGCGGGCGGCGGTGGTTTGGCCGTCGCAGAGGCGGCCGTACTCACTGGTATATTCAAGCTCCACGTCGCAGTAGGTGCCGCGGTCGATCTGGTAAATCTCGCAGGTGTTGAAGGGACGCGAGTAGATGTGCAGGCTGACGGCGCGCTCCTTGTACTCGGCCAGGTTGAGCACCTGGTGCACGGGCTCTTCCTGGTCCACTTGCGCGGGCTCCGCGGGGGTAAGCAGGAAACTCTCGGCCGGCACTAAGCGGCAGCTTCCCTGGGCGGGGTTGCGGTTCTCGACGCGGTAGTTCTGGGTCTTGAGCTTACCGATGGGCACGGCCATCCAACAGAGCTGGTTGCGGTGGTTGTGGATGCGGCTCACCTGCCCGACCTCCCAGCAGATGGCGATCAGTTCAAAGAGGTCGTTCTTGAAGATCAGGTTGCGGGTGTAGCTGGCCGGGCTGAAGAACAGGTAGGGCTGCAAGGAATCGGGCTGCACCGGATGGGCTTGGAGGTAAGACAGGACCGCGTCGGGCTTGAGGTTCGGTATTGCAGCCAGCCCCTGCGCGAACTGGTCGATTCCAACCGGATGGGCCGCTCCTTCTGCCATAGTTCCTCCTTTTGCACCTAACCGACAATCAGCAGGGTGTCACCGTGGTCAACGGTGTCACCTGCTTGCACGAGAACTTTTTCTACCACACCTTTCTTGGGAGCCGAAATTTCATTTTGCATCTTCATCGCTTCTACTACCACCAAACCTTCTCCTTCTTCAATCGCCTGCTTTTCTTCCACCAGCACCCGAACCACTTTGCCCGACATGGGCGCGGTGACGGGTTGTGGCCCTTCGTGGCTCCGGCTGCCGCGGGTGCGTCCCTGCCAGCGGCGGGGATTCTGCACCCGGGCCAGCAGGTCGGCGCCGCGGCTGTGGACGCGATAGCCGCCATCAACACGCTCGAGGTGCAGCTCGAATGATTCGCCGTCCAGCAGGAGCGAGAAGACGCGCGGCGCCACTTCCACCACGTCCGCCGTTCGCGGCTTGCCGTTGACGACGCAAGTCCAGCCGTCGTCGCCTCGCCGCAGCTCGACCGTCTGTTCCTGGCCGGCAATTTCGACGTGGAACTTCATCTGCTACCGTTGCGTGGGACGCAGGCTGCGGCGGAGCGCTTGCTCGCGTCCGGCGTGCTTCCAGCGGCTGGCCCGCCACGGCGGGCTGGTTCCGCCATCGGCGGAGCCAGAGTCCGTCCGTCCGATCCCGTTGGCAGAAGGCTGCGTTAGTTCCCCCAGCACCGCCGCCACCGCTGCGGCCTCCACCAGCGCCGGCTCCGGTGGCGCCTTGTTTGGTTCGGCCAGCATCCGATCAAGCAGTTCGGTATCTAGTTCCCCGCGCACGAACTCCGGCTGGCGGATCAGCCGGCGGAAAAAGGGAAGATTGGTTTGGATGCCGGCCACCAGGTACTCGTCCAGCGCCCGCGCCAGGCGGCTCAGGGCTTCGGGCCGGTCGCTGCCCCAACAGATCAGCTTGGCCAACAACGGGTCGTAGTGCAGCGGAACGTCCCAGCCCTGGTAGACATAGCTGTCCACGCGCACACCCGGGCCGGCGGGGTGCTCCAGTCGGGTGATTTTTCCCGGGCAGGGAAAGAAGTTGTTGGCGGGGTCTTCGGCGTAGAGGCGGCACTCGATGGCGTGGCCGCGCCAGGTGACGTCTTGCTGGCGCAGGCGGAGCTTTTCGCCCGCGGCGATGCGGAGTTGTTCTTTGACCAGGTCGAGCCCCGTGACTAACTCCGTGACCGGGTGCTCGACTTGCAAGCGCGCGTTCATTTCCAGGAAGTAGAACTCGTAACCGAAGGGGCTGTGCTCCGCTGGAACCACCAGGAACTCCAGCGTGCCGGCGTTGGTGTAGTCGGCGGCGCGCGCAATTCCGACCGCTGCTTGGCCCATGGCTTCGCGCAAAGCGGGCGTCATGATGGGCGAGGGCGCTTCTTCCACCACTTTCTGGTGGCGGCGCTGCAGGGAGCACTCGCGCTCGCCTAGGTGAATCAGGTTGCCGTGGTGGTCGCCCAGGATTTGAAACTCGATGTGGCGCGGCCGCTCCAGGTACTTTTCGAGGTACACCGACGGGTCGCCGAAAGCGTTCTGCGCTTCCGACTGCGCGTCGCGGAGCGCGGCAGCCAGTTGTTTCGCGTCGCGCACCAGCCGCATCCCTTTGCCGCCCCCACCGGCCACCGCCTTGAGCATGACCGGCAAGCCGATCTCGGCGGCGGCTTTTCGGGCTTCTTCCACCGAGCCGACCGGCTCGCGCGTGCCGGGTACCAGCGGTACGCCGGCGCGCTCGGCGACTTGGCGCGAGGCGATCTTGCTGCCCATCAGCTCCATGGCTTCGGCTGAAGGGCCGATGAAGACCAGGCCGGCGTCGCGGCAAGCGCGAGCCAGCGCCGGGTTTTCCGCCAGGAAGCCGTAGCCGGGATGCAGGGCGTCGGCGTTGCACTTGCGGGCGACCTCCATCAGCTTGTCGATGCGGAGGTAGCTTTCCGGGGCGGGCGCGGGGCCGAGCGCGTAGGCCTCATCTGCCATGCGCACGTGCAGAGAGGCGCGGTCCACTTCGGAATAGACGGCCACCGCGCGGACGTCGAGCTCTCGGCAGGCCCGGATGATGCGGACGGCAATCTCGCCTCGGTTGGCAATCAGAACTTTGCGAAACATCCCTGTGCTCCGGAGTTAAGTGGAAAAGAACCGAAATGCTATCACAGAGCAGCCAAGCGGTGGGGCTTGGTGTGCGCGGTTCACCGGTTCTTGGACAGGTGTGCGGCCTGTACCAAATATGCCCGGCGGGACAGTTGTAGGCGGGAAGGGAGAACTGTTTACTAGTACCCATGCCAAGCGCGGCCACGCCGGGCAGCGTCAAGTGTGGCCGCAAGAGCGGCCGTGGGCTGGCCGGGATTCAACCCTGTTTCCAGGGTGGCCGATAATAGAAGAGAAAGGCACAGGAGGGCTATTACCGGTCAGGGAGTCTGGCCGAGAGCAAAAGGGGATGATGATGAAGACGAGAAAACTTTTCGCACTCTGCGTGATGCTTCTCCTGGGCGTGTCGCTACCCGTCTGGGCCGGCGGCAAGAAGAAAGTGGTGGTTCTGGATTTTGACTCGGTCGCGGTGCAGAAGTCGGTCCAGCGAATTTTTGGCGCGTAGGTGGATGTCGGCCGGGGACTGAGCGAGCTGGTTGCCCAGTACCTTGACGTGGACGGCACCTACCAGCCGGTTGAGCGCGAGAAGGTGGAGAAGGTCCTGGCCAGGCAGGAGTTTGCTCAACTCGACCTCACCAACCCTGCCAACGTACGCAAGCTCGGCAAGGCGCTGCGGGCGGACGCCGTGCTGGTGGGCAAGGTGAGGTACATGGGTTGGCGGCGTTCGCGGCGGAAGAGCAAAAGCGGCCGGAAAGCGCTGGTGGGCGTTGATGCCCGCCTGGTGGCTGTTCGCAGCGGCGCAGTGCTGTCGGAGGCAGAAAATTGGGGGGTGTCCGACCGCACCGGCAAGGCGCTGCTGGGCGGCAAGCAGTTCGAGGAGTTTGGGAACGGGAGGCCGGACTTCGCGCGCGCCGATTTCCAGTCCACTCTGTTGGGTGAGGCGGTGGTGGCGGCGGTTGACCGGCTGGGGAATTTTGTTTTGGATGCCCGGGAGAAGCTGGGCGGGCGCCAGTTTTCCGTGACGGCCATGGTGCTGTCAGTGGACGGCCCCGAGGCGGTTCTGAACGTGGGACAGGGCATGGGATTGAAAGTGGGCCGGCGCCTCCCCGTTCTGCGCGAAACGGGCGAGGTCAAGGACAGGACTTCCGGGATTGTGCTCGGCAGGCTGACCCGGCGAGTGGCGGTGGTGGAGGTCGTATCCATGGACGACCTGGCGGTGGTCACGCGGGTGGTTTCCGGCGGCGTGCAAGTGGGGGACGGCGTCAAGATCGTTATGAACTAGTAGCCTCGCCCCGCCCCACCGGCTCGACGCCAGCCCTTCGCCGCCCGCAGCCTCTACTGTCCTGATGCCTTAGCCCTGTAGCACAGTGTCATGCTGAGCGCAGTGAAGCATCTCAGCCGGCGGGATTCTTCGCTTCGCTCAGAATGACAGACCCTTGGAGCCGGGCGCGGTTAGTTTTGGCTGTAGCTCTCCGGGCTGACTGCATCGAGGGCACCCCACAGCGCCCGCAAGGCGCGCTCGGCGCCGTGCAGCACCGCTTCCGTATCCACGTCGGACTGTTGCGCCAGCCAGGTCCGCCAAGCTTGGCGGTGGCGCACGTCAGCTTCTTCATGCACGGCGAAGTAGGCCAAGCTGCGCGGCTCGGTGATGTTGTAGAAGCGGCGCAGGCCGTCGATCTTCCGCGTGGCAATCTCCGGCACTTGCGACTCGTAGGCGTAGAATGCGGCCACGGCTTCGGTCGGCGTGCCCTGCTCGGAAATCTGCTGGAAGGTGTCTACCAATGCCTGCGTGCCGGGAAGCGGCTGGGTGGAGTCCAGGGTCGCGCCCTCTACGTCCAAGGAAGCGGCGAAGTCGCGCCAGAGTTGCGGGTGCGGCAGGCGGGGGTTTTCCTCTTCGGCCAGGTTCTCTTCGATCAGGCTGCGCAGCTCGCCTTCGGTGCGCGTCGCCAGCCGGCGCAGGTGCTGCGGGAAAGCTTCCACGTGCTTGTAGTACTGCGCCGCGTAGAGTTGGAGCGAGGCGCGGGTGAGCGTGCCCTTGGTCCAGGCCTGGTAGAAAGGATGCTGCAAGAGGTGGTGCTTCTGGATGAGTGCGTCCAACGCGGTAACCAGTGCTTCGCCGTCGTGATTCTTCATTGATTCCTCCTTGAAAACTTGGTGAACCTGCTCCCAGCGGAGACTGACATCCTAGTCGAAGCCGCGAGAAAACGGTAGGGGGTGGCTTGGATACAGGCGGCGGGGAAGAGTTCGCAGTTCCCGTCAGGGCACGGCTTCAGCCGTGCCGTACCTGCCAGAGGAATATCATTACACCTTGCTGCCGCAGGCCGTTGCGAAGCCCGAAGGGCGAAGCAACAACAAAGCTCGAAACGCCGCTGCGGTCTGACGACCTCCGCGGCGGCCTACGGCAGTGAGGAAGGGAGATCGTTGATCCTTGAATGTCGGGGCTGAAGCCCCGACCCGCCAACTGTTATTCGCAAGTGAGGTGCCGCTCTGTTCCGATACAACCATCAGGGCACGGTTTTAACCGTGCCGCAACGCGTGTCAAGATTTGGGGGCTTTAGCCCCTGAGGTCGCTTCCCGGTCGCGGCGCACCGGTCGCCGTTACAGCGGGATGTTGCCGTGTTTTTTGGGCGGGTTGGTGTCTCGTTTGTTCTCCAGCATTTGCAGCGCGGCGATGAGTTTGGGGCGGGTGAGCTTGGGTTCGATGACGGCGTCCACCCAGCCGCGCTCGGCGGCAATCCAGGGGTTGGCGTAGCGCTGCCGGAACTCTTCGGTCTTCTTGGTGCGCTCGGCGGCGGCGTCTTTGGCCGCGGCCAGCTCGCGTTTGTACACAATGTTGACCGCGCCTTCGGGGCCCATGACGGCAACCTCGGCTGTCGGGTAGGCGTAGTTGATGTCGGTGCGGATGTGCTTGGACGACATGACGCAGTAGGCCCCGCCGTAGGCCTTGCGGGTGATGACGGTAATCTTGGGCACGGTGGCCTCAGCAAAAGCGTAGAGCAGCTTGGCGCCGTGGCGAATGATGCCGCCGAACTCCTGCTGCGTGCCGGGCAGGAAGCCGGGCACGTCTTCGAAGGTGATGAGCGGGATGTTGAAGCAGTCGCAGAAGCGCACGAAGCGCGCGCCTTTGTCGGACGCATTGATGTCGAGCACGCCGGCGAGCACGCTGGGCTGGTTGGCGATGATGCCGACCGGCTGGCCGGCGAGCCGTGCGAAGCCGACCACCAGGTTGCAGGCGTAGTGCTCCTGCACCTCGAAGAAGTAGGCGTCGTCCACCACCAGCCGAAACAACTCCCGCATGTCGTAGGGCTGCATGGGGTCGGCGGGGACCATGCGGTTCAGGCGCTCCTCGGCGCGGTCGGCGGGGTCGGAGGTCGGGCGGCGAGGCGGGTCGTCCACGTTGTTTCCCGGCAGGAAGCTGAGCAGCTCGCGAATCATGGCTAGGCATTCCTGGTCGTCGGCGGCCATGAAGTGCGCGACGCCGCTGGTGGTGTTGTGGGTGCGCGCGCCGCCCAGTTCTTCTTTGGTCACTTCTTCGTGCGTGACGGTCTTGATGACGTCGGGGCCGGTGACGAACATGTAGCTGGTGTCGGCGGTCATGAAGATGAAGTCGGTGATGGCGGGGGAGTAGACAGCGCCGCCGGCGCAGGGGCCCATGATGGCGGAGATTTGCGGGATGACGCCGCTGGCGAGCGTGTTGCGCAGGAAGACGTCGGCGTAGCCCTTGAGCGACTGCACGCCTTCCTGGATGCGGGCGCCGCCGGAGTCGTTCAGGCCGATGACGGGCGCGCCGTTCTTCACCGCCAGGTCCATAACTTTGCAGATTTTCTCCGCGTTGGCTTCGCTCAGCGAGCCGCCGAAGACGGTGAAGTCCTGCGCGAAGACGTAGGCCGGGCGGCCGTCGATGCGCCCGTAGCCGGAGACGATGCCGTCGCCCGGGAGCCGCTGCTTCTCCATCCCGAACTCGTCGCAGCGATGGAGGACGAGCTTGTCCAGCTCCTCAAAAGTGTCGGGGTCAAGCAGCAGTTCGATGCGCTCGCGCGCGCTGAGCTTGCCGGCCTTGTGCTGCTTCTCGCGGCGCGCGGCTCCGCCGCCTTCTTCGGCGGCGCGCTCGCGCTGGCGCAGAGCTTCCAAGCGCTGGTCGGTGGTGGAATTTTCCGTGGTGGGTTTCTGTGGTGCCATGCGCGCTCTCCCGTGTTTGGCCTAGAAGGATGCCACAAACTAGAGCGGAAAGGGAGAAGGAACCCAGCGACAGCGGGTGCGGAGCCTGCCTGCGCCTGCCTGCGGTAGGCAGGGCAGACAGGCACCTTTTCCGAACCGAGATTCTAATCCTTTGTGTGGTGGCGCAGACATTCATGTCTGCGATCTCCCTATGTGTTGTTTTGAACCGAGTTCAGCCCGCAGGCAGGGCGGGCGGGCGAGCGAGGAATCTGCTGGTGATTTCCGCCAGATGGGGAAAAAGCAGATCCCTCGGCCATGAAGCCTCGGGATGACAGGGCGAAGGTTTCTTTAACTCCTGTTAGACGCCCGACCAGTCTTCGCACACACCTCCACACGCCGAGCCCCGTGGCTTGTCCTGAGCCTGTCCCGCCTGTCCCGAGCAACGTCGAGGGAAGCGAAGTCGAGGGGCGAAGCCGAAGGGCTCCTGCCACCGGGTCTCGGATCAATCAGGGTCTCTCCCCCAGCGGCGGGGGCCGCTGGGTTGGACATTGTTTGGAAGAGCATCGGTCAGGGTTGGTATTTCAATTCGGCATCTCCCCCGCGTCCAACCCCGTGGCCCCTGCCACGGGGAACAGGTCATCATAAGGTGCGGCTAGACACCGCTCCAGTCTTCGCACAGGATGATGGAATTGGTGGGATGCTGGGGATCGTACTTGACGGCGGCGGGCAGGCCGCCGGCAATGCGGCGCAGGTCAAGCTCCTGCTGGTAGAAGCTGATGTCCTGGGCGGCTTGGTATTCCACCCCGCGCACCTCGTAGCGATAGAGCAGCAGGCGCCCGCTGCCGGCGGTTTCGGCGGGCGGGTCAATCAGTTCGAGGATGCGGCCTTCGATGATGCGCCCGACGTCATTTACTTTTTGGCGGCGGTGCTGTTCGGGGTCACCCGGAACAGGCCGGAGCCGCTTCCACAGCCACCAGCCGCCGCCCGCGAGCAGCAACACCGCAAGGGCGCCCAGCGTCCAGACGAGCAGGTTGGGGGACTCAATCACTTCTTGGCTTTGGCTGTTTCCTGCGGAACGATGTCGCCCAGCACCGCGCGGGCCTTCTCCCAGTCAGCCAGAAAGCCCTGCAGGCCGCGGTCGGTGAGCGGGTGCTTGAAGAGCTGCTGGAAGACCTTGAGGGGCATGGTGGCGATGTGGGCGCCCAGCTTGGCCGCCTCCACCACGTGCATGGGATGGCGCAGACTGGCCGCCAGCACCTGGGTCTGGAAGTTGTAAGGCCGGTACACCTCAAGGATGTCGCGCAGCACCTGCATGCCGTCGTTGGCGATGTCGTCCACCCGGCCCAGGAAGGGGCTGACGAAGTAGGCCCCGGCCTTGGCCGCCAGCAGCGCCTGCGCGGGCGAGAACACCAGGGTGACGTTGGTGCGGATGCCCTCGGCGTGCAGCACCTTCATGGCCTTGAAACTTTCCGCCAGCATCGGCAGCTTGACCACGATGTTCGGGTGCAGCGCGGCGATCTCCCGGCCTTCGACAATCATCCGCTTCGCTTCGGTGGCCACCACTTCGCCGTTGACGATCTCCACCAGCGCGCACATCTCCAGCAGGGCATCGCGGAAGGGCTTGCCCTCCTTGGCCATCAGGGTGGGGTTGGTGGTGACGCCGTCCAGAATGCCCAGCTCGGTGGCGGCGCGGATTTCCTCTACGTTTCCGGTATCTAGGAAAAATTTCATTGTGCCCTCTCTTTCTTGGCCCGGAGGCGGCCAAAAGAAATTCTGTGCGACTAACTTACTCCTGCGGCGGCGTGACCTTGTTGCGGAGCCGCCCGATGCCTTCGATCGCGACCTCAACCGTGTCGCCGACGCTCAGCGGCGCGACCCCGGCCGGGGTGCCGGTGGCAATCAGGTCGCCCGGCTCCAGCGTCATCACCCCGCTGATGAAGCGCATTATAGCATCCAGGGAAAAGATCATCTCGCTGACCTGTTCGCGTTGGCGTCGCTGGCCGTTCACGTGCGTCTCAAGGATTAGATGTGCGGGGTCGAGTCCGGTTGCTACCATCGGGCCCACCGGGCAGAAAGTGTCGAAGCCCTTGCCGCGGGTAAAACTCTCGTCGGCTTTTTGCAGGTCGCGGGCGGTGACGTCGTTCAGGCAGGTGAACCCGAAGACAAAGCTGAGCGGGTCGTCGCTGGGTTTGAGGTTGCGGCAGCGGCGGCCGATCACCAACGCCAACTCGCCCTCGTAGTCCACCCGCTCGGACTGGGGCGGATAGACAATCGCTTCGTCGGGGCCGATGATGGCCGAAGGTGGCTTCAGGAAAATCAGCGGCTCACGCGGCGGTTGGTTGCCGAGTTCTTTGGCGTGGGCGCGGTAGTTGCGCCCCACGCAGACAATTTTCGAAGGCGCCACCGGCGCCAGCAGCCGGACTTCGCTACGAGGAAAGGTCTTGCCGGTGCGCTCGCCGTCCTGACCACGATAGCCAACCCGTGCCTCGCCGAGGCGCCGTGGCGCGTCGTGATCGACCAGGTACGGCCGCTGTCACACGCGCGCGATCGGCGATTGCCGCTCTATGTTTGGTCCGCAATGAACGTCGGCGACGTGGATGACGCGGCGGCCGAACGCATCATCAAGGCGCTCGACGAACGCGGTGTCGGGTTGATCGCCACATGGTCTCCGTCCGCAGCCAACCGTGAACAGAGTCTCGCTCGGTCCCTGGTCATCGCCCGTGTCCAGTCCCGACTCGGCCTGCGGGTGAACGTCAACGCGACGGCTTGCCTGAATTCGTTCTTCAACGGCGACGAGAAGACCGCACACGTCGACAGCGACGGCAAGGTTTTCGGGGAGGAGATGAAGCGGTACGTGGCCGTCAAAGGCGAGCCGGCCGCTACGAGTTGCCGAGTCAATGTCTACGACACGGGCCGCGGTTTCTTTCAGGCCCTGGATCGCAACAGCGACGGCCGGATTTCGATTCGTGAGATGCGGACCGCCGAGGTGTCGCTCGAAAGCATGCGGCGGGATCACCGACCCGGCCTCTCGCCCGACGAACCGGTGCGGCACTTCCACATCGAATTTGTGCGAGGCAGTTTTCAATTGTTTGGACCGAGTGAGCAAATGGTCTCCCGGGCCCCTCAGTTTGAAGACCGCGAACCGGTCGGTCCCATCTGGTTCCGACGCTGGGATCGCAACAGAGACGGCGACCTGACTTGGAAGGAGTTCCTGGGACCCCGGGACGTGTTCCACCGCCTGGATGCAGACCGCGACGGACTGATCGACCACAAAGAAGCAGAAGCGGCAGCAGAGGAGTGAGGGTTGGTTTTTGATTTTGAAGTTTGTGAATTGGCCATTCCCGAATTGTTTGACAAACGGATAGGTGTAAGACGATGACAGCAGACAGCTCGCCGACGAGCACCGAGTCACCGGGAAAGACGACTCCCGGAAAAATCAAGCCGATAGAAAAGGCAAAGGCAGCTGTCCGTCCAGCCGCTCTTTCCAGCGAAGACGCGGCCGTTGTGAAGAAATTGCGGGAGGCCCATCAGCGAGTCAAGCGGGAAGTGGCCAAGGTGATCGTCGGGCAGAAGGAGGTCATCGATTTCCTGCTGGTCGGACTGCTGTGTCGCGGCCACGTCTTGTTGCAGGGTGTGCCCGGACTGGCAAAAACGCTGATGGCTCGGACGCTTGCCCGAACGCTCGACATGGACTTCCGGCGGATACAGTTCACGCCCGATCTGATGCCGTCGGACATCACCGGCACCGATATTCTGGAAGAAGACCCGACGACCGGGAAACACAATCTTCAGTTCGTGCCCGGCCCGGTTTTCACCAACTTTCTGTTGGCCGATGAGATCAATCGCACGCCCCCGAAAACTCAAGCGGCATTGCTGCAGGCCATGCAGGAGCGTGAAGTTTCGGTCGGTCGTCAAACGTTGCCGTTGGATCCACCCTTCTACGTCGTGGCGACTCAGAACCCGATCGAAATGGAGGGCACGTATCCGCTTCCGGAAGCACAGCTCGACCGGTTCATGTTCAGCTTGAAGGTCAAGTATCCATCGGTCGACGAAGAGGTGCGGATTATCAAAGGGACGACCAGCACATTGACGGCCGAGGCAGACACAGTCATGAAAGCCGACGAGGTGCTACGGTTGCAAGAGCTGGTGCGAGGCGTGCCGATCGCCGATTCCGTCGTCCGCTACGCGGCGCGGCTGTCCGCAACGTCTCGGCCCGGAGAAGTCGAGAACATCGAGTCGATCCACAAGTACATCGCCTGGGGCTGCAGTCCGCGTGCGTCGCAGTATTTGGTGCTGGGAGCCAAGGCGCAGGCGATCCTCGCAGGCAAGTACCACGTCGATTTTGCAGACATCAAAGCCTTGGCCCATCCGGTCTTCCGGCACCGGCTGGTGCTCAACTTTCACGCTCGTGCCGACGACGTTGACGCGGACACCGTCATCGATCGGTTGGTGAAACACGTGCCGGACGAAGAAAAGTGAGTTTCTGAAGGGGATGCAGCTCGCCCCGCTAACCAAATTACTGATCACTTAAAACCGATCACTGAAATGCTAAACACCCGAGAACTCGTCGACCCCGTCTTTTTCTCGCGGCTCGACAACATCGAGTTGCGGGCGAAGTCGATTGTGGAAGGATTCCTGCACGGCTTGCACCGCAGTCCCTACGTCGGGTTTAGTGTCGAGTTCGAGTCGCATCGCGAGTACGTTCCTGGCGACGACCTGCGACACGTCAATTGGAAGCTGTTCGCCCGGCAGCACCGGCTGTACGTCAAGGAGTACAGCGCCGAGACGAACATGAACCTGTACATCCTGCTCGACGTGAGCGGATCGATGGAATGTGCCAACACCGGCCGCAGTAAGCTGCACTACGGCTCGGCGCTTGCAGCCGCATTGGCACATTTGGCGTTGAAGCAACACGATGCCGTCGGAATCACACTGTTTGCTGATCGAGTTGTGTCACATCTGGCTCCGCGAGCAAAACTACATCAGTTGGACGAAATACTGCGACTGATCGCCGTCACCGAAGCTCGTCCACCGTCGGATGCATCGCGATCCCTGAATCAAGCCGCCGAATTGTTGCGGCGCCGGGGCATGGTCGTGATCATCAGCGATCTGTTCGACGACGTTGACGAGATTATGAAAGGCATCGAGCACCTGAAGTTCCAGAATCACGAGGTGCTCATCTTCCAGATCCTCGATCCGTGGGAACGGGACCTTCCATTGGAAGGAAACATCCGATTCCGTGACCTGGAGACCGGTGAGGAGTTGACGACTCAGGCCGAAGGCGTCCGTGAAAACTATCTGGCGGCAATGAACGAATGGCGTGATTCGTTGGAGAAGGAATGCCGCAATCGTTCGGTCGACCGTGTGGAATTGACAACCGACGATCCGCTGGACCAGGCGTTACTGGATTATCTGGTCAAGCGAGCAAAAAGTTATTGATCGTTTAACCGCGAGCCAGCGGCGAGCGAGTTGCTGATACGCGCAGCCCGTTGGGCCTGCGGCTAAACAACAGCTTCGTGTGAGCAAATCGAATGGGTTTCGTTCAAACAGCATTCCTGGCAGCATTCGGTGCGGTGGCGATTCCGATCGTCATCCACCTGATTTTCCGCCGGCGCACGCGGCGGGTCGATCTGGGAACGCTGCGGTTCCTGAAGGTCGTGCTGAAGGAAAACGCGCGGCGGCGGAAAGTGAAGCGGTGGCTGTTGCTCGCCTTGCGGATGGCCTGTGTCGCTCTGCTGGCGATCTTGTTTGCTCGTCCGTACTTGATTGCTTACGAGTTGACTGGCCGCAGCGACCGGACCGTCGCGATTCTGATCGATCAGTCGGCGAGTATGGAGCTAGCGGACCAAGGAACGCGACTGCTCGATCGGGCCGTCGCGGAAGCAAAGAGGATCGTACAAACTGCGGGCGAAAAGACCGACGTTCATGTCGCGTTTTTCGATCATGCTGTCCGGCCTGTGGGCGGTTCCTATTCAAGCGGCTCTGAAAGCCGGGGCGAATCAAAACGGCGGGGCGGCCTGCGTGCGCCGGAAACGACATACTCGGCCACCGATTACGGAGCCGCTCTGGCCTGGGCTCGCGATGTCTGTGTCAGCTCCAAGAAGCGGCGTCGAGAAATCCACATCTTGACCGACCTGCAACGATCGGGGCTCGATTGGAGCAGTGCGGAACCGCCTGGGGCGGACCGTCCGCTTCCGGCGGATGTTGAAGTGCATCTGAAGGATCTCGGCCGAGCACTGCCAAACAACGTTGCCGTCACCGCCGTGCGACTCCCCCGCACGCTGGTCCGACCGGGGGAAACCGTCACGATTCGCTGCACGATCTTTAATGCCGGTCCATTCCCCGTCGAGAAGATTCCCGTAGTCCTGAAACTGGAAAACGGAAACCAAAAACGCACTCGATCGCAACGGATCAGCTTGGGACCCGGCGAGACTGCCACGGTTGATTTCGAGATTGTCGAGCTGGCCGAAGGCCTGTTGCAGGGTGCCGGCGAGATCTTCCTGT
>JACZYA010000280.1 GCA_022571295.1 Acidobacteriota bacterium | reverse complement strand
ATTGGAGGTGCACCGATGGCTACCCAAACCGTACCGCAAGCAGTACCGTTTCAGCAACCCACCGGAACAATCACCCAGGAAAAGCTCGCCTACATTCTCACTCTCAAGGGCGAGATCGCCGAACGCAAGAAGGCACTGGAAGCGACAGAAACCGAGGTACAGGCTGCGCTAGAAGATAGCGTGCCTGTCCAGCCCGGCCTGCTTCGAGCATTTCTGAAAATCATCGAGCGCCGTTCGGTGCCGTGGAAGCAGATAGTGGAGCGGAAGTTGGGTGTGGACTATGCCAAGCACGTCTTGGCAGGCACCAAGCCCGACAAGTTCACTCACCTTGTCGTCACGGCCTGAGCCGAAACGCGGCGGCGGGTTTCCCACCTATGAGCCACCACGCCCGCTGTCGCGTCCGCCCCAAAACAAAGGCGCGGTCCGGGGCGCTGATGAAGCAAGGCCGCGCTAGGAGGAAACAGCTATGGGAAACAAGGCACAGACTGAGACTACTAGCCCGCCTGGGCGCTTTGAATCTGCGACCGAAAGTGACAGAGCGGCACTGGTCGGCGACCTCATGATGGCCGCCCAGGGTGCCGCGCTGCTTTTGACCGCTGCTCACTCGAACATCGAAAGCAGCGAATGGGAGAATGTGGCAGCCGGACTATCGGTGGTGCTGGCGTCGCTGTCGAATCAAGTGGACGCACGGTATTTTGAGGAAACAGGCATCTCCTTGCAGGAGGATGCTGTCGATCCCCGCCACCGGCTCTATCTCTTGGAGCAGCAGGCGGCCAAGCTGCGGAAGAAAATCGCTGAGAAGCAGAGTGGTCGGGCATGAGTGAAGCCACAAAGAAAGTAACGCGCAAGGCAGTATCCAGGCAACCCGAAGAAACTCAACTTGCAGAGATTCTCCGACTCAGGAGACAGGTCAAGAGTCTCAAGGCGACCGCCAACGCAGCGCAGATCAACACAGCAAAAGAGAAAGAACTGCAAGACAAGCTCTGGCACGCCCAACACGAAGTTCAAGGCTTGAAAGCTCAAGTATGTGGTGATCTCGGCGAAAACCTAAACGACTTTGCTTTCTGGACATGGCGGTTTGCTGCGCCACTTCTCAAAACCACAGCGGAAATACTAGAGCACTTCGACCGTGGCTCCGTAGGCGACATAGAAGAGCACCGCGAGGAAATCGCACACGCCCTTTCCTATGCGCTCAAGAGTCTTGGCCAAGAGGTTGAAACTAGAGCAAGGGTGGCACTCCACCAAAGTTAAGGGGGGCGGTCATGAAGCTACCGAGGACAATGAGTGAGGCGCTGAAACTAGGCTACGTGGTGGACGGATTCTCAGGCCATGCCAGCCATGAGGAAACAAAAGAGAAGGGATACCGCCTCTTGATAAAGGAAGGTAGCCCTCAACTGTTGGTTCCCTACAAGTCCACAATCAAATTCGGACAGCCAAGACCGTTTAGTTGGAAGCAATGGAGGCGGTCATGAGCGAAGCCAAAGGCATGACCGAAAAGGCACCACGCGCTTCCCAAAAGGAACTGGAAGCCGTTCTCCACCGAATTGAATACGAGACAGCCGGACTGCGCTGGGCACTCAAGAAATTTAACACCCGCGACGTGCTGGAAGAGTTTCGCGGCGTCAGCCGTTATGCTGTCCCAGCGCGTCTCCTGAGTGGTGCAGCCTGCGCCCCAAAGGGTTAGACACACTACTCCCACCAGCAGCCAGCGTGTCTTGCCCTGCTTCATAGGAAGGAAAACCTCCTTTTGCCCGCCATCCTAAGCCCCGCCCGCAGGCAAGTCAACGCGAAGGGGAATCAACGACGTTTGACCAAGTGCGGCCGTAGGGGTACGATTTACGGAGGGAACCGAGAGCACGATGAGCAAGGCAAATGAAAAGAAGCCGGACGGTCGAAGGATCAGCAAGAAGCTGAAGCCCAGGCAGCGGAAGTTTATTGCCAACTACACCGACCCCACCAAAGAGACCTTCGGGAACGGTACAAAGTCCGCAATTGCAGCGGGATACACAGACAAAGCACCAGCGGAAGCAGCACACCAGCTACTCAGAAATACTCAGGTTGAGCGCGAGATTGAGCGTGCCTTGGACGAAGCCGGGGCCACGCGGGAGGAAGTCGCTCAAGTGCTGCACAAGGGGCTAGAGGCAAAGATTACGCGGGTGTTCTGCAATGATGGCGAACTGACCTACTCCGAAC
>JACZYA010000118.1 GCA_022571295.1 Acidobacteriota bacterium | reverse complement strand
GCTTGGGGGAATGAGAAAGTTCAACTACTTGCTTGATTGAAGGATAGGGTTCATTCATTTGAAGCAGTCCGCCGTAAGCGTTCACCACTTCAGATTTCGCGTGTTCGCTATGACGCGCGCCATCCGAGGTTTTCCATGCTACGTCCACTGGTACGGCCATGTGAACCCGCTGACTTCTTCGCCGCTGCGCTCCCGTGGGATTCGCCATCGTCGGTCCTCCTCTGGTCAAATGATTCTCTCTAGCCCTGACTTAGTACCCGGACGCGCCATGCTACATTTGAACGAGTTCAGCTTTCAACTAGACAAAAGTACTATGGGCCAGGACTAGACTCCCTAACTGGTGGGCTCGACCCCTTACAAGTCAAAGCGGAGCGTTCAGGAGGGATGGTTGAACCCAGGGAGCCCCGCGCCGGGAAGTTATACAGCGGGAAAGAGTTGGGAAGTGGGGTTCCAAGATCTAAGTGAGTTCAATCTTCCCTTTGGCACAACCTGTCGAGGTGAGCATGTGTCATGTTGCTTAGGAAGTGAACCCTATTCCCCTATACTCAACCTTTGAGGTAGTGTTTCCGCAGGCCTACTCCAGCAAGTTCAGGCGGCGGAGGAGGTCATGGAAGCGCGGGGCGTAGTGCAAGGCGGCGCGCATTCGCCGAGGGAGTTCGTAGTGGTGCCGATGCCGGAGCGAGCCGCGCTGCTGGCGGGCCTCCCCCTGACGGTGTAGTCAATCACAAGAGGCGCAGTCGATACGCTTTGCCGCCGGAGCCCTCAGCGGCCTGCCGCCAATGTCGACCCGGACTACTCGCGCTTCGCGGGTTTCGTCTCCTCGGTTCTGAGCAACTCGCGGATGCCGCCCAGCGAGCTGAGAATGCCGCTGGCCTCGAAGGGAAGGAAGATCTTGGTCGCCTGCCCGGCAGAAATCTTTTCGAGCGACTCCAGGTACTTTAGGGCAATAAGGTAGTTCGCTGGGCTGGCGTCGCCCAGCCCTCCCCGCACGCGCTTGAGCGCCTCCGCCTCCGCCTGGGCGATTTTCACCCGTGCTTCGGCCACGCCTTCCGCATTCAAGATGGTGGAGCGTTTTACTCCCTCGGCTCTGGCAATGGCGGCGTCGCGTTCGCCTTCCGCATTCAAGACGGCTGCCGCTTTTGTCCCCTCCGCCTCGGTGACCACGGCACGCCGTTCGCGCTCCGCCTTCATCTGCTTGGCCATCGCGTCGCGAATCTCGCTCGGCGGCTCGATGTTCTTCAATTCCACGCGATTGACTTTGACTCCCCATTTGTCCGTGGCTTCATCGAGAATATCGCGAAGCTTAGCGTTCACCGTCTCGCGGGAGGTAAGGGTTTCATCCAAGGTCAGCTCGCCCATGACGTTCCGCAGGCTCGTCACAGTAAGCTGGTGGATGGCCGCCCCCAGGTCCACGATCTCGTAGACCGCTTTCATCGGGTCGGTAACCTGGAAGTACAGCACGGCGTCCACTTCCATGGTGACGTTGTCCCGTGTGATTACTGGCTGGGGCGGGAAGTCGATCACCTTTTCGCGCAAGTCCACATAGTCAGACCGCTGGCCCGACAACACAAACGGCCGAATGGAATCCATGTAGGGCCAGATGAAGTTGATGCCACTGTGGGCCACTTTGTGGAACTTCCCTAGCCGTTCCACTATCTTGACCGTGGCTTGCTGAACGATCTGGATTCCTTTCTTGGCTGTGAAGAGACCGACGACCACGAATACGATGACAACCCATTCCATAGCGTCCTCCTAAACGGGTTTGACCCTGACTTTGTTTCCCACTACTTCGAGAACTTCCACTTTGGCGCCTTTGGCGATCTGCGCGCCGTCTTCACAGATAGCTGACCAGACTTCGCCACCCACCTTCACGTAGCCGGGCTTGAGACTCCCATCGATCACCTTCCGAACCAGCCCCGTGCGCCCCTTCAAAGCTTCGACGTTGGTGGGGACGCTTTCCCGGCTGCGCAACAGGTAACTCTTAAAGATAGTCCGCGAGAACACCAGCAGGAGAAACGAGATGGCCAGAAAGACGCCCACCTGAAGGGCCCGTGGCACTCCCAGAAATGCCAGCAAGGATGCCAGGAAAGCGCCCACCGCAAACCAGAGGATGAAGAATCCGGGGATCAGCATTTCTGCCAACGCAAAGATGAGGCCCAGAATGATCCAAACCTGCCAGGCGTGGAATTGCCCGAACCAGCCGCGCCCCCTCGCCTGTTCGACGGCACGCGCCGCCTCTGCCTCCGCTCGACTCTCAGCAAGCAGCTCGAGGCTGTACGCTTGCAGGAGTTGTTCCAGACTCTCACTCTGAGCCGCCGCCAGGCTCAGCCGTACTGCTTCCTGGGTGGTTAAGGTCAACAGCTTACCCTTCTCCACTATGCCGGGAACCACCACATCTGGGTCTACCATCGCTTCTGCCAGTGCGCCCGGATGCCCCCGGCTCTCTGCCGTGGCCTTCATCTCTTTGCGGAAATAGCTGATGACCTTTTCGCCGGCCGGCTCAGGCCCTGTCCAAGTCAGCCGCAAGGGCGTGGCTGCGCCAATCGTCGCCCCCGGCGCCATCACGATGTCGTGGGTAGCCAGGGCCACCAGCGCTCCGGCGGAGATGGCACGTTTGTTGATGAAAGCGATGGTGCGCAAACGCGCATCCAACAGTGCATCCCGGATCTCGACGGCTGCGACCAACTCGCCCCCGAAGGTATCTATCTCGACAATAGCCACTCCCGCACCCGCTTCAGTCGCTTTTTCGAGTGCCTCGCGAACCCGCCGGGCGAGCCGAGTGTTGACTTCACCCCTGATGAGAATCAGATAGGCTTTCGTTTGAGGCGTCTCTTGGCCGACCGCCGGCTCTGCCTGTTTGACTTCTTCACCCGACCCACTCGAAGGAGTAGCGCCCGCCCCCACAAAGCTGCTTGCAAGGGCGCAGGCGATCACTATGAGCAATAGTGAGCACCGAACGGAATACAGACCGATTCTCCAACTTTGCATAACCTTTGCGGGAACACCTATGGTTCTTAAAGGCTAATCCTACGTACTAGTCCCGTCAACTCTGGACCTTGAAAAAGGTGACCGCCGTTCATCGGATAGGAATTTCAAGGCCACGCTGCGACCCAGGCGTGTGTCCTCGGCCCGATAGACTACACCCATCCCCCCGCCGCCGATCTTCTCGGTGACCTTGTAGTGCGCGATGGTCTGCCCAATCAACGGAAAGACGCCCCCCTCGCGGCGCTCATGTTAGGCTGCCCCCGCAGGCAAGTCAACGCACCTAGACTCTCAGGCTCAGTAGTACATCCAGCTTCTCAGCTTCTCACACACCTGAGTACGAGGGGATGAAAAGCTGCAAAGCTGTGGTGGAATGCTGGGAGGCCGCAGGTTGCTAGCTACCAAACATCTGTCGAGGACCCGAGGGATGGATCCAACCAGTGGATTGTTGGTAGAGAAAGAATACCCTCGGTTTCACAAAAAAGAGAACAGCCGCCCCCTATTCGCTATCCTTCCGTGCTCTCCGGCCGTCAGAACTCACAGCAATTTAAGGGGTTATGGGCGCGGATTATTGGCACCCGAGTTGCTTAGGAAGACGTGGAGGTCTTACCTGCTCCTGTGAGCTTGGACAGGGATCTCAACACTATGAAAAAAATTCTTTTGGCCGCCATGTTGATTCTGTCTCCGTCTGCAGTGCTGGCAGAGGAAGAAGACCATCCGTTTTGGGACCAAGCCAACACGCGTCTCCTCCTGCTGAACGTCGCTGCCCAGAGTCTTGATGCCTACTCCACGCAGCGAGCCCTTCGCCATGACAACACCAAGGAGTTCAATCCTCTCGCCCGACCCTTCGCGGAGCGCGGCTGGAAGGGGCAGGTCGCCTACAGTTACGGTATCGGTGTAGGTGGGACCTTAGCCGTGAGCTACCTCTTCCATCGCATGGGCCAGCACAAGCGGGAACGCATTACGCCTCTGATCGTCGCCACCCCTACGGCCCTAATCGGCGGTCTGAACTTCCGGTTTTGACCTCTCCTCCGTGTCTGGCGACAATCACCGAGCAATAGCAGATAGGCCCGGGCTTCGATGAGAAGGATCCTGGGTTACTGGGCCCCGGTGATTGCTTGGGTGGCACTGATCTTTTTTTTCTCCACCGACACCTTCGGACCAACTGAGGGGGGACTGACCCACCGATTCACCCGGGCCATCCTGCTCGCGTTTTCTCCCGACCTCAGCCCGCAGACGATTGAAACCGTCCACCACCTCATCCGGAAGCTAGCCCATGTAGTGGAATACGGTGTCCTGGTCCTGCTGCTCTACCGAGCCGTGCGCCAGGACTCCCTCGAGCCGCGTCACTGGCGCTGGGCCATGCCGTCACTCCTGCTGGCCTTGCTCATCGCGGGGCTGGACGAGTTTCACCAGAGCCACACATCAATGCGGACCGGCTCCATCAGAGATCTAGGATTGGATTCAGTGGGAATGTTGATCGCACAACTGATGATCTGGTGGCGGCACTACCGCCGTTAGGAAAGCAGTACAAGTGCACCTCGACAGGAGCAGAAAAGCGTATACTTTGCCTTTTCGCATCACTTCCCTCCCCACGCTCTGTTGTTGCTTCATAACAACTATCTTCACTCGCCTCGCCCAATTCTGGATTATGATACCCCGCTCTGACCTTCAATCTTAGAGCCGTCCACTGACCTTCGGATGGTGGAGGGCAAATTCGAATACTTGTTACGGGCGCGGCCGGCTTCATCGGATCGCACATCGCGGAGGCCTACCACGCCGCGCGCCACAAGGTCGTTGGAGTGGACAATCTAAGTGCCGGAAAGCGCGAAAACCTTTCCAAAGAAATCCCCTTGCACGAAATCGACGTACTGGACGAAGCTGCACTGGATTCCTTGTTTTGTGATCTCCGGCCCGAGATAGTTAGCCACCATGCGGCCCAGGTCAATGTGCGCCTTTCCTGGGACAAGCCCCAATATGACGCCCGCACAAACATTTTTGCTTCCTTGGCCGTGTTGCGCCAGGCGGTGAAATGGCAAACCAAGAAGATCATCTACAGCTCCTCCGGCGGGGCCATCTACGGCGAGCCCACCAGATTCCCGGTGAAAGAAGATTGCTTACCCCAGCCACTTTCCAACTACGGCGTCAGCAAGTATACGGTCGAGCTTTATCTCCGATCTTTTTACGAGAGCAGCGGTCAACGCTACATCATCTTTCGGTATCCGAATATCTATGGGCCCCGGCAGGATCCGAAAGGGGAGGCCGGTGTAGTGGCGATCTTTGCCGTGCAGATGTTAAAGGGCGAACAGCCGCGCATCTTCGGCGATGGAAATAAGACCCGTGACTATCTGTTCATCGACGACCTTGTGGACGCCAATCTTCGCGCTCTCGACTACGAACAGTGCGCCGTGTTCAACCTGGGTTGGGGAAAGGAAATTAAGGATTCGGAGGTGTTCCGGACCGTGCGTGATGCGGTAGGCACCGTGGTGGAGCCGGTTTTTGAGCAGAAGCGCCCCGGGGAAATTGATCGTATTTGCCTGGACGCAGCGCTGGCGAGGAATTCACTCGGCTGGCAACCCAAAGTGGAATTTCGGAAAGGAGTGGAAAGGACGGTCACGTATTGGAAAGAACAACTGCGTCCGACCTAGTCGCACGCGCCGAGTAGCACGGCTAGGCACGAGCCTACTCCAGCAAGTTCATGCGGCGGAAGGAAATCTTATCTTGCTTTCCTCTGTTTCTGCCGACCAAGACTGCGGTGTTTCACGAGGAGATGCGTTCGTTGATGTTCGTCGCAGTAGTATGCATATCGTCGCCGTGGTTTTCCGCATATCTGGCAACATCCTGCTGCAACCTTTTTCTGCTGCCACCTGTACTGTCTACTCAGGCTACGGGGTTCGACTTTTTGGGACACATTCCCTTCCTTTGTTGAGACAGGGAACCGACCTCGCTGTTAGCTTAATTCTGTCGCTCGAAAGCTGTCAACTAATACTCACGCCTGCGCAAGAACCCTACTTCGGGAAGTTCATGCGGCGGAAGAGGGATTGGAAGCGGGATTTCACATTTAGAGTTGGAGCAGTTTTAGGGGGTCAGGTCAAAGTCACGCTCAGCTTGGAACAACGAACCCGGAGCAACATCTCCAGCCACTCGAACGCCCTGACTTCACCCTGCGACGCCTTTCCCAGCTGTTTCCCTTCGAGTTTCGCTTCGGCTCCGAGCACCCTGTTCCCCCGCGCGCAAGCAAGCGCTAGCCAACCTTACCGCTGTGGTTCCAGGACACACGTTGATTTCGCATCGTCTGCGCTTTGGTGTAAATTGACCGGAGGAGTAAACGTATGGAGCGCGCCAACGTCATCATCGTAGGCGGCGGGATTGTGGGCTGCGCAATTGCGGCTGAAGTCGCGCTGCACACCAGGGACGTGTTCGTCCTGGAAGAGCTGCCCCGAGTGGGCATGGCGACCAGCAGCCGCAACAGCGGCGTCATCCACTCGGGCGTGTACTACCCGCCCGACTCGCTCAAAGCGCGGCACTGCGTGGAAGGCAACCGGCTCACCTACGAGTTCTGCGCGGCGCACGGTGTGCCGTACAAACGGACCGGCAAGCTAATCGTCGCGACTACCGCGGAAGAAAAAACCACGCTGGAATCGTTGCTCGCCCGCGGAAAGCAAAATGGGGTCGAGGGCATTGAATTGATTACAGAATCCGAACTCAGGCGGCGGGAGCCGAACGTGGCCGGCTGCTGCGCGCTCCGGCTGGCCTCGACGGGCTTGGTGGACAGCGAGCACTTGGTCAAGACCTACGCCGCCCTGGCGCAGCAACGCGGGGCTCACATTGCAACCGCCGCAAAGCTGGAGACGGTGGCGCCGGACTCCGGCTTTGTTCGAGTCTCCGCCCGCCAAGCCGGCGAAATGGAATGCCGGGTTCTTATCAATGCGGCGGGGCTGTTTGCCGACGAAGTGGCGGCACTGTGCGGCAACCACCGATACACAATCTATCCCTGCCGGGGCGAGTACTGGGAAGTAGTCGCCGCCAAAGCCCACCTGGTCAACGGCCTGGTCTATCCGGCGCCGGACCCCAGCGGCCACGGACTGGGCGTACACCTGACCAAGACGCTGTGGGGAACTTTGCTGGTGGGACCCAATGCCCGCTACGTGAACGACAAGAACGACTACGAGAATGCGCTGGAGCCGCGGGAGTCTTTCTGTGCCCGCGCCCGGAAACTCCTGCCCCAGCTCGAACCGGACGACCTGCGCCCGGCCTACTCCGGCCTGCGTCCCAAGCTCACGCCTCCCGACCGCCACAGCGCGGAAGATTTCGTGGTTGCCCGCGACCCTGCTTACCCGCACATCATCCACCTGGTGGGAATTGAATCTCCCGGGCTCACCGCTGCGCCTTCCCTGGCCCGTGACGTAAGCCAACTTGTACGAGAAACCTTGACCGGAACAACAAACTGATGAATTTTATCTGTCCCACCTGCAAAACAACACTCGACGCCACTCCCGCCCGGTATCTCTGCCCCACCTGTGAAACACGGTATCCAGTGCGCGACGCCATCCCAGACTTCTGGCCTCAGGCGGGTGACTACTACTGGGGCGAGGTCCCGGAACCAATCGCCTGGCAAGCCACAGAGTTGCTTCGCTGTGAGGGTTTCGATGCCGCCGTCAGGCTCATTTCCTCTCACAATCCCGATATGGCCGCCTACCTCACGGAAGACAAACGCATTGACTGGCTCTTCCATTGCCTCGATAACCTCACTCTCGACTCCTGCCTCGACCTAGGCAGCGGCTGGGGGAGTCTCAGCGTTCGCCTCAGCCACTTTTTCCGCCATGTCTGGTCCCTCGACGGCACTTGGCCACGCCTGCGCTTCCAGCAGGCGTATGCCGAACGGCGCGGGGCCAGGAACTTGCGCTTGGTTCGCGGCAATCTGTTTCCACTTCCCTTCCCCGATCAATCCTTTGACTTGGTTGTGTCCAATGGTGTGCTGGAATGGGTGGGACTGGTGAACCTCGATCGGCCGGTGACGGAGTTGCAGACCGCCTTTCTCCAGGAAATTCACCGCGTGCTCAAACCGAACGGCGTTCTCTATGTCGGGGTGGAAAACCGTTTCGGCTTCGGAAATTTTGCTGGCAGCCGCGACCACAGCGGCCTGCCTTACACCGCGCTGCTTCCGCGCCGGCTGGCCTCCCTGGCCGTGCGCTGGTTTCGCCGGCCCGACCCTGACGACAGTACTGTCTATCGTACTGCCTCGCGCTGGCGGGACTATCGCACCTACACCTATAGCCTGCGTGGCTACCGCCAACTTTTGCGCCGCGCCGGCTTTGCCGCCACCTCATTCGCTTGGGCCTGGCCCTCCTACAACCTCCCGTGGCTTTCCGGCAACGTGGAAAACAGCCGCGCCCTCGCCCTCTTTCTCGATTTCATGCGGACCCGCGCCATGGTCTATCTTCCCCGCCGAAACTGGCGGCAACGTCTGCTGCGCTGGGGCGCTGCCTTTCCCGCCCGCTCCTGGGTTGTGGCTGCGCTGCGCTGGTTCGTCCCCAGCTTTCTCATCTTCGCCCGCCGCCAAGCATCTATCCCGCTTGCGCTTCCCTATCTGCAAATCAGCGGTGTTCATAAGCTCGTTGCCATTGCCCCGTCCGATGGGAGCGAACTGACAGCTACCAAACAACCGCGATTTCCTGCGGACAGCCCTGCATTTGAACAGGAACAGAGCCGCTCGCTCCGCTTCAACCCTGCGTTGACCGCCCGCCGCATGGTGCGGCGACAACTCACCGTGTATGTGG